>NZ_JBEYXB010000002.1:0-23537 GCF_040644935.1 Streptomyces sp. NPDC046915 | reverse complement strand
GCAATATTCGCCGGCTGAGGCGGGAGGTGCGGCGATGACCACCCACGCCGGGAGCATCGGCGAGGTGACGCCTGTGGAGACCGTGAAGGCGAAGGAGTCGCTGGGCTCCAAGCTCGTGGAGAAGCTCGGCGGAGGACTGGTCCGCGCCTTCCTCGTCGTCGTCGGAGTGTTCTGGCTGGTGCCCACCATCGGGCTGCTCATCTCCTCGCTGCGCGCGCCGGAGGACATGAGTGCGACCGGCTGGTGGCACGTCTTCAGCAAGCCGTCCCAACTCACCTTCGACAGCTACCAGAAGCTGCTGGAGAACGGCGACATCACCAGCTCGCTGTGGAACACCGTCCTGATCACGGTCCCGGCGACCGTCCTGGTCGTGGTCATCGGCTCCCTCGCGGGTTACGCCTTCGCGTGGATGGAGTTCCCGGGCCGCGACTGGTGGTTCCTGGGCGTGGTCGGCCTGTTGGTCGTACCGGTGCAGGTCGCGCTGATCCCGATCGCCGAACTGTTCGGCAAGATCGGCCTGTTCGGGACGATCTTCGGCGTGGTCCTGTTCCACGTGGGCTTCGGTCTGCCCTTCGCGGTGTTCCTGCTGCGGAACTTCTTCGCGGAGATCCCCCGCGAGCTGCTGGAGGCGGCCCGGCTGGACGGCGCCGGTGAACTCCGCCTGTTCGCACGGGTGGTGATGCCGCTGGGCGGGCCGGCCATCGCGAGCCTGGGCATCTTCCAGTTCCTGTGGGTGTGGAACGACATGCTGGTCGCGCTGGTGTTCACCAAGTCGGGCAGCCAGCCGATCACGGTCGCGCTCCAGACGCAGGTACGCCAGTTCGGCAACAACATCGACGTCCTGGCACCCGGCGCGTTCATCTCCATGGTGATCCCGCTGGCCGTGTTCTTCGCGTTCCAGCGGCAGTTCGTGACGGGCGTGATGGCGGGCGCGGTCAAGTAGGCGGTCACGCAGGCACCTGACAGCGCTGTCCGGAGGGGCGGGCCGGGACACCGGCCCGCCCCTCCACGTTCACCGGGATGTCCCCCACATGCCGTACAAACCGTAACCAAGTCACTCCATTGGCCGTTCCCGGGCAGAACGCCCGCGCCGACCGACCCATGGATGCCCCTTGCCCAGGTTCAGTGTCATTGTCCCCGCGTACGAGGTCCAGGCGTACCTGCCCGAGTGCCTGGACTCGGTGCTCTCGCAGTCGTATCCCGATCTCGAACTGATCGCCGTGGACGATCGCTCGCCGGACGCCTGCGGCGCGGTCATCGACGAGTACGCGGCCCGGGACGCGCGCGTGCGGGCGGTGCACCTGCCCGAGAACCAGGGCCTGGGCCGCGCCCGCAACGCGGGCCTGGAGCAGGCCAGGGGCGACTACGTGGTGTTCCTGGACGGCGACGACACCCTCACCCCGGACGCGCTGCGCGCGCTCGCCGACCGGATCAAGGCGACCGGGGAGCCGGACGTCCTGGTCTACGACTACGCCCGCACCTACTGGACGGGCGAGGCGGTCCGCAACAAGGTCGCGGGCCTGCTGACCGAGCAGGGCCCGGCCCCCTTCCGGCTGGAGGACCGCCCGGAACTGCTCAAGGTGCTGATGGTGGCCTGGAACAAGGCCTGCCGGCGGGAGTTCGTCGAACGCGAGGGCTTCCGCTTCCCCCCGGGCTACTACGAGGACACCCCCTGGACCTTCCCGGTGCTGATGACGGCCGGGTCGATCGCCACGCTCGACCGGGTGTGCGTGCACTACCGGCAGCGCCGCCAGGGCAACATCCTGCGCACCACCAGCCGCAGACACTTCGACGTGTTCGAGCAGTACGACCGGGTGTTCGCCCACGTCGAGGAGCGGCCGGAGCTCGCCCGGTGGCGGCCGGAGCTGTTCCGCCGCATGGCCGACCACCTCGTGACGGTGTACACCCGCCGCGACCGGCTGCCGCGCGGCACCCGCGCCGAGTTCCTGCGCACGGCCCGCGCCCACCTGCGCCGCTACCACGCCCCCGGCGCCCCCGCCCCCCTGCGTGTCCGCCTCCGCCACACCCTGGTCCGCCTGGGCCTGCACCGCACCTACGGCGCCCTCCAGTCGACCGCTTCGGCGGTCCGCCGCACGCGCAAGGCGGCCGCCAAGTCCGCCCGTGCCGTCCGGGCCGCCGTGCTGCGGCTGCACTACCGGATCCAGTTGCGCCTTCCGCTGCGCGCCGACCGCGCGGTGTTCGCGGCGCACGGGGACCGCGGGCACGGCTGCAACCCGGGCGCCCTGGAGGCGGCGTTCCGCACGCACGCCCCGCACGTCCGCACCGCCTGGGTCGCCCGCTCCGAGCACCAGCACACCGTCCCGCCGGGCACGCGCCGGCTGCGCCCCGGCACCGCCGCCTACTGGACGGCGCTGGCCCGCTCCAAGTACCTGGTCAACAACGCCAACTTCGACCGCCGCCTGGTCAAGCGCCGCGGCCAGGTCTTCGTGCAGACCCGGCAGGGCACCCCGCTGGGGCACATGGGCCTCGACCTCCAGGAGCGCCCGGCGGCCGCCCGGGACACGGACTTCGAGGAGTTCCTCGAAGGCGTCGACAAGTGGGACTACGTCCTGTCCGCCAACCGCCACTCCACCCTGACCTGGGAACGCGTCCACCCCGGCCGCTACACCACGCTGGAGTACGGCTGTCCCCGCAGCGACGTCTTCCAGCGGGCCACCTCCGCCGACGTGACGCGGCTGCGCGAGTCGCTCGGCATCCCGCAGGGCGCGGTCGCGATCCTGTACGCCCCCGCCCACCGCGACTACCGACGCACCCAGCGCCCCGTCCTCGACCTGGAGCGGATCCTGCGCCGGCTGGGCCCGCGCCATGTGATCCTGGCCCGCGGCCACGGCCGGCACGGCGGGCCCCCGGGCGAGGGCGGCCGGGTCATCGACGTCAGCGGCCATCCGAGCGTCGAGCAGCTCTGCGTCGCCTCGGACGCGCTGCTCACCGACTACTCGTCGATCATGTTCGACTACGCCAACCTCGACCGGCCGATCGTCGTGCACACCGGTGACTGGGAGGCGTACGACGCGGCTCGCGGAACCTACTTCGACCTGCGCGCCTTCCCGCCGGGCGCGGTCGCGCGCACCGAGGACGAGCTGATCGACATCTTCACCACCGGCCACTGGCGGGGCTCCCGCTCCACCCAGCTGCGCGCCGCGTTCCGGGAGCGTTTCTGCCCGCACGACGACGGACGGGCCGCCGAGCGGGTCGTACGGCACGTGGTGCTGGGCGAGCCGGCGGGGCTGCCGAAGGTCGTGCCGCTGGAGCAGCGGAACCCGGTGCCGTCGGCGGTGTCGGTGCTCACGCGCTCCCCGCTCGCCACCGTGCCGCAACCTTCCGGCCCTCGCCCCGTCACCGAGAGCCGCTGAACGCCGTTTGTCCTTCCGGGAGTTCCCATGCCCCACAACACCTCGCGGCCCACTCCGTCCCGGCCGTCCACCTGGCGGCCGACCGGGCGGCCCGGCCGCGCCCGTACGGCCTGAGCCCAGGACGGCAGGACTGGCGCCAGGACAGACCACAGAGAGAGCAGAATGCCCCGCTTCAGCATCATCGTCCCGTCCCACGGGGTCGCCGGCCGGTTGTCCCAGGCACTGGACTCGGTCCTCGCCCAGTCCTTCGGCGACCTGGAGCTGATCCCGGTCTGCGACGGGCCCGACACCCCGGCCGCCGAGGTCGCCGCCGGATACGCCGAGCGGGACTCCCGGGTGACCCCGGTCCACTCGTCGCCCTCGGCCGGGCGCGGCGAGGCGCGCAACACCGGGGCGCGGGCGGCGACCGGCGCGTATCTGCTGTTCCTCGACGGTGACGACCTCCTCGTACCCGGGGCGCTGGCCGCGCTCGACGCGCGGCTGGCTCGGACGGGGGACGTCGACGTGCTGTACTTCGAGCACCTGCGGACCCCCTGGTGGGACGGCGAGCCGAGCAACCCGGCGCAGCCGCTGCTGGCGAGGGCGCCGGAGGGGGCCTTCGCCCCGGAGCGGGCACCGCAGGTCACCGGCGTGCAACTGCCGCCGTGGAGCGCCGCCTACCGCCGCTCCTTCGTCACCGGGCGGGAGCTGGCCTTTCCCGAGGGCCACTTCACGGACCTCGGCTGGGGCGGTCTGACCACGCTCGCCGCCGAGCGGATCGCGGTGCTGCGCCAGGTCGTGCTGCGGCACCGGCTGCGGCGGCAGGGCAGCCGGCTCAACCTGCCGGGGCCGCACCAGCACGACCTCCTCGACCAGGTCGAGCGGGTGCTGACCGGGGCGGCCGAGCGGGGGCTGACCGCCGAGCGGACGCGGGCGCTGTTCGAGCAGCTCTTCGCGGTCGTGCTGAAGACGGCCTCCCGGCCCGAGCGGCTGTCCTCCGGGCGCCGGGTGTTCTTCCGCCGGGCGTGCCGCCTGTACCGGCGGCACCGTCCGGCCGGCTTCCGGGTGCCGGGCGGCAGCCTGGGCGTGCAGCACCGGCTGCTGGCTGTGGGGGCGTACACGGCGTTCCGCGCGCTGCGGGGCGCCAACCAGGGGGCGGTGAGGGCCGTCGAGGGCGTACCGCGCCCGCGCGCGCTGCGCACGCGCCTGCGGTACGCGCGTGACCTGCGCCGCCCGTTGGACCCGCACCTCGCCGTGTACTGCGCCTACTGGGGCCGCGGCTACGCCTGCAATCCGGCCGCGATCCACGCCAAGGCCCGGGAACTCGCCCCGCACATCCGCTCGGTGTTCCTGGTCGAGCCCGGCCAGGAGCACGCCATGCCCGGGGGCGTCGACTACGCGGTGATCGGCAGCCGCCGCTACTGGGAGGTGCTGGCCCGCGCCAAGTACCTGGTCAACAACGCCAACTTCGCCGAGGGCGTCGTCAAACGGCCGGGCAGCGTGCACGTGCAGACCCAGCACGGGACCCCGTTGAAGAGGATGGGCGTGGACCAGTCGACGTACCCGGTGGTGGCCGCGCAGACCGGCAGCTTCGCCAAGCTGCTCGGCCGGGTGGACCGCTGGGACTTCAACCTCTCCTCCAACCGCCACTCCACGCAGATGTGGGAGCGTGCCTTCCCCGGTTCGTACGAGGCGCTGGAGTACGGCTATCCGCGCAACGACGTCTTCTGCACGGCCACCGGCGAGGACGTCACCCGGATCCGGCGCGAGCTGGGCGTCCCCCAGGACGCGACCGCCGTCCTGTACGCCCCCACCCACCGCGACCACCACACCGGCTTCGAGACCGGCCTCGACCTGGAGGCCTTCTGCGAGGCGGCGGGTGAGGACGTGGTCGTGCTGCTGCGCGCCCACTACTTCTACGACCGGGGACTGGGCGGGAGCAGCGGCCGGATCATCGACGTCACCGCGCACCGTTCCTCGGAGGACGTGTGCCTGGCCGCCGACGCGCTGGTCACCGACTACTCGTCGATCATGTTCGACTACGCCAACCTGGACCGGCCGATCGTGGTGTACGCCGACGACTGGGAGGTCTACCAGGAGACCCGGGGCGTCTACTTCGACCTGATGGCCGCGCCGCCCGGCCCGGTCGCCCGCACGCCCGAGGAACTCGCCCGGGTCTTCCGTGACGGCTCCTACGCGGGGCCCGGGTCCAGGGAGCTGCGGGCCGCGTTCCGGCGGCGGTTCTGCGAGTTCGACGACGGCCGGGCCGCCGAGCGCGTCGTACGGCGGGTACTGCTCGGCGAACCGCCGGAGGCGATCCCACCGGTGATCCCGCTCGCGGAGCGCATCCCCGCCCCCGCCGCCGCGACCCTCGTGAGGAGCTGACCCGCCGTGCCCCGATTCAGCGTCATCGTCCCGTGTTTCAAGGTGCAGGGATTCCTGCGCGAGTGCCTCGACTCGGTTCTGGAGCAGTCCTTCCGGGACCTTGAGCTGATCGCCGTGGACGACTGCTCGCCGGACGGCTGCGGCGCCATCCTCGACGAGTACGCGGCCCGGGACCCGCGCGTGAAGGTGCTGCACCTGCCGGAGAACGTCGGCCTCGGCCGCGCCCGCAACGCCGGACTGCCCCGCGCGACCGGCGACTTCCTCTTCTTCCTCGACAGCGACGACACCCTCACCCCCGGCGCGCTGGGCGCGATCGCCGACCGTCTGGCGGAGTCCGGCGACCCGGACGTGCTGGTCTTCGACTACGCGCGCACCTACTGGTGGGGCGGGACGCGCCGCAACGTCCTCGCCCACCTGCTCACGGAGGCCGGCCCCGCCACCTTCACGGCGGCCGAGTACCCGCAGATCCTCGACCTGCTGATGGTGGTGTGGAACAAGGTCTACCGGCGGGACTTCGTCGAGGAGAACGGCTTCGAGTTCCCGCCCGGCTACTACGAGGACACCCCCTGGACCTTCCCGGTCATGCTCAGCGCCGGGCGGATCGCGGCCCTCGACCGGATCTGCCTGAACTACCGCCAGCGCCGCCAGGGCAACATCCTGTCCACCACCAGCCGCAAGCACTTCGACATCCACGACCAGTACGAGCGGGTCTTCGCGTTCGTCGGCTCCCGCCCCCAGCTCGCGGCCTGGCGGCCCTATCTGCACCGCAAGATGGGCGAGCACTGCCTGGACATCCTGGCCAAGCCGGACCGGCTGCCGCCCTCCGACAGGGCGGAGTTCTTCCGGCGCACGGCCCGGATGTTCGCCGGGCACCGGCCCGAGGGCGCCCCGGTCGACGGGGAGGTCCGCCTGCTCACCGGCAGCTACCCGATGTACCAGGTCAAGCGGCAGGCCGGGCGGGCCGGCCGGGAGCTCGGGCGGCGTGGTCTGGAGGCCCGCAAGGCGGTGGCCGGGCGGGCCAGGCGGGGGCTGGCCGGGCTGCATGCCCGCCGCCCGCTGGACGCGAACCTCGCCGTGTACTCGGCGTTCTCCCACAAGGGGGTGCTCGGCGACCCGGCGGCCGTGTACCGCGCGGCGCGCGAGTTCGCGCCGCACATCCGGGGGGTGTGGGTGGCCGGGGACGCGGAGGAGGCGCGGCAGCTGCCCCCGGACGTCGAGTACGTGCTCGTCGACTCGCCGCGCTACCTGGACGTCACCGCGCGGGCGAAGTTCTTCGTCAACAACGTCAACTGGCCCGGCACCCTGGTCAAGCGGGCCGGCAGCGTGTACATCCACACCCATCAGGGCACCCCCCTCAAGTACATGGGCGCCGATCTGCTGGGCAAGCCCGGTGCCCGGTACGGGTTCGACGTGCCGCAGATGCTGCGCCGGGCCGACCGCTGGGACTACAGCCTGGTCGCCAACCGCCACTCCGAGCTGGTGTGGGAGCGGGCCTACCCCTGCCACTTCACCTCGGTCCGCACCGGCAGCCCGCGCAACGACGCCCTCGTCAGGGGAACGTTCGGCGACGGGGCCGGGTTCCGGGTCCGGCACGGCATCCCTGAGGAGCACACGGTCGTGCTGTACGCGCCGACCCGCCGCGACTACCGCCGGGGCGGCCACGTCGACCGGGTGGACCTGGCCCGGTTCGCCGCCGACCTCGGCGAGGGCCACACCCTCGTCGTCCGGCTGCACCCCACCGTCGCCGCGGGTCCCGCGCGCGGGCTGGGCCTCGCCGAACTGCACCGGCGGGGCGTGCTGGTGGACGCGACGGACGAACCGCACGTGGAGGAGGTCATGCTCGCCTCCGACGCGCTGGTCACCGACTACTCGGCCCTGATGTTCGACTACGCCAACCTCGACCGGCCGATCGTCGTGCACGCCGACGACTGGCCTGCGTACGTGGCGAGCCGGGGCGCCTACCTCGATGTCACGGCGGAGGCGCCGGGCCATGTGTCGCGCTCCTACCGGGAGCTGGCGTGGCTGTTCGCCTCGGGGTCGTGGCACGACGAGGAGTCGGCGCGGCTGCGGGCGGACTTCCGTACCCGGTTCTGCGAGTTCGACGACGGCCGGGCCGCCGAGCGGGTGGTACGGACGCTGATGCTGGGCGAGCCGATGCCGGAGCCGGAGGGCGCCCTGGTGCCCGGTCCGGCCGCCGGTCACGACCTGCTCGCGTCGACGTGAGGCCGCGCACCTGGGTCCTGGTCCTGGGCGCCGTGTTCGCGCTGCTCCAGCTCGCCGACGTCACCGGCCGGGACACCCCCGACTCCAAGAGCTACGTCTCGTACGCACTGAGCCTGCGCGGCGACGACAAGCGTGCGGCTGCGGCCGGCACCATCGACTGGGTGTGCGAGGGCCGGGCGTCCCTGGCGGCCCGGGGCCAGAGCGTGGACGTGGTGCGCTACCACCGGCCGGACCCCACCGGGCGGGTGTACGCCCAGTGCCGGGCCGAGGAGTGGCGGCTGGTGGACCGGCGGCTGCGGGCCGGGCAGACGGACGGGCACGTCGCGCCGTTCGTGGGCCCGCGGCTGCGCCGGTTCTTCGAGGCACGGCCCGGCTATCCGGTGTTCCTGGTGCCGTTCGTCACGGTGTTCGGGGTGACCTGGGGGGTGTGGGCGGCGAGTGTCGTCGTGACGGTCACGGGCGGGGTGCTGGTCCACCTGATCCTGCGCACCCTGTCCGTCCCCGTGTCGCTCGCGCTGACCGGCCAGGTGCTGTTCTACGTACTGCCGTGCGGTCCGACCGCCATGCGCCCGATGACCGAGGGCCTGCTGCTGGCGCTGACCCTGGTCGCACTGTGGGGCTGCGCGCTGGCCCTGACCGGCCGGGCTCGGGCCGGGGTGGCGCTGGCCACCGGTGCCCTGCTCGCGCTGTTCCCGGTGAAGCACTCGCAGGCGTTGTTCCTCGGGGCGAGCCTGGCCGTCGCGGGCGCGGCCGTCGCGGTGCGGCGCCGGCGGCGCGGGCGGGCTCCGGGGCGCGGGGTGACGGCGATCGCGGTCGTGGGCTGCTGCGCCGCTCTGGGCACGGTGCTGCTGGCCTGGCTGCTGCACTACCCGTCCGAGGCGGAGAGCCTCCAGGACCTGCTCACCGGTCACTTCACCCGCCCGGACCGGGTCGGCCCGTGGCGGGACCTGGGGCATCTGGAGGCCGGCTTCTGGCTGGAGTGGATCCGGCGGCAGCTGTGGGAGCCGCTGTTCCTGGCGGCGCTGGTCGCCGGGGCGCGGGGTGCGGTGCGGCGGCGCGCGTTCGGCTGCTTCCTGCTGGCGGTCGCGGGCACCGGGCTCCTCACCCAGGCCGCGCACCCCGACATCAACATCTGGGGCGACCGGCTGATCGTGCTGGCCTGGCTGCTGCCGGTGGTCGGGGTGCCGCTGCTGCTGGAACCTCTCGTCCGGCGTGCGCTGCCGGTGCCGGCACAGGGGCAGGCCGGACGAGAGGTTCACTCGATGAGGTGAGCGTGGTTACTCGATGACGAGGTCGACCTCGATGTTGCCGCGGGTGGCGTTGGAGTAGGGGCAGACCTGGTGGGCGGTCTCCACCAGCTTGCGGCCGGTCGCCTCGTCCACGGTCTCGGGCAGCTCCACGCGCAGCGTCACCTTCAGGCCGAAGCCCTCGCCCTGCTTGCCGAGGCCGACCTCTGCGGTCACCGCGGCGTCGCTGACGTCCACCTTCGCCTGGCGGCCGACCAGACCGAGGGCGCTGCCGAAGCAGGCGGCGTAACCGGCGGCGAAGAGCTGCTCGGGGTTGGTGCCCTCGCCGTTGCCGCCCAGCTCCACCGGCGGGGCCAGCTTGAGGTCGATCTTGCCGTCGGAGGACACGGCGCGGCCATCGCGGCCGTGGGTGGCGGTGGCGACAGCGGTGTAGAGCGCGTCCATGGATGACCATCCCTCTCGAAGTCACGTTCCGGCGGCGCCTCGGTGGGCCGCCTCACGACCACAAGTAGAGCACACAACTCAATTGCGCACAACTAAATGACTCGCAAGAGCTATCCTGGAGCCATGACCGCCACCCCGTCCTCCGTCCCCGCTCCCGAGGCCGACTGGCTCCACCTGGACCGCCAGATCTGCTTCTCCCTGCATGCCGCGTCCCGCGCCTTCAACGGCGTCTACCGCGTGGTCCTCAAGGACCTCGGCGTCACCTACCCGCAGTACCTGGTGATGCTGGTGCTGTGGGAGCACGGCGACCTGCCGGTCAAGAAACTGGGCGAACACCTGCGCCTGGACTCCGGCACGCTCTCCCCGCTGGTCAAGCGGCTGGAGACAGCCGGCCTGGTCCGCCGCGAGCGCAGCGCCCGCGACGAACGCTCGGTGGAGGTGCGGCTGACCGGGGAGGGTGCGGCGCTGCGCGAGCGGGCCTTTCAGGTGCCGCGCCGCATCGCCGAGGCGACCGGTTTCGACCTGGCGGAGATCAGCGAGCTGCGCACCCGCCTCGACCGGCTCACCACCGCCCTGGACGCAGCCGCACTGGACGGGTCAGGCTGCCCGTAGCCAGGGTCCTGCGGACGTAGAGCCGCAGCACCACACCGTCGCGCGCCCGTTCCTCCCGCAGCGCGAACCGGTCCCGCACGACGTCCAGTTTCGCCCGGTCGGTGGGGTCGCCGGGGTACCAGGGCGAGCGGGCGAAGCGCCGCTCGGCGACGACCCAGACCCGGTCGAGCCCGGCCAGCCTGCGGCACAGCAGGTCCGGGTCCACCTCACGCCCGTACAGCGTGCCGGACGCGGGCGCGCCCGCCGCGAGCGCCACGTCCCGGATGCCGCGGAAGCCCGCCGGGTAGGCCAGCGCGGTGCTCCGCGCGTGCGACGGCAGGAAGAGCACGGGGTCGCCGGGGCGCAGTTCGCGGGCGGCGTCGGTGGACATGGCGGCGAGGTTGTCGGGGCGGTGGTCCGGGGAGCGGTCCTGGCGGAGGACCGGGAGCTGGTGGACGAAGGCGAGGGCGACGGCGAGGACGCCGGCGAGGGTGAGGAGGGGGGAGCGGACACGCGGGTTCCCGGGGCGGACGCGTCCCAGCGGACCGAGCGGACCGAGCGGACCGAGCGGACCGAGCGGACCAGTTGTACGACTTGTACGACCGGTGCGTCCCAGCAGCTCGGCCACCCGGTCCGCCCCGGCCGCCACCAGCAGCGGCGCCCCCGCGAGCGCGTAGAGCACGTACCGGTCGACGTACAGCGGGGTCAGGCGCGAGGCCAGCATGAGGACCGTCGGCGGCACCACCGCCAGCGGCAGCGCCACCCCCGCGCACGTCACCTCCCCACGGCCGCCCACGAGCCCCGTCAGCCCGAGGGCCGCGAGGGCCAGGCAGGCCCAGTACACGCCGGAGGTCGGTCCCGCGAACTCCCGCAGCAACGCGCCCGCGGTCTCCATCGTCGGCTCCCGCACCCAGGCGAGCTGCGCGGACTGGGCGTGCGAGACCACCACCATCGGCAGCAGCGCCAGCGTCACGGCTCCGGCCGCGCGGCCCCACCCCCGCCACACCCCGGCCGGCACCCTGGCCAGGGCGAGCGTCCCGGCGTGGGCGAGCAGCAGCAGGACGGCGAGTTCGTGCAGCCAGCAGGTGACGCCGAGGACCGCGCCGTACGCCCACCAGGTCCGGCCGCCGGCCGGCACCGCCCGTACCAGGAGCAGGGTGGCTCCCGCCGCGCCGGCCGCGACCAGGGCGTAGGAGCGGCCCTCCTGCGCGTAGTGCCCGACCATCGGCGTGACCGCGTACAGCAGTCCGGCCCACAGTCCGACGCGGGGCCGGGCCAGCCGGGTGCCGAGCGCGGCGACCAGGCCCGTGGCCAGCGCCGCCGCGCACACCGACGGCAGCCGGAGCAGGACCTCGCCGGGGTGGAGGGCGAGGACGGCGTGCATGAGCAGGTAGTACAGGCCGTGCACCGCGTCGACCCCGTGCAGCAGGCGCCAGATCTGCGGCACCGTGCGCCGCGCCACCTGGAAGGTGACCGCCTCGTCGCGCCACATGCCGCCGCGGTCCAGCCCCCACAGCCCGAGCGCGAGCATCACGGCCGCGGGAACGGCCACCGCCGCCCCGCGGCGGACACGAGTCGACTTCGGGTTGACCAGGGGACGAAAGTTCACCACGGCCCGATCTTTTGCGATTAGCCAATGTTTGGTGAGTATTGACGGCGTATCAGCAGGAATACTCCATCCTGGCGGCTTACGCTGCCAGGGATGAACCGCCGCCTGTTCTCCCTCGCCGTCGTCTGGCTGACCACCCGCGCCGCGATGCTGTGGCTGCTCGCCCACGACTCCGCTCGCCTGCTGGGGCGGGGCTCGGTGGCGCGCGAGGTGTGGCGGCTGTACTTCAACTGGTACGAGACCCTGTCCCGGGGCGCCTTTCCGGCGCACGACAAGCTGTGGCAGTACCCGCCCGGCGCGGGCGCGGTGCTGCTGGCGCCGGGGTTGCTGCCCGGACTGACCTATTTCCAGGCGTTCGTGGTCCTCACGCTCGCCGCCGACGCGCTGATCGCACTGATGCTGGCCCGCGCGGGCACCCGGCCCGGCCGCAGCCTGGGCGGGGCGGCGCTGTGGGTCTGCGCCCTGCCGCTGCTGCTGCACGTGCCGCTCGCGCGGTACGACGTGCAGGTCACGGCGTTCGCCGTCATCTCCCTGTTGACGATGTCGCGCTCCCCGCGCGTGGGCGGGGTGTTCGCGGCCCTCGGCGGGCTGGTGAAGGTATGGCCGGCGCTGGTACTGCTCGGGGTGCCCAAGGGGCGTGCGACGCGGTCGGTGTGGACGTGGGCGGCGGCCGCGGGGACGCTCGTCTTCGGGATCTTCGCCGGACTGTTCAGCAATCCCCTGGCCTTTGCGCGCCAGCAGGGGAACCGGGGCATCCAGATCGAGTCCCTCGGCGGGACCGCGCTCAGCCTCGCCACCCACGCGGGCTGGCCCGGCCGGGCCCGCTACCGGTACGGCGCGGTCGAGCTCGTCGGCCCGCACGTCTCCGCGGTCGCCACCGCCTCCCTCGCGCTCACGGCGGTCGCGTTCACACTGCTGGTGCTGTGGCGGGTACGGGCCCGGCGGTGGACCGAGGCGACGCCCTACGACGCCGCGCTCTGCGCCGTGCTGCTGTTCACCGTCACCAGCCGGGTCATCAGCCCGCAGTACATGATCTGGCTGATCGGCCTTGCCGCCGTCTGCCTGACCTCCCGGCACACCGTCCAGCGCCCGGTGGCCGCGCTGGTCGTGGCGGCGAGCGCGGTCAGCGCCGTCGCCTATCCCACGCTCTACCGCGATGTCATGGGGTGCACCTGGACGGGCTGCCTGCTGATGCTGCTGCGCAACGGGCTCCTCACGACGGCCGCCGTACTCTCCCTCACCCGGCTGTGGCGCTCCACCCGGCCCCTGCTCACGAAGACCCGGCCCATGACTGAACCCCGCTCCTCCTCCGGCCGTCTTCCGCATCGAGCACTGAGCCCCCGTTAACGGGCGAACACCCATCATTCCTGCGATTCCCCCTACATGGCCGCCATGCCCCCGGACCTCCCGCAGCCCCCGCAGCCCGGCGTGGTCCTCATCGGGTACAACGACGCCGACCGCGTGACGGACGCGGTGCGTTCCGCACTCGCGCCGGCCGCGGACGGCGCCTCCTGGACGGCGGCGCCCACCGCGATGTGACGGCGCACGCCTCACGGGCGCCGGTCTGCCGCGCCCGCGCGCCGGGACTGCCCGGGGTCCCGGGGATCCGGGGAGCCGCCAAGCTTTGCCGCGGGCGGCTGCGTCGCCTGCTTCACTGAGAAGTGGCGCCGGGCCGGCGACCGACGCACCGGCACGGGCCACGGAACGAGGGGACGGCCTCAGATGACCTGGTTGATCACCGGCGGCGCCGGTTACATCGGGGCGCACGTCGTGCGGGCGATGACGGAGGCGGGCGAACAGGCCGTGGTGTACGACGACCTGTCCAGCGGCAGCGCCGGCCGCGTCCCCGAAGGGGTCCCGCTGGTGGCGGGCTCCACGCTGGACGGCGCCCGGCTGGCGCGCGCCCTGGCCGAGCACTCCGTCACCGGTGTCGTCCACCTCGCGGCCAAGAAGCAGGTGGGCGAGTCGGTGGACCGCCCGCTGCACTACTACCGGGAGAACGTGGAGGGCCTGCGGGTCCTGCTGGAGGCGGCGACGGCGGCCGGTGTCGCGTCCTTCGTCTTCTCGTCCTCGGCGGCCGTGTACGGCATGCCGGACGCCGCGCGCCACGGGGAGCTGGTGACCGAGGAGACGCCGTGCGCGCCGATGTCCCCGTACGGCGAGACCAAGCTCGCCGGCGAGTGGCTGGTGCGGGCGACGGGCCGGGCCACGGGGCTGTCCACGGCGTCGCTGCGCTACTTCAACGTGGCGGGCGCGGCCGGCCCGGAGCTCGCGGACGCGGGCGTCCACAACCTCATCCCCATGGTCTTCGAGAAGCTCTCGGAGAACGCCTCGCCACGCATCTTCGGCGACGACTACCCCACCCCGGACGGCACCTGCGTCCGCGACTACATCCATGTGGTGGACCTGGCCGAGGCCCATGTGGCCACCGCCCGCGCCCTCCAGTCCTCCCCCGGCATCAACCTGACCTTCAACATCGGCCGCGGAGAGGGAGTGTCGGTCCGGGAGATGATCGACCGCATCAACGCGATCACCGGCTACAACCGCCCCCCGACGGTCGCCCCCCGCCGCCCCGGCGACCCCGCCCGCGTCGTCGCCTCCGCCGACCGCATCGCCGTCGAACTCGGCTGGCAGGCCAAGTACGACATCGAAGACATGATCACCTCAGCCTGGGAAGGCTGGCTACGCCTGCACCCGGAGGCAGCCCACACCTGACGCCCCACCGACCGACCGCCGCCCTTACGCTGCCCCGGTGACCGAACCCCTCCGTGACGAGCGAGTCGAACACATCGAACGCGCGGTCGGCGCCGTCGTCGGCTCCGCCGTCGGCGATGCCCTGGGCGCCCCCTTCGAGTTCGGCCCCGAGGGTGCCTTCTCCGCCCGCTTCCCGCGGGCCGGGCAGGGCGGTGAGATGTGCGGGGGCGGCGGCTGGGACCCCGGCGAGGCGACCGACGACACCCAGATGGCCGTGCTGGTCGCCGAGTCGCTGCTGGAGCGCGGCGGAATGGACCTGCCGGACGTGTTCCGGCGGTTCCAGCGGTGGGCCGCCGCCGACCCGAAGGACATCGGCCTCCAGACGGAGGCGGTGCTCGGCAGCGGCGATCCGTGGGATCTGGCGGCGGCGCTGCACTTCCAGAGCGGCGGGCGTGCGGCCGGGAACGGGGCGTTGATGCGGGCGGCGCCTTCCGCCGTGCGCTTCGCCGCCCTGGGGCGGGAGGCGACGATGGACGCCGCACGCCGTCTTGCCGCGCTCACCCACGGGGACCGGGCGGCCTGGGAGGGCACGGCCGTCTTCCACGACCTGGTGCGGGTCGCCCTGGACGGAGACGATCCGCTCGCCGCCGTACCGGAGGCACTGCGGTCCGTTCATCCCGGTCACCGGGAACGGTACGCGGTGGTCCTGTCGCCCGAGTGGCACCCGGATCTCGCCACCGAGTTCAACGGTGCCGTCTGGCCCTGCCTGGGCTCCGCCGTATGGGCGCTGCGGACCACGTCCTCGTACGAGGACGCCGTGCGCGCGGCCGTCGACCTGGGCGGCGACACGGACACCGTGGCGGCCGTCACCGGTGGCCTGGCCGGAGCCGTCCACGGCATCCACGCGGTACCGACGCGCTGGACCGAGGCACTGCACGTGCCGCTGCCCGGGTTCGACGGGCGGGTGCTGCGCGCGGCGGACCTGGCGGGACTGGCCCGGAGCCTGGCGGGCTGACCGACCGGGCCGCGTGGACCGGGCCGCGGGCGAGCAGGTGCCTCAGAGCGCCTTCAGCGCCGCGGCCGTCGCCTTGGCCAGGGCGGGGAGATAGCCCTTGGGGAGTTTCGGGCTGCGGATGACCACGGAGCGCCAGTACAGGGGGCCGGAGATCAGGTCGAGGGCCAGTTCGTCGTTGATGCCCGCGCGGACTTCGCCGCGTTGTTCGGCCGCTGCGATGATCTTGCTGGCGACGCCCTCCTGGCCGTCGCGCAGGGCCTTCTGCATGGCCTCGGCGATGTCGGGGTTGCGGGCCGCCTCGGCCTGGAGGTCGGGGATGATCTGCGAGGCGACGGGGTGGCGCAGCGCGCGCGAGGTCAGCTCGTACAGCAGTCGCAGGTCGCCCTCCAGGGAGCCGGTGTCCGGCACGGGCAGGCCCATCACGGCGAGCGCCGAGACGACGTCGAGGACGAGGTGCAGCTTGGAGCGCCAGCGGCGGTAGACGGCGGTCTTGCCGACGCCGGCGCGGCGCGCGATGCCCTCGATGGACATGCGGGCGTAGCCGCTGACCGCCAGTTCCTCGAAGACGGCCGCCCGGATCGCCTCGGTCACGTCCTCCCGGAGTACGGCGGCCCCGGCGGGGGTCCGTCGGCGCGGACGCGTCTGGGGCTCGTCGGCGTTCGTCGTCATACCGTCCAGCATAGGGCGTTGCGACGAAACGGTTGCGTTCCGACGTCGATTGGCTCTACTCTCACGTTGCGACGATACGGTCCCGTCCCGACGTAAGAAAACGTGAAGAGACGCGTAAGGAAACGCCAGGCGACGCGGACCCGGCGGCAGCCCGGACGCACGCACCCCCACCCCCCGAACGAAAGCAGCGGATGTGAGCCAGGTTCTCCACACACCGCCCGCGACCCCGGTCCCGGCCGACGACGACCTCTCGGCCCTGGCCGCCCGGCACGGACTCACGGTCAGCGGCGCCCGCCCCTCCCTGCCCGAGTACGTCCGCCAGCTCTGGGCCCGGCGCCACTTCATCGGCGCCTTCGCCACCGCCAAGCTCACCGCCCAGTACAGCCAGGCGAAGCTCGGCCAGGTCTGGCAGGTCATGACCCCGCTGCTCAACGCGGCGGTCTACTACTTCATCTTCGGTGTGCTCCTGGGCACCAAGCACGGCGTCCCGGACTACATCCCGTTCCTGGTCACGGGCGTGTTCATCTGGACGTTCACACAGAGCTCGATCATGGCGGGCACCCGGGCCATCTCGGGCAACCTCGGCCTCGTCCGGGCACTGCACTTCCCGCGGGCCGCGCTGCCGATCTCCTTCTGCCTCCAGCAGCTCCAGCAGCTGCTGTTCTCGATGGCCGCGCTGGTCGTCATCCTGCTGTGCTTCGGCGTCCCGGTCTCCGTCTCCTGGGTGCTGGCGATCCCGGCGCTGGTGCTTCAGTTCACGTTCAACGCGGGCATGTCGATGATCATGGCCCGGATGGGCGCGAAGACCCCGGACATCGCACAGCTGATGCCGTTCGTGCTGCGCACCTGGATGTACGTCTCCGGCGTCATGTGGAGCATCGACAAGCTCACCAACAAGGACCACCTCCCGCACATCGTGACGGTCCTGCTGGAGACCAACCCCGCCGCGGTCTACATCGACCTGATGCGCTTCGCGCTGATCGACAGCTTCCACGCCCACCAGCTGCCCCCGCACGTGTGGGTGGCGGCCACGGGCTGGGCCCTGCTCGCCGGGGTCGGCGGCTTCATCTACTTCTGGAAGGCTGAGGAGACGTACGGCCGTGGCTGACAACGTGAACGACACCCCCATCCCCACCGTCATCGCCGACGGGGTCGACATCGTCTACCGGGTCAACGGCACCGGCGCCGGACGCGGCACCGCCACCGCCGCCCTCAACCGCATGCTGCGCCGCAAGCAGGCCGAGAAGGCGGCGGGCGTGCGCACGGTGCACGCGGTCAAGAACGTCTCGTTCGTCGCGTACCGGGGCGAGGCGATCGGGCTCATCGGCACCAACGGCTCCGGCAAGTCGACGCTGCTGAAGGCCGTGGCCGGCCTGCTCCCGGTGGAGAACGGCCACATCTACACCGACGGCCAGCCCTCCCTGCTCGGCGTCAACGCCGCCCTGATGAGCGACCTGACCGGCGAGCGCAACGTCTACCTCGGCGGCCTCGCCATGGGCATGTCCCGCGAGCAGGTCAAGGAGCGCTACCAGGAGATCGTCGACTTCTCCGGCATCAACGAGAAGGGCGACTTCATCACCCTCCCGATGCGCACCTACTCCTCCGGCATGGCCGCCCGGCTGCGCTTCTCCATCGCCGCCGCCAAGGACCACGACGTCCTCATGATCGACGAGGCGCTGGCCACCGGCGACCGCTCCTTCCAGAAGCGCTCGGAGGAACGCATCCGCGAGCTGCGCAAGCACGCGGGCACCGTCTTCCTGGTCAGCCACAACAACAAGTCGATCCGCGACACCTGCGACCGGGTGCTGTGGCTGGAGCGCGGCGAGCTGCGCATGGACGGGCCGACGGAGGAGGTCCTCGAGGAGTACGAGGCCTTCACCGGCGACAAGAAGCCCAAGGCCACGCCGAAGAAGAACCCGGAGCCGAAGGTCTCCGTCCCCTCCTGAGCTCCCCCGGCCCCTCCTGAGCCCCCCGGTCGGCGCAACCAGGTCCGCACCTTTCATCCCATTGATGTGACTATGAGCTGAAAGGTGCGACCCCGGTGACGTCGAGGCGAAGGAGTCCCCCGCGATGCCCGAGCTCAGCGTCATCGTCTACGGGCCGAACACCCAGGGACACCTGACGGCACTCCTCGACTCCCTGGACGCCCACCCGCTCCCGGACGCCGAGGTGATCGTGGCCGCGGTCGGCGACTGGGCCCGGGAGACCGCCGAGGGGCACTCCCCGGAGACGGTGGTGCTGCCCCTGCCGGCCGGGACGGGCGACGCGGCGGCCCGGGCGGCGGGCGCCGCGCGGGCGTCCGGACGCTGGCTGCACTTCGTCCACGCCAAGGACGTCCTGCCCGCCGGCGCCCCCCGCATGATCGCCGAGCGCGCCGCCGAACTGCCCGACGAGGTCGACGTCCTCCTCTTCGACCACGCCACCAGCACCTGGCAGACCTCCGGCAGGCCCTCCGGCGGCGGCCTCCTCCTGGCCCGGGCGGGCCGCGCCGAGCTCCCCCTGGACGAGGCCCCCCACCTGCTGCGCCTGGCCCCGCTGCTCGGCAACCGCGCCCTGCGCGCCGGCTTCTGGCGGGCCCACCAGGAGCGGCTCGGCACCGACGACGAGCCCTGCGCGGCGTACGCGACGCTGCTGCACGCCGGACGGATCGCCTGCCTGAACCAGGTGGCGTACGACGACCGCCGGCTGCGCGCCGAGAGCCTGCCCCCCGTCACCCCCGAGGACCGCTACACCCTCGTCGACCGCTACGAGACGCTGCTGTCCCTGGCCAAGGACCGCCCCGACACCCGCGCGGTCCTCTACGACCTCATGGTCCGCGAGCTGCTGCGCACCTTCGCCCGCGAGGCCCTGCCCGAGCCGGTCGCCCGGGAGTTCTTCCGCCGGGCCTCCCTGGCGGCGGTCCGCTGGCGCGCGCCGGACCACCGGCGCCCGCCCGGTCCGGAGGGCGTCCGCCGCGCCCTGCTCGAGGAGGGCGCCTACACCCGCTACCGCGCCTTCCAGGCCGCCAACCGCACCCGCCGCACGGCGAAGGCGACGCTGCGGACCCGCAGGCGGCAACTGGGTGTCCAGCTCCGCGACCACCAGTACCGCCGGGCCCTCGGCCGCCCGGTCGACCCCGGCCTGGCGGTGTTCGCCGCCTACTGGGACCGCGGGGTGGCCTGCAACCCGGCCGCGATCGCCGCGAAGCTCGCCGAGCTCGCCCCGCACATCCGCCCGGTGTGGGTGGTGGCCAAGGAGAACGTGCCGCTCCTGCCCCCCGGCACCGACCACGTCGTCCCCGGCACCCGCCGCTACTGGGAGGTGCTGGCCACGGCCAAGTACCTCACCAACAACGTCAACTTCCCCGGCGCGGTGGTCAAACGGCCCGACGCGATCCACCTCCAGACCCACCACGGCACCCCGCTCAAGCGCATGGGCCTGGACCAGATGGAGCATCCGGCCGCCGCCCAGGGCATGGACTTCGCCGCCCTGCTGGCCCGCGTCGACAAGTGGGACTACAGCATCTCCGCCAACAGCCACTCCACCCGCATGTGGGAGCGCGCCTACCCCTCCCGGTACACGTCCCTCGACCACGGCTATCCGCGCAACGACGTCTTCCACACCTGCGACGCCGAGGGCGTACGGGCCGTCCGCGACCGCCTGGGCATCGCGCCGGGCCGGCGGGCCGTCCTGTACGCCCCCACCCACCGCGACTACGAGGCCGGCTGGACCCCCCGCCTGGACCTGGCGACCCTGGCCGACCGCCTCGGCGAGGACACCGTCCTGCTGGTGCGCGGCCACTACTTCTACGGCGGCCCGGCCTCTCCGCCGGCCGGCCTGCGCCGCGCCGGGCGGGTCGTCGACGTCTCGGGGTACGACCGGGTCGAGGACCTGTGCCTGGCGGCGGACGCGCTGGTCACGGACTACTCGTCCATCATGTTCGACTACGCCTGCCTCGACCGCCCGATGGTGATCTACGCCGACGACTGGGAGACGTACGCGACGACCCGCGGTGTCTACTTCGACCTGATGGCCGAACCGCCGGGCCAGGTGGCCCGCACCCAGGAGGAGCTGGCGGAGATCCTCACCACGGGCGCCTGGCGGGACGAGGGCGCGGCGAAGGCACGGGCCGCGTTCCGGCGCCGCTTCTGCGAGTACGACGACGGGCGCGCCGCCGAGCGGGTCGTGCGGCGGGTCTTCCTCGGCGAGAGCGAGGAATCGCTGCCGCCCGTGATCCCCGTCGAGGAGCGCACACCGGCGCCGACCCCCGAGGAGGCGGCTTCATGACCCCCCTTGTCCCGACCCCCGTTGCCCCCCGGTACCCCGACCGTCCCGACGCCACGGTGACGGTGATCGTCCACAACGACGCGGCGCGCCTGCCCCGGGCGGTCGCCTCGCTGCGGCGGCAGACCCACCCCGGCATCGAGATCATCATCAGCGACGACCACTCGACGGACGGCACCCCGGCGGTGGCACGGCGGCTGGCGGCCGAGGACCCCCGTATCCACTACCTCCGGCTGCCGGATAACAGCGGTGGTTGCAGCGCCCCGCGCAACCGCGCCCTGGAGATCGCCCGCGCGCCGTACCTGATGTTCCTGGACAGCGACGACGAACTGCCCGCGAACGCCGTCGAACTGCTCCTGGCCGCGCACCGCGAGCGCCGGATCGACTTCGCGATGGGCGCGGTGCGGCGCATACGGGTGGACAACGGGCACCGCTCGACCTGGATGCCGCACCTGGTGGCCGAGCGCCGCACGGTGCGGGGCATCGAGGCGGACCCCCGCCTCCTGTTCGAGCACCTGGCGACCAGCAAGATGTACGCCCGCTCCTTCCTGGACCGCCACGGACTGCGCTTCCCCGAGGGCATCCACTACGAGGACCAGCTGTTCTCGGCGCAGGCGTACTGCCTGGCGAAGTCCTTCACGATCATCCCGCAGCCGGTCTACCACTGGTACGTAGACCCGTACGCGGACGCCGGCGCCGCCTCGATCTCGAACCAGCGGCACAAACTCACCAACGTCCGCGACCGCGTCCACGTCCAGCGGCTGATCGACGAGTTCCTCACCGAGAGCGGGCACGAGTCGCTGCGGGAGGACAAGGACTACAAGTTCCTCAAGCACGACTTCCGGATGTACGCCGGGGACCTGCCGTACCGGGACGAGGTGTGGCTGGCGTCCTTCGCCCGGATCGTCACCCCGTACCTCGACTCGCTCGAGCCCGGCGCGTACGCCCGCCTCCCGCGCCCGGAACGCGTCGTCCTCCAGCTCGTCCGCGACGCCCGCCTGGCCGAGGCCCGGGAAGCGGCACGCGGCCTGGGCCACGCGGTCGCACCGAGACAGGTGACGCCCTGTCCCGAGGGCGAGGCCACGTACTGGGGCGACCGTGTCCCGGGGACGATCTGGGCCCGCCGGGAGCTGGACGTGACCGATCTGGACCTGGACGCGCGCCCCTTCCCCAGCGCCCTGTTCCGCCACGAGATCACGGAGCTCACCCCCGGACCCGGCGCCTCGCTCGACCTGACGGTCCGCACCTACGACCCGGGACTGCGCCTGGCCGTCGGCCCGCAGCGCGCCGCCCTCCTCCTCAGCCCCGGCCGGCGCCGGCTCACCCTCCCCTTCCGCCTCGACCCGGTGCGTCCCGGCGTCTTCGAGGGACGGGTCCACGTCGACCTCGCCGCCGCACCGCTGCCCCTGCACGGCTTCGACGGCATCCGCCACCCCGTGCTCCGCATCGGACAGCAGGGCCTCGCTCACACGGGCGTCCTGCTGGCTCCCCCGGACTTTCCCGCCCTGACCACCCGTACCGCCCACCACCGTGTGACGGTGGAGCCGGAGGGCCGCGCCCCGGGCCGCCTCCAGGTGCGCTGGCGGCCGGCCGGCGTCACCGCTCACCTGATCCGCCCGGTCGCCCGCGGGATCGCCCGCCCGACGGTGCGACGGGCGGCGCGGCTGGTGGCCGGCGTGCTGAGGTTGAGGTAGACCCGGCCGGGCCGTGCGGCGCCGCGCTCCCCCGTTCCGGGGCCGGACGCCACAGCCGGTCGAGTGCCAGCGGCACGCCGATCACCGGGATCAGCCACACCGGGACGTACAGCCGGTCCAGTTCGATCGCGAGCGGGTGCGCCAGCGTCGTCGCGAACCCGGTGAGGCCCATGGCGATCACGCACAG
The DNA here is from genome assembly GCF_040644935.1 of Streptomyces sp. NPDC046915. NCBI lineage: Bacteria > Bacillati > Actinomycetota > Actinomycetes > Kitasatosporales > Streptomycetaceae > Streptomyces > Streptomyces sp. NPDC046915. The sequence continues at coordinate 1,163 of NZ_JBEYXB010000002.1, read as the reverse complement.
GGCGACCGGAACCGAGCGCCGCCACACCCCCCGGGCCCCCACCACGAGCAGGAACAGCAGCAGGGGCGCCAGGGCCTCCTTCTGGAGCCACTGCCACCAGTAGTCGTAGTCGAGGCGGGCGAGGGCCCGCCACGGGTCGGCGATCTCGGGCCGGGTCCAGTGCAGGGTGAAGGTGTCCTGGAGCGAGTCGGTGATGCCGGGCAGGTTCAGGACCTCGCCCAGGGCGAGCGCGGCCAGTGTGCCGCCCGCCGAGAGCCCGGCCAGCCCGTAGGTGCCGCGGTGGCGGGTGCGGCGGACGAAGAGCAGCGAGGCGCAGGCGGCGACCGCCAGGAAGGGCGCCACGAGCAGGAAGCTGGAGTACTTGACGGCGAGTCCGAGTGCGAGGGCGCCGGTGAACAGCACGGCTCCGGGCGGGACGCGGCGTTGCAGCAGCCACACCGAGGCGAGCAGCAGCGCGGTCATCAGGGCGAGGGCCGGGCCCTCGGTGAGCGGCCGGCCGCCCCAGGAGGCGAGTGGGCTCACGTAGTACAGGACCTGGCCGAGCACGGCGGCGGGAGGCGGCGCCCGCAGTGCGCGCAGCAGCAGGTACACGAGGAATCCGGCGAGCGTGGTGAACGCGAGCGCGACCAGGGTGAGTCCGGGCTTGGCGCCGAGCAGCGCCACGAAGGGGGCGGCGATCAGCGGGTAGGCGGGCCGGGTGTGGAAGATCCGCTCGTAGCGCGGGTCGGTGGGCGCGAGTCCGCCCGCGTACTTCTTCTCGCAGGCGGCCGCGTACTGGGCCTCGCGGCCCGGTCCGCGGAACTTCAGCTGGTCGAGCATGCGGTTGCGGTGGACCAGCCTGGCCGTGTCCTCGCAGTAGGCGGCGACGGCCTTCCGCGTGGCCGCGTGCGGGGAGTCGCCGAGGAACTCGTACGCCTCGCGGGCGTAGCGGTAGGAGTCGTTGGAGAAGCGGGTGGCCGGGTAGCCGAAGACGTGCAGCAGCACGAAGGCCGCCGCGACGAGCGCCGGGACCGCCCGGGGGTGCGCTGTCACACAGCAGACCTTAGTCCGAAATGTCCCTATCAGCAGGGGGCGCCCCGAGCCGGACCCGGCTCGGGTCCGCGCACTCGTCCAGATGGGCGACCGCGCCGGCCCGTTCCCGGCCGGGCAGCACGCCGAGCGCC
>NZ_JBEYXB010000001.1:787888-1069499 GCF_040644935.1 Streptomyces sp. NPDC046915 | reverse complement strand
CCCGGTGCCCGGAGACGGGCACGCCGGGTTCGGGAGGCGGCTCGGGGAAACCCACTGATGGAAACACCAGCAGGGCGCCCCGAGTCGACCTCACCCACGGCTCGGGCGTGCTTGCGCTTGTTTGCCTGCCCGCTCCGGAGGGCTCACGCTCGCCTTTGCCCAGGGGTGTCAGGGGCGGTGACGGCGAACGGCAGCGGTGAAGAGCTGCGCGCGGCCGGTGCGAGTGTCGGTCCAGATCGGGTGGAAGACGTGGCCGGGAGCAGCGGCCATTCCCTGGTAGTTGCCGAGCCAGTGCGTGCTGCCGGTGTCGATGGCCCGCCGGGGATCGAAGGCTTGTGTGGTGACGCGCAGGGGCGGCCCGAAGGCGGGTTGCGCGGGTGCGGCTCGCACCGGATCCGAGATGTGGAGCAGGACGTCCATGCGCAGGGTTGCCAGGGACAGGGAGTAGACGGAGATCGCGATGCGGTTGTCGTCGGCGATGGCGACTTGGGGCTGTAGGTAGACCGTCTCGTCGCCGGCCGCCACGGTCATCGGTCCACTCCACGTCGGAGCGAGGGCGGCGGGGCCGGCCGATGTCGTCAGCAGCAGCCGCGACATGCCGGTCGCGTCGTCGAAGCCGGTGACGACCGCGCAGATCAGGCCGCCGTCGGCGGAAGCCGCAAGAGCCGGGCCGCTCTTCGCGGTGACGTCTCCCAGACCCGGCGCCATGGCCGGCACCTCGGCCAGCGTGAACGGCTCCGTGAAGGTCTCGCCGTGGTCGCCTGAGGTGACGGCTTTGAGGAGCACGTCACCGCTCGGGGAGGGGGTGACATAGGCGACGGTGAGCGAGCCGTTCGGTCCGGCGGCGGTGACGGGGGCGATGGCCCTGGCGCCTGCGGCCGGATCAAGTCCACGCGGGGGCTGGAAGGTCCGGCCGCCGTCGGTGGAGCGGGCGACGACCACACCGTCGTCGGCGGTGCCGTACACCCCCGCGGCGAGGTACAGATGCGTGGCTGCCGGGCGGCTTCCCGTGCCGATCGTGAGGCTGGGATGGTCCACCAGCCCAGGGCCGCCGGCGATCGCCGTGGTCGACGGACGGAAACCACGCCCACCGTCGTCGGTGCGCCACATCAGGACGTCACCGTGGCGCAGCGGCCCCTGGGTGGCCACGACGCAGCACAGGAACGCGCGGCCACGGCTGTCGAAGGCCACGCTCGGATTGCCGTCGAAGTCTGGTACCAGGCCGGGCAGCAGGCCCCGTGCCCGCCAGGTGTCGCCGCCGTCGAACGACGTGTACGCGGCTACACCGATGTCGGGTCCGACGAACACCCGGCATACGGCCAGGAGGTTGCGAGGGTCGACCGGATTGACTGCGATGGCCGGTTCGATGCACGCGGCGAAAACATCATCGGTGACCCGTATGTTGCCCGGCACCCTGTCTTCTGCTCGCCTCGCCGGTGTCGCCGTCAGTGGCAGGTTGCGGGCCATCAGCCACGACAACACCGACACCGGGACGCCGGCGAAGGCCCGCCGCGGCACCATTCGATCGAATGCCCCCATGGCGAAGGTCCCTTCTGGCCCGCCGATCGCCACCATCGCCAGGGGCATCCGGCTTGCACGTCGAGGTCATGGCTGATGGTGCGCGCTTCGCTGCCCCCTGTCATCGGCCCGTGGTATGCCGTCCGTGGTCTGACGGAGCGCGCCAGGAGTCATTCGCGGGAACGAGTGACATGCGACGGGTCCTGGTGTCGGCGGACCGGCTACCAAGCCGCCGCCGCGCCGGTGCACAGGTGATCTACGGTTCTTCCCAGGTCAGAGGTATCGCACTCCCTCGGGTGTCAGCAAAGGCCGGCATCGGACGCCGAGGAGTCAGCACACATGGCGGGCCCAGAGCATCGCGATGGACTACCCGTGGCAGACGTTCGTCGGCGGCCATCTCGGGCGGCTCGGAGTCCGCGCGGACGGCGCCCTGCAGATCCAGTACATGGACGATCTGGACGCCGGCACCCGGTCCGCGATCGCCTCCGTCGATCCGGCTCCGTTCTTCGCCAAGTACGGTGCGCAGGGCAACTCGTGGGCGGTCTTCAAGACCTTCCTCGACGCGGTCGCGGACGCCGCGGCCGCTCCCGTGGCCGCGAAGTACACCGGAGTCCTCGCCGCCGCCGATGTCTTCACGCGGGACAACGCGTGGACGCTGCTGGAGTCCCTGCGGATCGACGCGGGGGTCCTCGGGCCGTTCGGCGTCCACCCCTGACACCTCTGAACGACTGGGGTGCAACCCCGGTGCGAGAGAACCGGGGTTCCCGGTTTCGTGTGCACATGCCAGGTCAGGCACGCCACCCACACCAGAGAGGCCCAGCCATGACCGTCCCGCTTCCCGTGGTCTTCGTCCACGGACTCTGGCTGCACAGCACCTCCTGGCGGCCGTGGATCGATCTGTTCCGCGAGGAGGGCTACGACCCGTCCGCGCCCGGCTGGCCCGGCGACCCCGACACCGTCGAGGAGGCGCGCCAGAACCCCGAGAGCATCGCCGGCCACGGCATCGACGACGTCGTCGAGCACTACGCGGCCCTGATCGAGGCCCTGCCCGTGCGGCCCGTCGTGATCGGTCACTCGTTCGGCGGGATGATCGCGCAGAAGCTGCTCGGCCAGGACCGCGCCGCCGCGGCGGTCGCGATCGACGCCGCACAGATCAAGGGCGTTCTGCCCCTGCCGCTGTCCGCACTCAAGGCGACGTTCCCGGTCTTCAAGAACCCGACCAACAAGCGCCGGTCGGTCTCCCTGACCGCGGAGCAGTTCCGGTTCGCCTTCGGCAACGCCATTGCGGAGGAGGAGTCGGCAGCCCTGTACGAACGCTGGACCATCCCCGCGCCGGGCAAGCCGCTGTACGAGGCCGCCTCCGCCAACTTCAACCCCCACTCGCCGGCGAAGGTCGACACGGACAACAGCGGACGCGGCCCGCTGCTGCTCATCTCCGGCGGCAAGGATCACACGGTGCCCGAGGTCGTCACCCGGGCCACCCTCAAGCAGTACCGGCACTCCGAGGCCGTCACCGACATCATCAACTTCCCCGACCGCGGGCACTCCCTGACGATCGACGGCGGCTGGCGCGAGGTCGCGGAGACCGTTCTCACCTGGCTGCGGCAGCAGAGTCTGGAGGCCGGGCGATGAGTTCGGTGCCGCACGTCGAGGGCGGCGGCCCGCTCGCCTGAAAGGAGGCCGACTGATGGATCTTCGACTCGACGACGCAGTCGTGGTGGTGACCGGCGCGTCCGCCGGGATCGGCGAGGCCACGGTAGGCGTGCTGGCGGCCGAGGGCGCCACCGTCGTCGCCGTGGCCCGCCACCCCGAGGGCGTCGAAGCCCTCGGCCCGCGGGTCAGCGGCCTGGCGGCCGACCTCACCGAGCCCGGCGCGGCCCAGCGTGTGGTGGAGGAGGTGCTCGCCCGGTACGGGGGTCTGGACGGGCTCGTCAACAACATCGGCGCACTGGACTCCCGCACCGGGTTCCTGGAAGTGAGTGACGAGCAGTGGCAGGCCACGTTCGAGCTCAACTTCCACTGCGCGGTGCGGATGACGCGGGCCGCGCTGCCCGCCCTGCTCATGCGTGGCGGCTCCCTGGTCCACCTCACCAGCGAGGCGGCCAGGATGCCGGACGTGTCGATGGTGGACTACGCGGCCGCCAAAACCGCGCTGCTGTCGCTGTCCAAGACACTGGCGGCCGAGTTCGGCCCGCGCGGGGTGCGTTCCAACGTCGTCGCACCGGGACCGACCCGGACCCGGCTGTGGGACGGCCCCGGCGGCTTCGCCGAGCAGCTCGCCACTCAGTTCCACCTGGAACCGGAGGCGGCGATCGACCACTTCGTCCGCGAGGTGCGACGCCTGCCCACCGCCCGGCTCGGCAGCCCCGACGACGTCGCACGGGTCATCGCCTACCTGCTCTCCCCCCTCGCACGCCAGATCACCGGTGCAGAGTGGGCCGTCGACGGCGGTGCGCTGCGCCAGATCTGACCCTCCCTTGCAAAGACTCCCTCCCATGGCCCGCACAGGTTGATCGGTACCAGTGCCATCACCGGCGCCGACTTCGTCGTCGACGGCGGCCTCGTCGAATCCTCTGACCGGCCGTCATGACGCGGCGGGCCGTACTCCCGCCGCGCCTCGCTTCCCCTCACACCCCTTGGAGACACCAGTGAAATTCCGCCTGCCCGGAGCCCGCCGCCTGGTGGCCGCGGTCTTCGCCCTGGCCGTCGGCCTCGGCTCGACCACCCTCACGGCCGCGGCCTCCGCCAAGTCGGCACCCCCGGCCGGCGAGCGGATGCCCGCCGGCTTCAGCGAACACAAGACCCGGGTCGCCGGGACCGGCATCGACTACGTGATCGGCGGCCACGGCCCGACCCTGGTCCTGATCCACGGCTACCCCCAGACCTGGTACGAGTGGCGTGCCATCATGCCCGCGCTCGCCGAGCACTACACCGTCATCGCCCCGGACCTGCCCGGCGCGGGCCGGAGCGACGCGCCGGCGTCCGGCTACGACAAGAAGACCATGGCCGCCAAGCTGCACGCGCTCCTGGTGTCGCTCGGCAAGGACCAGGACGTGAACGTCGTCGGCCACGACATCGGCACGATGGTCGCCTACTCCTACGCCGCGCAGTACCCGCACAGCGTCAGGAAGCTCGTGCTCAGCGAGGCCCCGATCCCTGACTCGGGCATCTACAAGTTCCCGTCACTGACGGCCCAGGGTCCCGGGGCGTGGCACTTCGGATTCTTCGCCCTGCGGACCGGCCTCCCGGAGAGCCTGATCCGGGGCCGCGAGCTGACCTGGACGTCGGGCTTCATGCGGGGCATCGCGGTGCACAAGGACGCCCTGTCCCCCGAGGACCTCCAGGTCTTCGCTTCCTACCTGCGCGACCACGCCCACCTGGAGGCGAACTTCGCCTGGTTCCGGACGTTCCCGCAGGACATCGCCGACAACGCGCGGTTCCAGAAGAAGCCCCTGACCATGCCGGTGCTCGCGATCGGTGCCTCCGGCAGCCTCGGTTCGTCGGTCGCGAAGCAGGTGCGCCACTACGCCACCCACGTCACCCCGGCTGTCATCCCCGACTCCGGCCACTGGATCTACGAGGAGCACCCGAAAGAGATGACCGACATGCTGCTGCGTTTCCTGGGCAGCCACCGATGACGTCAGGAGCGGACATGACCCGGTTCTTCCCGACCTTCGGCCCGACCGCCGAGCGTGAACCCTTCTGGTTCCTCGGCGGCCAGGCGAGGATCCTGCTCCCCGGAGCCGCGACCGACAACAGGCTCAGTCTGATGGAGTTCGCCGACCCGGCCGGCCACGCACCCCCGCACCACGTCCACGAGGACGAGGAGGAGGTCTGGTTCGTCCTCGACGGCGAGGTGACGTTCTTCGTCGGCGACCAGCGCCACGACCTGGTGCCCGGACAGGTCGCGTACGGGCCGCGCGGGGTTCCGCACAGCTATCTGGTGCGCTCGCCCCAGGGGGCGCGGATGGCGGTGCTGTTCAGCCCGGCCTGCATCGAGGAGTACTTCAGGGCCAACGGCACCCCGGTGGCCGAGGCCGGGGATCTGCCGCCGGAGTTCGATCTCGCGGCAGTCGTGGCCTCCGCCGAGGCCTTCCACCTTCGCGTCACCGGACCGCCGCCGTCCCCGTGAGTCGGACCGCCCCGCAAGAGCAGGAAAGACGAGGAGAGCAGTCATGACAGGGATCGAACCCGCCCGACTCCGCGAGGGCGGGCAACGCCGAAGAAAGCTGATGCTCTCGGCGATGGTGGTCGGGACAATGCTCGTGGTCCCGGCGCTGTCCGCCGCCACGCCCGCCGGCTCGGCATCCGCCGCGAACGCCGCGACGGCGTCGGTCACACCGAGCACACCGAAGCCGACCGTGGTCCTGGTCCACGGTGCGTTCGCGGACTCGTCGAGCTGGGACGCGGTGATATCGCGGCTCGAGCGCCGGGGATACCCCGTGATCGGCGTCGCGAACCCGCTCCGTGGCCTGGCCGACGACTCGGCCTATGTGTCCAGTGTCCTGGACACCATTCCCGGGCCGGTCGTCCTGGTCGGCCACTCCTACGGCGGCGCCGTCATCACCGACGCCGCGGTGGATCACCCCAACGTCAAGGCCCTGGTGTACATCGCCGCGTTCGCTCCCGACCAGGGCGAGTCCGGCCTGGCGGTCCTCGGAAAGTACCCGGGCAGCAAACTTCCGCCGGCGCTGACAATCCGGCCGTTCCCGGGCGGGCAGGACGCCTACGTCAACCCCGCGGATTTCCGGCAGGTCTTCGCCGCCGACGTGCCGGCCGGCAAGGCCCGGCTGATGGCGGCCGGCCAACGGCCGGTGGCGCTGGCGGCGTTCGCGGAACCCAGCAGCACGCCGGCGTGGACGACCATTCCCTCCTGGTTCCTGGTCGCAGGCGCCGACCGCGCCGTCCCACCGGCTGCCGAGCAGGCCATGGCGCGCCGTGCGGGATCTCACACCGAGGTGATCCGCGGCGCCTCGCACGCGGTCCTCGTCTCACATCCGGACGCGACCGCACACGTCATCGAGGCCGCCGCCCGCGCCACCTCCTGAACCGGCGTCATCCACGACGCCCCGGTGGTCGGGCCGCTTCACCTACGCGGTCCAGCCGATCCGCGAAAGGAACGAGCATGCCCGCCCTGTCCGACCCGGTCCGCACGCACCCCCGCAGCGGGCACGCCGCCGATCGGCGGCGACGGAGATGACCGACTCCCGCGACCACGGTCCTCTGCCGGGACTGCTCCTCGCCCTGACCATCGGGACCGGCCTGGTCGACGCCGTCAGCTACCTGACGCTGGGTCACGTCTTCGTCGCGAACATGACGGGCAACGTCGTCTTCTTCGGATTCGCGGTCGTCGGAGTCGGCGGCGTCTCCTGGAGCGCGACGCTTGTGGCGGTCGGCTGCTTCGGGGCCGGCGCGTTCGTCGGCGGACGCTACGGCGGCGCCCGCAAGACCCACCGCGGCCGGCTGCTGGCCGGCACGTGCGGGGCCCAGTGCGTGCTGGTCGCCGTGGCGGCCGCTCTGGCCGCCCTCGCCGATCCGGCGCGGCGCGGCACACAGCCGGCCATGGTCGCGCTGCTGGCCGTCGCGATGGGCGCGCAGAACGCCGTGGTCCGCCGACTGGCGGTCCCCGACCTGACCACGACGGTTCTCACCCTGACGACCGCGGGACTGTTCGCCGACCGGTCCTCGAACCAGGTTCGGCTGCGGCGCGTCGCGTCGATCCTGTCGATGATGACGGGGGCACTGGTCGGCGGTCTGCTGCTACGCCACGGCCGGATCGCGGCTCCGCTGTGGGCGGCCGCGGCCGTTCACGCGGGGTGCGCGGTGGCGGCCGACCGGCTGCGACGGCGCGACAGCGCCGGGAACTGGGGCTGATCGGACTGCGACCGTCCTCTCCCACCATCACCCACGCGCTGATCCACCAAGCCCACGAAGGGAATCCGACATGCCGTACATCACCGTCGGCCAGGAGAACTCCGCCGACATCGAGCTGTACTACGAGGACCACGGGAGCGGGCAGCCCGTCGTGCTGATCCACGGTTACCCGCTGGACGGCCACTCCTGGGAGAAGCAACTCCCGGCCCTGCTCGACGCGGGCCACCGGGTCATCACCTACGACCGGCGCGGCTTCGGCCGGTCGTCGCAGCCGACCACGGGCTACGACTACGACACCTTCGCCGCCGACCTCGACACGCTGCTGACCGAACTGGCCCTCACCGACGCGGTACTCGTCGGGTTCTCCATGGGCACGGGGGAAGTCGGCCGTTACCTGGGCGCGTACGGCTCGCAGCGCGTCGCCAAGGCCGTCTTCCTGGCCTCCCTCGAACCCTTCCTGGTCAAGACCGACGACAACCCGGACGGGGTCGACCAGTCCGTCTTCGACGGCATCCTGGAGGCGGTCACCAAGGACCGCTACGCCTACTTCACCGGCTTCTACGAGGCGTTCTACAACCTCGACGAGACGCTCGGCAGCCGGATCAGCGAAGAGGCCGTGCGGGAGAGCCGGAACGTGGCAGCGGGTGCTTCGGCGTACGCGTCGGTGGCCTGCGTGCCCACCTGGATCACCGACTTCCGCGCCGACGTCGCCAAGATGGACGTACCGACACTGATCCTGCACGGCACGGCCGACCGGATCCTGCCGATCGACGCGACCGGGCGGCCCTTCCACGCACTGCTGCCCTCGGCCGAGTACGTCGAGATCGAGGGCGCCCCGCACGGTCTGCTGTGGACGCACGCCGAAGAGGTCAACGCCGCCCTGCTGGCCTTCCTGGGCAAGTAATCGCTCGACTCGGCCGCGCACCGAGGGCCTGGTCCGTGACCCGGTGCAGGTCCTCGCGGCTCGCCCCGCCGGTGACCTGCACCGAGATCCCCTGGCGGACGGCCGCCAAGCGGCGGGCGAGGGCGTCCGCGTCGGCCTTCGGAGGCAGGTCGCCCTCGGCGTGGGCACGTTCGAACCGCGCGCGCAGAACACCGACACCGCACTACCGGCGCTCAGCCGGGTCGCGGCGACCCGACTCGCCTTCGGGGCCGCCCCACTCGATCACGGCAGCCGATGTGCCGTCCGCCTCAGCACGTCATCGGAGTGCGACGTCACGTCCGGTACGCCGTCGTCGGAGAAGGCCGAGGTCTGAAGCTTCGCCCTCACCTCGGCCGCCCACGGGGGATCGATCTCCGTGAGGATGTCCGCCGCCTGCGCCCATGCCGCACGAGCGGCCGCGTCGTCGCCGGTCGCCGCGTAGGTGTCACCGAGCCGGGTGAGGCTGCCGGCCTCGTTGTAACGGTCGCCGTTCCTGCGGAGCATGTCGATGGCTCGCAGGTAACAGGCCTGCGCCCGCCTGAAGTTGCCCAGATGGTGATGGGCGTAGGCAAGGGTGTCCCAGGCGTTGGCCTCGTGCGGGCCGCCTTGATCACTCATCCGTCGGTACAGAGAAAGCGACCGCAGGGCGTTGGCCATGGCCTTGTCGTAGTCGCCGAGCACCGCTTCGTACCAGGCGATCGCGTTCATCGCGTCCGCCTGCCCGCTCAGGTGTCCGGCGATGCGGTACAGGTCCAGCGCGTGCCGGGTCTGCCGTATCGCCTCACCGTGCCTCTCGGTGCGGGTCATCACCCAGCCGAGAGCGCGTCGTGTGTGCGCTTGGCCGAGGTCGTCGCCCAGGGCCTCGAACAGGGACAGGGCATGGTGCAGGTGGTCTGCGGCCTCGGGGTAGCGGCGGAGCAGCGAACAGGCGCGTCCAAGGCCACCGTGGGCATGCGCGACGCCGACGGGGTCGGCGAGCTGCTGGGCCGCGGCGAGAGCGATGCGCTGGAGGTCCGCCCAGTCGTGCCAGTGCCCGAACCGTTCGTGCACCGGGTCCAGCAGCCGCGCCAGTTGCCACGCGTGGCCGCCGAGCCCGTCGTCCACCGACTGCCGCGCCACTTCCAGCAGGACGAGTCGCTCCGCACTGAACCAGCTGAGGGCGGACTCGGCGTCCCCCAGGGCCACCGGGGTCCCCGTCGCCTCCGGCGACGGGGCCGGCGAGGGGAAGACACCCGCCGGATCGAGAAGGGATGCGCTGGCATGCGCGGTGAGCAGATAGTGATCCAGCACGCGGCACATCGCGTCGCGCCGTTCCTCCTCGCCGTCCCCTTCGCCGTCCTCGGCACGAGCGAGTTCGTTCGCATACGCGCGCAGGAGGTCATGGAAGCGGTAGCGGCCCGGGGCCTCCTCGGTGAGGAGGTGCGTGCGCGTCAGTTCGGCCAGCAGGGAACGGACCCTGGCGGTCGGGCGGTCCGCGAGTGCGCCGGCGGCGTGCGTCCCGATGTCCGGCCCGGGATGCAGGGACAAGAGCCGGAACAGCCGGGCCGCTTCGCCGGTCAGAGTGTGGTACGACCAGCCGAACACCGTCCGTACGTCTGTCGTCGCGTCGAGGCCGTCGAAGGCGTCGAGGCTTCCGTTCGCCTCCATGAGTTCCGCCGCGATGCCGGACAGGGGGAACGTCGGGTTCATCAGGGCGCGGGCCGTGATGATGGACAGCGCCAGTGGCAGCCCGCCGCAGAGGGAGATGATCGTGTCGACGGCGGCAGGTTCGGCGGCCACCCGGTATGCCCCGAGGCGTCGTACGAGTGACTGCCTGGCGTCCTTCGGGGACAGCAGGTCCAGAGTGAGGGGATGAGCGCCACCGGCGACCACCAGGCTCGTCAGTTGATTGCGACTGGTGATCAGGACCAGGCAGCCGGCGGCGCCGGGCAGCAGCGGACGTACCTGGTCGGCGTCGCGCGCGTTGTCCAGCAGGACCAGGACGCGTCGGTCCGCGAGGAGGCTTCGATACAGAGCCGCCTGGGCTTCCAGGCTGTCGGGCATCTGCTTGCGGCTGACTCCCAGGGCCTCGAGGAATCCGCGTACGGCTTCCGCCGGGTCCATGGCCGCGCCGTGGAGATCGAACCCCCGCAGATTGACGTAGAGCTGGCCGTCCGGGAACCGGTCCGTCACTCGATGGGCCACCTGGACGGCCAAGGTGGTCTTGCCCACTCCGGCCATGCCGCCGATGGCGTTGATCACCATGGTGGTCCCGGGTCCACCGTGGCCTGAGGCGGCCGGAAGGCGGCGCAGCATGTGGTCGATCTCGGCCTCGCGGCCCGCGAAGTGTTCGTAGGCGGCCGGGAGTTGGGCAGGCCGGGGCAGCGGCACGAGCAGGTCGTCACGAGCCGGGGAGGCCGTCTCGGGAGCGGCGGCCCGGCCGGTTGAGCCCTCACTGTCCAAGGCCGCGAGGGGCGTCGGGAAAGTGGGTGCGGACCGCGCACTCAGCACTTCGCGGTGAGCGGCCAGCAACTCGGAGGAGGGCTCGACGCCCAACTCCTCGGCCAACAGCACCCGGATTTTCTGATACGTCTCCAGGGCCTGGGCCTGCTGGCCCGTCAGCGCCAGCGCCCGGATCAGCCGGCTGTGCAGCGGCTCGTCAAGAGGATGGTCGTCCGCCAGGCCCTGTAGTTGAGCCAGCACCGGTCCCGCGCGGCCGCAGCGCAGGGCCGCGTCGGCGGCCTCCTTGACCGTGGCCAGTCGCTCGCCGTCGAGTCCCACGAAAACCGGGTGGCTGCGCACCTGAGCCGGTATCCCGGCCGCCGCGTGACCGCGCCACAGCGCCAGGGCTTGCGCATACAACTCGAGGGCGTACGCGGAATCGTCCGCCCGGTCGGCCGCACGCGCCTGCGTACGCAGGTCACGGAAGCGCAGCAGGTCAAGTGCGGTGACGCCGACGTCCAGCCGGTATCCGCCGCCCTCCCGGAGCAGCCATCTCCCGGTCGCCATCCGAGGCAGCCCCGGCTCCAGTACGCGGCGCAGCGCCCCCACATAGCGGCGTACGACATTGACCGCGCTCGGCGGCGGATCCTGCCCCCACAGCATGTCGACGACCTCCGTGGCGGTGACGGGCCGGTCGGTGCTCGTCAGCAGCAACGCCGCGAACGCCTGCTGCTGCGGGGGCCCCAGGCGCAGCTCGACATCGGCCCGCCAGGCGCGCACGGGACCCAGCACGGCGAAGCGCACCGTCTCCCCCGGGGATCGGCGCTCCCACCCGCCGGAAAGACCGGTCGTGGGTCTGTCTAACGGTCCCTCCGTTTCGGCCGCGTGCGTCATCTGGCGGTCGGCCGAGCACGAGGACCGGCGAAGCGCGAGCCGGAGCCCGGACATGCCCTTGCCCTGCTGAACGCGTAGAGCACCATGGTCATGAATCTCCCCGTCCCGAGGCCCCGACCCGCCCTCACCGCCCGCGGCCGATGCGCGTTCCGGCTGTGTCGTCAGGGACCTTTCCCCAGCTCACAGTACCCCAGCCCGCAGGGCGAAGGCAGGTCGTGCGGGGCCGAGGTCGGGCGGCCGCGGGCGTGCAGGATGACCGAAGGGTGCATGCCGGTCCTCACCATGACGTTGTCTCACCCGCACGGCCAGTACAGCGCTGTGGCCGCGGTCGCGGCGGTGACCGCGGCCAGCCGGTCGTAGTCGAGGAGGTCCGCCGTGTCCGTGGGGCGGTGGTAGTGCTGATTACGGAAGTTGGCGGTGCTGGTCAGCATGAGCGCCGGGATCCGGCGGTTCCAGAACGAGGCGTGGTCGCTGCGCCCGAGATGATTCGCCGGTGGCACCGCCAGGCCGATGAGCAGACCCAGCGGCCCTTCGGGACGGCGGTCGCGGAGGGCGATCGAAGGGAGGGCGGGCAGTGCCGGACCCGCGCACGCGGCCGCGCGCTGCCACAGAGCGGCCGCACCTTGTGTGGAACGCCGGTGGACCACGAGGGTGAAGTCTCCGCGGAAGCGGTTCGCACGGACCTCGCGGGCGGCCGTGGGGAAGGCCAGTCCGAAGCCTGCGGGCAGCCGCTGACCACCCGGCTCAGGCGCGAAGTACCCGACCGACTCCAGACAGATCATGCCCGCCACCTGTTCATGCCGGTCGGTGAACTGCCGGGCGGCGTACCGCGAGCCGATCAGCCCCAGTTCCTCCATGTCGAAGCACATGAGGGTGACGGGTGGCGGCTCTTCCAGCGCGCCGAGCAGCCGGGCGGCTTCCAGCAGGACCGCCACACCGGAGGCGTTGTCGTCGGCTCCTGGGCTCGCGTCCACGGAGTCCAGGTGCGCGCCGATCAGCACCGCCGGCCGCTGTGGGTGCCCGGGGAGTCGCGCGAGCAGGTTGGCGCCGGTCAGCCGCCGATGCAGGCGCAGCTTGAGAGGGAGGAGCCGGTGCCCTCGCCGGTCGGTCGTACCTGGTTGCCACCGCAGGTCGAACGGCTGTCGCTCGACCTGCCATCCGGCGGCCGACAGCTCGTCCGTCACATGGCGCTCCGCCTCGGCCATGGCGTTCGGCGCGCGCATACGGCTGCGTGGGCACGCCGCAAGGGCGTCGACATCGCGTCGAAGCCGTGCCGGGTCGACTTGCCCGGCCAGCACCTGCATCGCCGACTCGATCATGTGGAGACTCCGTCCGTCGTGCCGGGCACCGCTGCTCGATCCGGCTCGGTGCGGCGGAGGCAGCGTAGGAGTTCGGCGGTTACCAGATGAGGTGGCTGAAGTGACCACCGGCGACAGGATCGCAGGGCGGGGAGTGATCAAGGCCGGAAGTGATCAAGATCGGTCGGTGTGAATCGCCGGCGTCCTAGAATCCGAACCGTGCGTTTCACAGTTTTGGGGCCCGTCAGAGCCTGGCGAGGCGAAACGGAGCTGAACCCGGGACCGCCAAAGCGACGAGCCCTGCTGGCCCTGCTCCTGGCGCGGGCGGGGGAGCCCGTTCCGGTCCACGAGATCGTCGATGTGCTCTGGGACGAGAACGCGCCGGTCGGCTCCGTCAATGTGGTGCACCGTCATGTGGGAGCCCTGCGAAGGCTGTTGGACACCGATCCCTCGGGACAGACCACGCCGAGCCGACTCGTACGGGGCTCCGGAGGCTACCGCCTGATGCTCGGTGCGGGGGAGCTCGACCTCCAGCGGTTCCGTGCCCTGCGCGACGAGGCGAGTGCGGCCCGGGAACTGGGCGACCCTGCCCGAGCCGCCGCGTCACTGATCGAGGCACTCGCCCTGTGGCGCGGCCCCACGGCGTCAGGGATCGCGCCGGAAGTCCGCGCGCACCCCGCCTTCGCGTCGGTGGACCGGGAGTATCCGGCGGCGGTGAAGGAAGCCGCCGCGGTGGCCCTCGAAGCCGGACCGGGTCTCGCCGGGCGGCTGCTGCCGGTCCTCAGACAGACGGCCGCGGCCCACCCCTTGGACGAGGTGCTGCACGCGAGTCTCGTCACAGCGCTCGCGGTGACCGGACACCGGGCCGAGGCGCGGAACGCCTACCGGGACGTCAGTACGCGACTCGTCGATGAGCTGGGTCTGGACCCGGGCCCGGAACTTCGGGCCGCCGAACAGCACTTGCCGCGCAGCGCCGCCTCCACGCCACCGGGCCGACCGGAGACCGGGAGCAGTGCTCGGAGCGGTGCTCGGAGCGGTGCTCGGAGCGGTGCTCTGAGCGGTGCCGAGAACGACCCTCCCCAACTGCCGTACGGCGGCGCCCCCGTGCCGGAGGCTTCCACCGAGAGGACGGGTCCGGCACACGGTGCGACACAGGTCCGCCCCGCACAACTCCCTCCTGACCTGAGTATGTTCACCGGCCGCCGCGCCGAACTGGGGCGGGTGCACGCACTCCTGTCGCCGTCGGACGATCGGCCGAACACCGTGGTGATCAGCGCAATCGGCGGCATGGCGGGCGTCGGCAAGACCAGCCTGGCGGTGCACTGGGCCCACCAGATCGCCGACCGCTTTCCCGACGGCCAGCTGTATGCCGACCTGCGCGGCTTCGGCCCGTCGGGCTCGATCGCGGATCCCGCGGAGGTGATCCGCGGCTTTCTCGATGCCCTGGGCGTCCCCGCGCACCGCATACCGGCCGGCCTTGACGCCCAGGCCGCCCTCTACCGGACTCTGCTGGCCGGTCACCGCGTCCTGGTGCTGCTGGACAATGCGCGCGACACGGAACAGGTCCGCCCGCTCCTGCCGGGCTCGGCCGGATGCCTGATCGTCATCACGAGCCGCAACCACCTGCACGGACTGGTCGTCGCGGACGGCGCCCATCCCCTCTCGCTCGACCTCCTGACGGCCGCGGAGTCCAGGGAGTTCCTCATGAGGCGACTCGGCACGAAGCGGGTCGCCGCGGAGCCGACGGCCGCTGACGAGATCGTCGCACTGTGCGGCTCGCTGCCGTTGACACTGGCCATCGTCAGTGCCCGTGCCGCGGTCCATCCGGGCCGGAGCCTCTCGTCCATCGCCGAGGAACTGCGCGAGACCCGCGGCAGCCTCGCCGCCTTCACCCACGATGATCCCGTGACCGACCCCCGCACGGCGTTCTCGTGGTCCTACGACGCTCTCACACCAGGTGCGGCGAGGCTGTTCCGCCTCCTGGCGCTCCATCCCGGCCCCGACGCGTCCACCGCGACCGCGGCCGTTCTGCTGTGCCTGCCTCTCAAAGACATACGCCCGCTGCTCGCCGAACTGGTCGGCGCGCATCTGCTCACCCAGCGGTCCCCGGGCCGCTTCGGTTCACACGAACTGCTGCGGGTCTACGCCGCGGAACTGGCGGAGTCACACGACACTCCCGAGGAGCGGGACGCCGCACGGCACCGGCTGCTCGACCACCTCCTGCACACCGCTCACCGGGCCGACAGCCTGCTCGCACCCCACCGGGAACGTCTCACCCTGTCACCGCGGGTCGCCACCGGGGCCAGTCCGATAGCGTTCAAAAGCCAGGAAAAGGCGGCAAGTTGGCTGAACGCCGAGCGCCCGGTCCTCCTCGCAGCCGTGCAGGAGGCGGCCCGGTCCGGCTTGGGCGCCCACTGCTGGCAGCTCGCCGCGACACTGGAACTCTTCCTCGACCGGCACGGCCGGTGGCAGGACCAACTAGTCGTTCAGGAAGCGGCGTTGCACGCGGCCGAAGAACTGGGCGACCTCTCGGGACGCGCTCACGCGCACCGGGCCCTGGGCTTCGTGAACGGGCGCCTGGAGCGCCCCGCCGAGGCACGCGAACACCTGTCCACCGCGCTGGAACTGTTCGCCGCCATCGGCGACGCGCCCGGCCAGGGGCGCGTCCACCGCTACCTGGCCTTCCAGGCCAACCGCCAAGGTCATCACCACGAGGCACTCGACCACTACCGCGAGGCGCACGCGCTGTACGAGGCGGCCGGTCATCGCAGCGGGCAGGCAGGCATCTTCAACGAGGTCGGCTGGACCCACATTCTGCTCGGCGCGTACGAGGAAGCCCTGGCCGACTGCCGACGGGCGATCACCATGAACCAGCAACTCGGCGACCGCAACGGGGAGGCCGCCGCATGGGACAGCCTCGGCTACGCCCACCACCACCTCGGCCAGTTTCAGCAGGCCCTCACCTGCTACGAACACGCATTGACGGCATACCGCGAGATCCACGACGACTACCTGGAAGCGGACACTCTCGTCCACATCGGTGACGCGTGGGAGGCCGACGGCTCCCAGGAGCGGGCGGCGGCCGCCTGGCGGCAGGCGCTGGAGATCCTTGAGGCCATCGCGCACCCGGATGCCGAGCACGTACGCGACAAGCTCCGGCGCCCCGACGACACACGACTCGACGCCGCGTCGTCCGTCCGCGGTTGAGAGCACACGTACGCAGGGCTCTGCAGCCGCACTGCGGCTGATCACGCCGGCGCAGGCGTGGATGCTCACCCGGCGGGGAGTTCGCCTTCTCGGCACGCTTCGCGCACCCCGACCCGCGTACCGTCACTCGACAGAACTCAGCCTTCCCCGAGCGGAATCAAGGGCCCGATCGCCGCCGTCGACTCCAGGACCATGTTCTTCAACTCCGCCGCCGCCCGGATTCGCCGATCCGTGGACCGGCCCGCACTGGGGGAGTGGACGCGGTCACCAGGTGATCGACCGAGCGGGTCGAGACATCGTGCACGTATGCCTGCATCACCACGGCGAACAATGCCCGGTCGATCCGTCGCCGGCGTCCCAGCAGCGAGGGGAAGAACGACCCGCTCCCAACCTTCGGGATCTTCAGGTCCAGATCGCCGGCCTGCGTGGTCAGCGGTCTCCCCCGGTGTCCACTGCGCCAGGTCGTGCGCGTCTCGGAATGCTCGCGCGGCGCGATGGCCTGCCCTTGTTCATCCTCTTCGGGGTGAACTCGCGCACGAGTATTGCTCGCTGGGCGCGGTGGACGTCGTTCTCCCGTAACGCGTAGGGCAGCACTCCCTCCGGTTCGGCGGCATCGGACGCCAAGCAGAGCGGGAAACCGGGGAGTCTGAAGGCGCCGCTGAGTCGGGAGACCTCGAGCCCCGGACGGCACTCCGCGAGCACGTAGTCGACGCCGGTCACCTTTCGGGCAGCGAATGTCCACAACGCCTTCACTAGCGTCCACAGCGTGCCGCCCGCTTCCCGCCTCCTCGATGCGTGGCCCGGCGGCTCGGGAACACGACACGCCCTCACGGCAGACAGGATTCCACCATGTTCGACATCTCCGCGGTCGCCGCCCTGCCCAGCCCCGACCTGCTCACCCCGGACAACTGCACGGTGTTGTTCGTCGACCACCAGCCGCAGATGTTCTTCGCCGCGTCCAGCGGCGAGCGGGGCGAGATCATCAACGCGACCGTCGGCCTCGCGAAGTCGGCCAAGGTGTTCGATGTCCCGGTGGTGCTGAGCACCGTGGCCGAAAAGCAGTTCTCGGGCGCGATGATCCCGCAGCTCAAGGCCGTTTTCCCGGATCAGCAGATCATCGACCGCAGCACGATGAACGCCTGGGAGGACCCCGCGTTCGTGGAGGCCGTCAAGGCCACGGGGCGTACCAAGCTCGTCATCGCGGGACTGTGGACGGAGGTGTGCCTCGTGCTGCCCGTGCTGTCCGCGCTGTCCCAGGGATACGAGGTGTACGTCGTCGCCGACGCGTCGGGCGGAGTGAGCCCGCAGGCCCACGAACACGGCATGCAGCGCATGGTCCAGGGCGGAGCCGTTCCGCTGACCTGGCTCCAGGTCCTGCTGGAGCTCCAGCGTGACTGGCTCCGTACCGAGACCTACGGCGCCGTCATCGAGGTGGTGAAGGAGCACGCCGGCACTTATGGCCTCGGCGCGGTCTATGCCGAGTCCATCATCGGTTCCCACACCGCCGGCTGACCGACGGGCAGGGTACGCGGACAGGGGTCAGGACGCCGTCGGCGCGCCCGGCGCTTCGCTGGAGCCGTACCCGGGCATGCGAGCGGATCGGGTCAGCCGGCGAGCGACCGGGCGGAGTCGTCCGCCGTGGCGGGATCGTCGGGGACGGCTTCGTCGCTGTTCTCGAAGTGGCCCCGTCCATTCCCTCACACGGTCGAGGCGCGCGAGAGACGCGGCCGAACACGGAGCGCACCGCGCGAGGGACACCGACCAGCTGCATCGCATCGCGAAAGGAGGATCTCATGGTGTGGTCCGGGGTTCACCATGCGGCGGAACCGCCGATGATCGGTCGGCACTCGGAGCGAGCGGCGATCGGAAGGCTGCTCGAATCGGTCCGTGACGGCTTCAGCGGAGTCCTGGTGCTCACCGGCGACGCGGGAGTGGGCAAATCCCGGCTCCTGGAGTACGCCGCCCAGTCCGCCCAGGACCTGACAGTCGTCAGGCTGGTCGGCGTGGAGGCCGAGACACGACTGGGCTACGGAGCCCTGCACCGGCTCCTGCGGCCCTACCTCGGCCGGCTGTCGGCTCTGCCGGAGCGGCAGCGTGACGCCCTGAACACCGCGTTCGGCCTGACCGATGCTTCGCCGTCCGACCGCCATCTGGTCGGCTTGGCCACGCTGACGCTGCTCTCGGACGCGGCCTCGGCGGCGCCGATGCTCTGCCTGGTCGACGACATGCAGTGGCTGGACCGCGAGTCGGCGGAGACCCTGGCGTTCGCGGGCCGACGCCTGTACGCGGACTGCCTCGGGCTGCTGTTCGCCAGCCGTGACGGGACCGGCGACCACGACGTCTTCGGCGCCCTGCCCACACTCCGGCTGGAGGGACTCGCGGACGTGGAGGCCACGGCCCTGCTGACCGCCGGCGTGACCGGGCACCTGGACCAGGCGGTCGCCGAGCGGCTCGTCACCGGCACCGGAGGCAACCCGCTCGCGCTCCTGGAACTGGCGGTGAACCTGGGCCCGGAACAGCTGGCCGGGGTCACCCCACTGCCCGACCCGCTGCCGGTGAACCGGCGGCTGGAAGAACACTTCCGGCGGGCGGCGGCGCTGCTGCCCGCCGACACCCAGACCCTGCTGCTGCTCATGGCCATGACGCCGACGGACGACCAGGCGGCGCTGTGGCGCGCCGCCGGCGCCCTGGGGCTGTCCATCCGGTCCGCCACGCCCGCGGTCGCCGCGGGGATACTGCGCCGCGGGACCACCGTCGAATTCCGCCACCCGCTGATCCGTTCGGCGGTCCACTCGGCCGCGTCCGCCGAGGAGCGACGCAGTGTCCAGGCGACACTCGCCGCCACGAGCGCCCCCGAGCGCCGGGCCTGGCACCTGGCCGAGGCGACCGACGGTCCGGACGACAGCGTGGCCGCGGAGCTCGAAGCCGCCTCCGAACTCGCCCAGGCGCGTGGCGGATACTCCGAACAGGCCCTCGTCCTCACCCGGGCGGCGGAGCTGACCGCCCATCCGGGCAAGCGGGCCGAGCGGTATCTCGACGCGGCGGCGGCACACCTCACCTCCGGCAATCTGCCGGCGGTCCAACCGCTGCTCGAACTCGCCACTCCCGACCTGACCGGGCCGGCCGCCCGGGTCCACGCGACACGGCTGCGGGCGTCCGTCGAGATGTTCCACGCCCGCCCCCGCGGGCTGCCCGCGATGCTGCTGGACGCGGTGGCCGACCTCGGCACCAGCGATCCGATGGCGAGCTGGGACCTGCTGCGCGAGGCGACACAGGCCGCGATCATCGGCGGCCGGATGATCACGGGGACCACACCCATCGAGGTCGCCGAGGCCGCCGCCGACGCCTGGCGCGAAACGGCGTCGCCGGCCTGGAGCCCCGATCCGCTGATGGCGGCGCTGGCGCGCTCGATCGCCCACGGCTACGCGGCGGGAGCCCCGGCCCTGGCCACGGCCCTGGCCCGGTTGCGCACCGCCGACGAACTCCAGGAGCAGAATGCGTTCAGCGTCATGGTCAGCATCGCGTGCGACGAGTTGTGGGACATCGAGGCCAAGCGGGAGATCCTCGGGAAGCTGGTGACGGCGGACCGCGATCGCGGAGCGCTCCACGGGCTCAGTATCGCCTTGAACGCCCTTGCCACCGTGGAGATCTGGGACGGCCGGTTCGCCGCCGCCGAGAGCTGCTACATCGAGTCGGACGACTACATGACCGCGACCGGATTCCGCGCGTCGGGAGACTTCAACAAGGCCCTGCTGTACGCCTGGACCGGTCAGGAAGCCGAGCTGCGGGCCGCGGTCGCGACGATGGGCGCCCTGGCCGAGAACCTGGGCATCGGACTGACGTACCCGTGGATCGGCCAGGCCCTGAGCATCTTCGAGATCGGTCGCGGGCGGTATCGGGAGGCGCTGGACGCCCTGCTCCCGGTGTTCACCGACCCCCCGTTGGTCCTGGGCGATCTCAATCTCGCCGGAATGGTCGAGGCCGGGCTGCGGGCCGGCGACCGGACGGCCGCCGCCATGGCCATGGAGCGCATGGAGGAGCGCGCTCCGCTGGCCGGAACCCCATGGGCGTTGGGGCTGCTCGCACGCTGCCGGGCCCTGATGACCGACGACGACGGAGCCGAGCAGCTGTACCTGGAATCGATCGCGCAGCTCGGGAAGGTCCCGGTGGCCGTGGAGCTGGCATGGTCGCGCCTGCTGTACGGCGAGTGGCTGCGCCGGCGCAGACGTCGTGCCGACGCCAGGGTCCAGCTGCGGGCCGCGTACGAGTCCTTCGAGTCCTGGGGAGCCGCGCCCTTCGCCGAGCGGGCGAGGGTGGAGTTGCTGGCCACCGGGGAGAGGGCACGTAAACGAACGGTCGACACCCAGTTCGACCTCACCCCGCAGGAGCGTCATGTGGCGATGCTGGCCGCGTCGGGGTCGACCAACGCGGAGATCGCCACCCAGCTGTTCGTCACCACCTCGACCATCGAGTTCCACTTGAGCAGGGTGTTCCGCAAGCTCGGTATCACCTCGCGCAAGCAGATCGGGCGCAGGCTGAGTGAAACCGATTCCGGCGATTGACGGCGGGGCGTGCCGGCCCGGCGGGCTCCGCCCGGCTCGGCCGGCCTGCCCGGCGGCGGTCGCCGCCGAACGGTGGTCGCCGAGGCGATCACGAGATGGCCGGGGAACTCGTAGCCGTTGCGCTGCGCCCACAGTCCGTTGCGCCACTTCACGGCGCGGAACCCGTCGTCGCGGAACTCCTGGACGCCGCCCTCCGGTCCCGCACCGCCCAGTTTGTGGCTCACCTTCTGTATTCCGTGCCCGGTCAGCAGGAGTCCTGTGATGACACGCAACAACAGCAGCCCAGCATTCATGGCCGCGCCCTTCTGAATCGTCCGAACCCGTCCGTGCAGACAGCTCAGCACCGGGCGGCGCGCCCTCGAACCGGGGTGGCTCCCCGGTGCGAGCAAAACGTGGACCGGTGTGGAATACGACCGACCGGCGCCATCGGTGCCGGCGGGGACCGGCCACGAGGAGGCGGCGATGACGGGATCCGGAGCGCTGAGGATGACGGATCACGCCGGCGTCCCGCTCACCCACGGCCGGCCACGGGTCAACGGGGTCGATCTGCACTGTGCGACGGGCGGCAGTGGCGACCCGGTCGTCCTGATCCACGGCGTGCCGAAGACCATGTTCTTCTGGCGCCACGTCATCCCGCTGCTCACACCGCACTACACGGTCGTCGCGGTGGATCTGCGCGGATTCGGCGGCTCCGGACGTCCGTCGACCGGGTACGACACGCGGACCCTGGCCGCTGACATCGCCGCGCTCATGACAGCGCTGGGCCACGACCGGTACCGCGTGGTGGGCGAGGACTGGGGTGCGGCCGTCGCCTACGCCGTGGCGGCCTTCCACCGCCCGAAGGTCGTCCAACTCGTCTTCCAGGAGACGAGACTGCCCGGCCTCCGGGTCCCCGACCTCGGGCCGCTCGCCACCGAGGATCCCCGCACCGGCTGGCATCGCTCGTTCTTCGGCCTGCCGCACTACCCCGAACTGCTGATCGCCGGCCGGGAGCGTGCCTTCTGGACGTACTTCATGCGGCGGATCATGTGGGACCCGAGTGCGTACACGGACGTCGACGAGGACGAATACACGCGAGGGCTCGAAGAACCGGGCGGCAACCACGCGGTGTTCGAGCTGTACCGGGCGACCGAGACCGACGCCGACCAGAACCGACCGCAGTTCGCCGTCCCGCTGGAATGCCCGGTGCTGGCCGTCGGGGGGCGCGCCTACCTCGCCGCGGAGCCTGGTGAGCAGATGGCTCAAGTCGCGGTGAACGTCACACCTGTGGTGATCGAGCGGGCGGGGCACAACATCCCGTTGGAGGCGCCCGTCGAACTCGGGCGCTGCTACCTCGACTTCTTCGCGACCGCGGAGGAATGACAGTTCAGCGAGAACCCCCTGTGCCAAAAGCGCCGGAGGCAGGGCACCACCGACGTGAAGCTGGGCCCGCCCGAGCGGCGGCCCGAGGTCCGGGCCCTCCCGGTCTTCACCGCCGTGGACGACGAGCATGTCGCCGCCGTCAAGGAAGCGGCCGGGCACGTGCCCACCGCGGGTGCCGTACTCACCGAGCACGTCCTGGTCACCCTCCGCCAAGCCGCCTCCCAGCACCCGCTCGACGAAAGCCTGCCGGCCCGGCCTATCGAGGTGCTCGCCGCCGCGGGCCGTCAGTCCGAGGCCCTGGAGACCTGTCAGGTCGTACGGGCTCGGATCGCCGACGAGATCGGCCTCGACACGGTCCCGGACTGCACGAGGCACAACGCACCGACCTCAGCCGCCTGGACGGCGTACTCAGCGTGACCGGTGCGCAGCTGGTGGCCCGTGACGTCGTGCAGAACCTGCTGGCGGAGATCGCCCGTACCCGCCCCGGCACACCGGTGACCGTGCTGCGGGGAACGGCCGATGCTCCGCCGCTCGCCGTTCCGCCGACCCTCCACGCCGGGCTCGCGAGAGGCCGCCGAACTGGCAGCCCCGTGCGGCCCAGGGTTGCGGGCTGGACCGGGCGCCGTGCAGGCCGGTCACCGGCGGATGTCGTGACCTTCCGGCAGCGGGCCGGCAACTCCGGTGGGGCGAAGGGGGTTTGCTCAGGCGGTGCGAGTGAACCGGGCGGGGTGTCCTTCTCCGCGCCCGGCCATCTGCGCGCCGGGCTGTAGAACCTCGGCTCAGCGCACCCGGCCCCGCGCCTTCAGCGGCCCAGGCGGCAGTTCCGGCGCACGCAACGGATCTCCGTCATACCCCTTCACGACCCCGAACCTCGACCCGCTCAGCCAGTCCTCCCGGGCCTGCTCGATCTCCGCCTGCGAACGCCCCACGAAGTTCCACCACATGATGAGTTCCTCGGCGAACGGCTCGCCGCCGAGCAGCATGAGACCGGTGTCGGACTCGGCCCGCAGGGGCAGTTCGGTGCGGCCGCTGCCGAGGTACAGCATGGAGCCGGGGAGGACGGGCACGTCGTCGACGTGGACCTCGCCGGACATCGCCAGGACGCCGTACTCGAAGTCCGGTTCGAGGGGCAGCCGGATGTCGGTGCCCCGGGTGAGTGCGAGGTCGGCGCCGACGATCGGCGTGTACGCGGTGCCTGGGGAGGTGGCGCCGTCCAGGTCGCCGAGGAGGACGGTCGCGGTCAGGCCGGGTGCGGTGACCGTGGGCAGCGCCGCATGGTGTTCGAACATCGGCTCGGTGTGACGGTGGGCGTCGGGCAGCGCGACCCAGAGCTGGGCGCCGTGCAGGTAGCGGGCGTGCGACCTCGGGCTCTCCTCGGAGTGGCTGATGGCCCGGCCCGAGGTCATCAGCCCGAGCTCCTTGGGGCGGATCGTCTGGAGGCTGCCGGTGGAGTCGCGGTGCAGCACCTCGCCCTCGTGCAGCCAGCTGACCGTCTGGAGGCCCATGTGCGGGTGGGGCGGCACCTGCATGCCGGGTTCGTCGGCGATGTCGTCGGGCCCGTAGTGGTCGACGAACGCCCAGGCGCCGATCATGCGCCGTCCCAGGTTCGGCAGCAGCCGGCGCACCTCGGTCGACTCGCCGAGTCTGACGTGCCGGGGGCTCAGCAGTTCGCGGACGGGCTCGGCGACGACGAATCCGCGGCCACCGCACACGCTCGGTACGGGAGCGCGGTCAAGGTTGCTCATGCCGCCCAACCTAGCCCTTGTCACCCCCTTCCCGCGCGGACACCACCGCCCCTCCCCGGGCGGTCAGCCGGTCGTGGTGAATCCGTCCCTGAGGGTGTCGAGGACGGGGCGGAAGGTGGCCCACCGGGCGTCGGGGGCCGAGAGGTAGAGGTCGTACTCCCGGCCGCCCTCCCTGCCGTAGCCGAGGTCGGCGGCGCGGAAGACGCGGGCGCGGCCCCGGAAGGTGAACTCCCACACCACGGCCGGCTCTCCCCGGAACGCGGTCCGCTGCATCCGCAGCCTCCGGTACGTCGGGTAGTTGACCTTGGTGTTGGTCTCGATGTCGGCGAAGTGGGCCATCGGGCTCGCCCCGGCGGGCTCGACCATGCCGATGGTGATCCCGGCCAGGCCGGAGGGGTCGGTGTAGGTGACCTCGTCGCTCGCGCCCGGTCCCGCCTTCCAGCCGTCGGGGACGGGGAAGGAGACGCCGAGCCGCCGGTCGGCGACCCGGTGGTAGCCGTCGGGGAGGGCGGGGGACGGAGTGCTCCGGACGCCGGAGGTGTTCCTGCCGCCGTGGTGCGACGTGGTGGCGTACAGCCCCGCGGTGACGGCCGCGGCGGCGAGGACGGCCGCACCGGACCCGAGGGCGAGGCGGCGCGTGCGGCGGCCCCGGCGCTCGCGCCGGCCGCGGGACCGGGGCGGTTGGGGCTCAAGGCCGGCGGGTGGGACGGCCGTCGTCGCGGCGCCCGCCACGGCGGCCTTCAGTGCACGTTCCGCGTCTTCCGCCGAGGGACGCCCGTCCGGGTCCTTCGACAACAGGGCCCCGATGAGCGGTTCCAGCGGACCGGCCTGGCGCATCGGCTCGGGCGGGTCCGTGGCGATGGCGTACGCGGTCTCCATCGCGGTGTCGCGGCGGAACGGCGGCCGGCCCTCCACCGCCTGGTACAGCGTCACGCCCAGCGACCACAGGTCGGAGGCCGGCCCGGGTTTCCGCCCGCGGATCCGCTCCGGCGCCATGTAGTCGATCGAGCCGACCATCTCCCCGGTCCGGGTCAGGGTGGACGACCCGTCCGTGAGCGCGATCCCGAAGTCCGTGAGGACGATCCGGTCGCCGGTGCCGAGCAGGACGTTGCCGGGCTTGACGTCGCGGTGCAGGACACCGGCGGCGTGGGCGGCACGCAGGGCGCCGGTCATGCCCAGGCCGATCCGGGCCGCCTCCGCGTGCGGGAGTGTCGCGCCGCCCTTGAGGAGGCCGCCGAGCGTCGACCCGGGGACGTACTCCATGACGATGCAGGGCCGGCCGTCGTCGTCCACGACGTCGTGGACGACGACCACGTTGGGGTGGACGACGCGGGCGGCGCTGCGGGCCTCCCGGCGGGTGCGCTCGTAGCGGGTGGCGAGCTCGTCGTCGGACAGGTGCGGTGGGGCGTGCAGCTGCTTGAGCGCGACCTGGCGGGCGAGCACCTCGTCCTCGGCCCGCCACACCGTGCCCATGCCGCCCCGGCCGATCCGCTCGGTGAGCCGGTAGCGCCCGGCGACGAGCCGCCCCGCGTCCGACACCGCGCTGCCCTCCGTCGGTTGTGCCCCCTTCGTCATGCCCCGTCACCATAGTCGCCGGTGTGCGGCCGACCGCCCGGAGTGTGGGCGGGCTCACGTGGGCGGGGTTCCCGTGCCTGCCGACATCAGGCGCGGGAACCCCGGTCTCAGGGGACGGGCGTCAGCGCGCCGTCAGCTTCCACAGGTGGTCGGCGGTGCCGTTGTCGTCCCACTGGAGGACCTGGGCGCCGGAGGAGGTGCTCATCGAGTCCACGCCGAGCAGGAGGCCGCTGTTGTAGTTGGCGATCTTGTAGTAGCCGTCGCCGGACGGGATCAGCTGCCAGAGGTGGTCGGCGGTGCCGTTGTCGCCCCAGATCAGGGCCGTGCCGCCGTCGGCGGTGTTCATGTCCTTGATGCCGAGGAGCAGCCCGCTCGCCTTGTTGGAGATCTTGTAGAGGCCCGAGCCGGCGGAGGTGAGGGTCCAGTTCTGGGTGCTGCCCGTGCCGGAGGTGGCCTGGACGGCCACGGTGCCCTGGGCCGTGCCCGACCCCTGGGTGTCCAGCGCGAGAGCGCTGTTCTTGTTGGTGATCTGGTAGGTCCCGGCCAGGGAGGCGGAGGTGCCGGTCGGGGTGATCGTCAGGTGGTAGCCGTCGGTGGCGTTCGTCGTCACGGGGACGGTGATCTGGCCGTTCGAGACCGTGTAGTCGGTGTCCGAGACGGTGACCGGGCCGGACACCGCCGTCGTACGGCCCTTGGACGGCGTGTACTCCAGCTTCACGTGCACCTTGCCGCTCAGCGCCGACAGGGAGCCGAGGCCCTTGACGGTGACCGCGCTCGACCCGGCGCCGCCGCCGAAGACGACGCTGATCTGCTTGCCGTCGCTCGTGAGGGAGGCGGCGCCGTCGATGCCGGTCTGTGCCGGGGGAGTGGTGACCAGCATGGTGCCGGACATGGCGCCGTACCACTTGTAGAGCCAGTACGAGCCGTTCGGCGAGGCCCCGGTGTCGGTCAGGGTGTCGCCGAGCGTGTCGTAGTGGTTCCAGAAGGCCAGCTCGGCGTCGTGCACGCCGGCCCGCTCGAACTTGGCGACGTAGCCGACCAGCGAGCCGGGCACGCCGACCTCGCTCGGGGTGCCGTACTCCTCGATCGCGATCGGGCGCGGGCTGATGCCGAGGCTGCTCTCCAGCGCCCGGTACGCCGAGACGTGCGCGGCGATGTCCTTGCTGCCCTGGAGCTCGTGCCAGGCGATGATGTCCGGCACGGTGCCACTGGCCTTGGCGTCGGTGAGGAACGTGCTCATCCAGGACTGGTTCCACGCCGAGTAACTCGGGCCCTGGACGGGCGTCTTGGTGTCCTTGGCGCGGACCTCCTTGTACGTGCGTGCCCAACCGGCGTCGAACGTGCCCGCGTTGGTGGTGTCCCAGGTCCAGTCGGGCTCGTTCCACAGCTCGTACGCGGCGATGTTGGTGGCACCTGAGGACCGTACGGAGGCGACCTGCTTGTCGACCGCCGACAGCCAGTCGCTCCAGCTCACCCACTTGTAGGGGAAGTTCGGGTACCAGTCCGGCATGCGGACGACCACCTTGGCGCCGGCGCGGGCGGCCTTGGCGGCCACCACGAGCGCGTCACCGGCCGGCTTGGGCTCGCCGTTGGGCAGCTGGGAGCCGCCGGGGGCCATCTGCACGAAGGTGTTCGGGCTGAGGGGGGTGACCAGGCTGTCGGCGGGGGTCGTGGAGTCCGCCAGGCCGTAGAGGCTGCCCGTGGCGACATGGGTGACCGGGCGCAGGGTCTGGTCGGCGTTGACCACCAGGGTGGTGGCGGCGGTGGGGGCCGCCTGGGCGGGGGTTGCGAGCGCGGCCGTGAGGACGGCCGTGCCCACGACGGCCGTCAGGCGTCCGGAGAGTCTCGTGCGGCTCATGGAAGGGGGTTCTCCTCACGAAGGGGAGGGGATGGGAGGGGGAAGGGAGTTCTGACGCGCTCATTCCTTCACGGCGCCCGCGGTCACACCCGCGGCCACATAGCGCTGTGCGAGGACCAGCAGGACCGTTGCCGGGACGGACGCGACGACGGCGGTGGCCATGATCGCGTTCCACTCCTGGTTGTTGTTGCCGATGTAGCGGTAGATGCCGAGGGTGATCGGCTTGAGGTCGCCGCCGCCGTCCAGGGTGTTGGCGAAGACGAAGTCGCTCCAGGCCCACAGGAAGCCGAAGAGCGAGACGGTGACGATCGCGTTGCGGCTCAGCGGCAGCACGACCGAACGAAAGGTGCGCCAGGCGCCTGCACCGTCGATCCGGGCGGCGGAGATCAGTTCGCCGGGGATGCCGGACATGAACGCGGTGAAGATCATCACGCCGAACGGCACGGCGATGGTGGAGTCGGCGACGATCAGTCCCCACCAGGAGTTGAGCAGCCCCAGGTCGAGGAAGATGCCGTAGAAGCCCATCGCCATGACGATGCCGGGGATCATCTGCGCGATCAGCAGCCCCAGGCTCAGCGCACCGCCGCCGCGCGGGCGCAGCTTGGCCAGGGAGTAGCCGGCGGGGGCGGAGATGACGAGGGTGAGCGCGACGGTGCCGAGCCCGATGAGCAGGCTGGTGCCGAGGTAGGGCAACTGGTCGTCGAGCACCGCCTTGTAGCCCTCGAAGGTGGGGTGCAGCGGGAACAGGTCGGGCGGGTCCTTGCGCATGTCCTGCTGCGGGGTGAGGGACACGTTCAGCATCCAGTACACCGGGAACAGCATCAGCGCGGTGAGGACCAGCCCGACGGCCGTGTGACGGCGGCCGGACGCAGGGGACTTCACGGGAGGGGGCTTCACGCTTCCTGCCTCCTCTGGACACGGATGTACAGCAGACCGAAGACGAGCGCGATGAGGATGAGGATGTCGCCGACCGCCGCGCCGGGGCCGAACTTGGGCAGCAGCGTGCCGAAGCCGAGCTGGTACGACCAGGTCGCCAGGGTGGAGGAGGTGTCCCCGGGGCCGCCCTTGGTCATGATCCAGATGAGGTCGAACACCTTGAGGGTGTAGACGAACCCGAGCAGCAGCGTGATCGCCGACACCGGGCGCAGCAGCGGGAAGGTGATCCGCCGGAACCGCTGCCAGGCGTTCGCCCCGTCCAGGGCCGCCGCCTCGTACAGCTCGCCCGGGATGTTCTGGAGCCCGCTGTAGAGGATGACCAGGTTGAACGGGATGCCGATCCAGATGTTGGCGACGATCACCGAGGTCAGTGCCCAGTCCGGGGAGGTGAGCCAGCCGACCGGGTCCACGCCGAGGAAGTGCAGGAAGTAGTTCACCACGCCGGACTCGCTGTTGAACATCCACGACCAGGTCGACGCCGACACGATCAGCGGCAGCAGCCACGGGATCAGGAACAGCGCGCGAAGCGTGGCGGAGAGCCGGAAGTGCCGGTTGAAGAAGACGGCGAGGGCGAGCCCGATGGCGTACTGGAAGGCGATCGACACGAAGGTGAAGACCATGGTGTGCCGCATGGCCGGGCCGAACGTCGGGTCGTCCAGCACCTTCTGGAAGTTGTCCCAGCCGGAGAAGGGCGCGTCCCCGGCCACGAAGGACCGGACGGTGTAGTCGCGCAGGCTCAGATCGAGGTTGCGGTAGAGGGGATAGACGTAGAAGGCGGCGAGGTAGGCGATCAGCGGGGCGGCGAAGGCGAGCGCGGTCAGGCGGCTCCGGCGCCGCTGCCGGCGTTCCAGCGGCGGCCGGGCGGAGCCGTTCGTCCTCGGCGCGGCCGGGGCCCGGCCCGGCCGGTCGACTCGGGCGATGGTCATGTCGCGGGCCTAGCCCTTCCGGGCGCTCGCCTGGGCCGTGTCCAGGGCGGCCTGGGCGCTCTTGCCGCCGGACAGGGCGGACTGGACGGCGGTCCACATCGGCTGGGAGATGGTGGGGTACTTGGAGCCCAGCCCGCCACTGGTGCGGCCCCGGGCGGCGGCCACGGCGGACACCCACGGCTTGAGCTCCGGGTTCTTCCCGACCTGCTGGGCCTGTACCGCGGCGGTCGGGGCGATGTACGTCAGGGTGGTGTCGGTGGCCAGCAGGTTCGCGGAGCTGGTCAGACAGGTGACGATCTTCTTGCTGACGTCGTAGCGCGCGGTGTCCTTCTGCACGGGGACGGTGACGAACTCGCCGCCCGTCGGCACCGGCGCCGGACCCCCGTTCTGTGCGGGGATGTTGATGATGCCGTAGCCGAAGCCCGCCTTGTCGGCGTTGCCGAGCTGCCAGGTGCCGTTCTCGCCGAACGCGTAGTCCCCGGTGGCGAACTCCTGCCAGCTGGTGGTCTGCGTGTTCTGGAGGACGTCCTTCGGCGCGTAGCCCTCGTCGACCCAGTTCTTCCACAGGGTCAGCGCGGCCGTGCCCTTCGCGGAGTTCAGCTCGGTGAGGTCGCCGCCCGCGCCCCAGAACCACGGCAGGAACTGGAAGCTGCCCTCCTCCGTGTTGATCGCGGAGAACGTGATGCCCTTCTTCCCGGCCGCCTTGACCTTCTTCAGGGCCGCGGTGAGGGAGGCCCAGTCCTTGACCGAGGCCGGGTCGACCTTGGCCGCGGACAGCACCTTCTTGTTGTAGTAGAGGGCGAGGGTGTTGGCGCCGATCGGGACGCCGTAGGAGGCGTTGTCGATGGTGCCCGCGCCGATGATGTTCTTCTGGATCGAGGCCGTGTCGAGCCCGACGTCGCTCGTCTTGTTGAGGATCCCCGCCTCCACCAGCGTCGAGACGACCGGGTTGTCCACGAGCATCACGTCGGGCGCGTTGCCCTGCTGGGCGGCCAGCAGCGCCTTGTTGCCGAGGTCGGTGGTGTCGTACGCGGTGCGCTTGACTCTCACCCCGGCCTTCGTGCCGCACTGACTGACGAGCTTGCCCCAGGGCGAGGAGGCGTCGAACTGCGGGTACGGGTCCCAGAAGGTGTACGTCCCCCCGGACGTCTTGGAGGAGCCCGAGTCGTCGGAGCCGCCTGCGCAGGCGGTGAGGGAGGCGAGGGCGCTGACCGCGGCTGTCGCGGCGAGGAGGGTGCGGCGGGTGGGTATCACGGGGCTGACCTCGTTGTCGTAGGAGGGTTGTTCAGGAGGTGGGCAGCCAGACGCGCATGCTGCCGTCTTCGCGGTTGGCCCAGGCGTAGTAGGGGACGGCGGTCAGTTCGACGGGCTCGCCGTCCGTTCCGGGGGAGTCGCCGGCGGTGGCGTACGGCCACCAGCCCGCGTCGGGGAGGTGCCGCCGCCGGCCCGCCGCGACGACCGTCGTGACGCCGCCGAGCAGGTCCGGGCGGTGCTTCACGGCGAGCGGGCGGGTGGTGTCGACGACGATGTCGTCCAGTCCGCCGCCGGGGTGGTCGGCCTGCTCCAGGCAGTACACGAGCGGCCCTCGCTCGATCGCCACGCAGCCGCGTACGGCGTCCACGCGGGGGTCCGCGGCCGTCAGCCGGGGTTCCAGGCCGAGTTCGAGGACGACCTGGTCGCCGGGGGACCAGGTGCGGGTCAGCCGCAGCCAGCCGTCGGTGACGGGGGAGTCGTACGTCTCGTCCCCGCACCGCACCCGGTGGTCACGGCACCACTGCGGGATGCGCAGGGAGAGCGTCCAGGGGCGGTCGGTGGGGGTCTCCTCGACGGTGAGGGCGATGGTGCCGTGCCAGGGGTAGTCGGTCTCGCAGCGGACGGTGACGCCCTCGGCGGCATAGCCGCCGTCGACGTACTGGTGGATCTGGAGGCCGCCTTCGTCGGCGCTGGCCAGGTAGTGCTCCAGGGAGGCCAGCAGCCGCATCACGTTGGGCGGGCAGCAGGCGCAGCGGAACCAGCGGGTGCGGCGGGCCGACTGGTCGCCGCCGGGGTCGGTGTGGCCGTCGCGGACCTGGAGCGGGTTGACGTACAGCCAGCGCTCGCCGTCCAGGGAGACACCGGCGAGGAAACCGTTGTAGAGGGTGCGCTCGATCAGGTCGGAGTAGCGGGCGTCCCCGGTGAGCAGGGCCAGGCGCCAGCTCCACTGCACCGAGGCGATCGCGGCGCAGGTCTCGCAGTAGGCGCGCTCGTTGGGCAGTTCGTAGGGGTCGCCGAAGTCCTCCTGGTCGTGGTGGGCGCCGAGACCGCCGGTGAGATGGGTCTTGGTGGTGGTCATCGCCCGCCACAACCGTTCGTTCGCGGCGCGGAGTTCGGGCTCCCCGGTCTCCGTGGCCAGGTCGGCCGCCGCGGCCAGCAGGTACAACTGCCGTACGGCGTGCCCCTCGACGTTCGTCGCCTCGCGCACGGGGACGCGGTCCTGACAGTAGGCCTCGCCGCCGAGCAGGCCGTGGCCGTGGCGGTCGACGAAGTAGCCGGCCAGGTCCAGATAGCGGCGCTCACCTGTCTCCCGGTACAGCTCGGCCAGGGCGGTCTCCACCTCGGGGTGGCCGTCGATGCCGTCGATGGGCCTGCCGCTGCCGGGCGGGCCGAAGACGGAGTCGATGTGGTCGGCGAACTTCCTTGCCACGTCCAGGAGTTCGGTGCGCCCGGTGGTCCGGTGGTGGGCCACGGCCGCCTGGATGAGGTGGCCCGCGCAGTACAGTTCGTGGCCCCAGCGCAGGTCCTGGTAGCGCTCGCCGCCCTTGACCAGCTGGAACCAGGTGTTGAGGTAGCCGTCCGGCTGCTGGGCGGCGGCGACCAGGGAGACGATCCGCTCCACATCCGCCGCCAGCTCCGCCGAGCCGCCGTCGGCCAGTTGCCAGGCCGCCGCCTCCAGCCACTTGTAGACGTCCGTGTCCACGAACGGGTAGGCACCCTGGAACTCGCCCTCGGCCGTGCCCGCCGCCAGCCGCAGATTGTGCAGGTTGCCGGCGGACTCCAGCAGGCCGGGGCCCTGGGGGAGGGACACGCGGGCGTTGGTCGCGCGGCGGGCGTGCCAGAAGCCGGAGCCGATGCGGGTGGCCGCGGGGCGCAGCGCGGCGTGGGCGTCCGGGCCGGGGCGGACCGGGCCGAAGGAGGAGGGCCGGCCGGCGGGAGAGGACGGGGTGGTGGGGGAGGACGCGGCGGTGGGGGAGGACGGGGCGGAGGGGGTGCGGGGCATGGCTCTCCGGGGTCGGTGGGTGGCGGCGGCACGGAACCACTGTGCGCAACCATTTTGCGCAACCGTTTTCTCGACGTGAAAGTAGAGGACAGTGTGGGAGGACGGTCAAGAGTCACGGCAAGAGTTTTTTCCGTTTCTCAGCCGCTTGGCAGGTACGCTGGTCAACTGCCACCATGTCAGGCGTCCGCGTCACCCAGGAAAAGGTTTGCCCGTGACCTCTGCTCCAGGCTCTCCCCTCGCCGGCCGGGCCCGGCTCGCCGATGTCGCCGCGCTGGCGGGCGTCAGCGTGGGCACGGCGTCGAAGGCGCTCAACGGCGGCGGCCGGATGCGTCCCGAGACCCGGCAGCGGGTGCTGGACGCGGTGGAGGCGCTCGGCTTCCGGCCCAACCAGCACGCCCAGAGCCTGCACAGCGGCCGGAGCTGGACGGTGGGCCTGATGACGACGGACGGCATCGGCCGGTTCAGCACGCCCGTACTGCTGGGCGCCGAGGACGCGCTCGGCGCCGGGAAGATCTCCGTGCTGCTGTGCGACACCCGGGGCGACGCCATCCGGGAGCGGCACCACCTGGCCACCCTCACCGACCGCCGGGTGGACGGCATCATCGTGGCCGGCCGCCGCACGGACCCGCGCCCACCGCTGACCGGCCTCGACCCCTCGATACCCGTCGTCTACGCGCTCGCCCCGTCCACCGACCCCGCCGACACCTCCGTCGTCACCGACGACCACGGTGGCGCCCATCTCGCCGTCGAGCACCTGCTGGCCACCGGCCGCACCCGGATCGCCCACGTCACCGGCCCCGAGCACCACCAGGCCGCCCGCGACCGCGCCCGGCACGCCGTCGAGCACCTGGAGAACGCCCAGCTCGGCCTGGCCACGGGCCGCGTGCACTTCGGGGAGTGGAGCGAGGCCTGGGGCCGCCGCGCCGCCGACGCCCTGCTGCGCACCGCCCCCGACACGGACGCCGTCTTCTGCGGCAACGACCAGATCGCCCGGGGGGTGGCCGACACCCTGCGCGAGCGGGGCAGGGACGTGCCCGGCGACATCGCCGTGGTCGGCTACGACAACTGGGACACCATGGCGCTGGCCTGCCGGCCGCCGCTCACCACCATCGACATGAACCTGTCCGAGATCGGCCGCATCGCCGCCCTGCTGCTGCTCCAGGCGATCGACACGGAGCCCGAACCGGGCGTGCACACGGTGCCGTGCCGGCTGGTGGTGCGCGAGTCGAGCTGAACCGACTTGGAGGCCGACTCATGTCTCGGCTCGAACAACCTCAGAATCCTCGCAAGCGTTGGCCAAGGAAGTACGGGACGATCGTCGTCATCGTCCTGGTGGTGCCGGCGGCTGCTGAGCAACTCGACGAACGTCAGTACGCGGCCCTGCTGGTCTGCCTCGGGGCTCTGCTGCCGGCATTGATGACGGCGGCATGAACGTGCGGGGGCTTCGCCGCAGGTGAGATGCGGCGAGGCCCCTGCCTGACCCTACCGGGGCAGACGGGGCGTACGCCTTCTCCGGCCCTTGTCGGCGGACAGTACGCGGCCGGCGCGACCGGCGATCCGCCGAAGGCGGCCGAGTTGACCGTCTCCGGCGGCGACGCCGAGGACCACGACCTCGAACGCGTCTGCGGCACCAGCCCCGCCCTCATGCCGGGGGCCCATCGTGGCGGGCGCCGAAGCCGGCCTCCGGGCAGATGGCGGGAACCCTGGTTCGCGGCTCGGCGCTCACACCGTCTCGCCCAGTGGGCGTTCGTCGGTGTCCGGGCGCAGGATGCCGGTCACCGAGCCGGTCAGCGCCACGAGCAGGACGGCGGAGCCGGTGAACAGGCAGACCGTGGTGACGCCCAGACCGGCCGCCGCCGCCGTGGTGGCGGCCGCGCCCAGTGGGCCCAGGGCCGAGTGGACGGTCCAGAACGACGAGGTGACCCGGCCCAGCAGATGGTCCGGCGTGACCTCCTGGCGCAGTGACATCGAGCAGATGCCGGCGATGCCGGTGCACATCAGCTGGACCGTCACCAGCGCCGCGACCACCGGGACGCTCCGGGCCACGCCCAGGCAGGCGACCGCGAGGCCCGCGACGGAGAAGGCGGCGATCCAGCTCACGCCGAAGCCCAGGCGCCGCCGGAGGCGAGCGACCACCGCGGAGGCGGCGAACGTGCCGACGGTGCCGACGGCGAGGACATAGCCGACCGTCGCGTCCGGGTGCCCGAGCTCGTGCTTGACCAGATAGACCACGAGGTCCGTCAGGCCGTACGTGAGGAAGGTCAGCACGGACAGCAGGACCGTGAGCGGGCGCAGTACCGGGTGCCCCCACAGAAAGCGGGCGCCGGCCAGGAACTCCTCGCGCGGACGGCGGCGTTCGGCCGCGGCGGGCGGCCGGGCCGTGGCGTCGAACCGGATGAACCGGATACCGAGGGCGGAGATCGCGAAGGTCGCGGCGTCGATGCCGATGGCGGTGGCGGGCCCGGCCGACGAGGCGACCAGACCGGCGAGCGCCGGCCCGGCGACGCCCGCGACGGCGTAACTCGCGTAGAGACGGCCGTTGGCCCGGGTGATCTGCCCCGGCGCCACCAGCGCGGGCACCACGGCCACATAGGTGACCTGGAACAGCATCGAGAAGGCCCCGGCGACCGGGACGACCGTGTAGATCAGCCACACCGGGGTGGCGAACGCCCACACCAGCGGGACGATCAGATACAGCAGACAGCGCGCCATGTCGCTGACCATCAGCAGCCGCCCGCGGTCGACCCGGTCGGCGAGCACGCCGGCGAACGGTCCGGTGAGGATCGAGGCGACGCCGGTGAGCCCGGTGACCGCGCCCATCTGGACCACCGAGCCGGTGCTGTGCAGCACCAGCAGCGGGATCGCCACGTAGGCGAAGGAGTCACCGAGGGCCGACAGGGTCTGGACGGCGAGGAAGACGCGCTGGGCGGGGCTGCCCCATAACGGCGGACGATCGCCTTCCGCTGCCGTCACGTCCGCCTCCCCTGCCGACCCGGCGAATGGATCACACGCTACACCGGACGGCGTCCCCCCGGGCGAACGTCGTTCGGCCCGGTGGTCAGCCCAGCTTCTTCAGCAGTTCGGCGGCGAGCGGGGCGGAGGAGGCCGGGTTCTGGCCGGTGACCAGGTTGCGGTCCACGACCACGTGCGGCGCCCACGGCTCGCCCACCCGGACCACGATGCCCGCCTCGGTCAGACGGTCCTGGAGCAGCCACCTGGCCTTGCCGGCGAGACCGGCCTGGGTCTCCTCGGCGTTGGTGAACGCGGCCACCTCGTACCCGGCGAAGGCGTTGGAGCCGTCGGCCGTGACGGCGGCGAGCAGGGCGGCCGGGCCGTGGCAGACCACGCCCAGCGGCTTGCCCGACCGCAGCGTCCGAACGAGCAGCCGGCCGGAGCCGGCGTCGACGGCCAGGTCCTCCATGGGGCCGTGCCCGCCGGGGTAGAAGACGGCGTCGAAGTCGTCGAGCCGCACGTCCTCCAGCCGGACCGGGGAACGCAGCTCGGTCATCTCGTCGAGGGTGTGCCGGACGGCGTCGGCGTTGTCCTGGCCCCCGTTGACCTCGGCGGCCAGGCTGCCCGCGTCCACGGTCGGGACGACGCCGCCGGGGGTGGCGACGACGATGTCGTGCCCGGCTTCCTTGAACGCCCGGTACGGGGCGGCGGCCTCCTCGGCCCAGAAGCCGGTGGGGTGCTTGCCGCCGTCGGCCAGGGTCCAGTGGTCGGCGCCGGTCATCACGAAAAGGATCTTGGACATGAGTCGCTCCGGGGGAGGTGGGTCACTGACGTTCATCGAACGTAGGCCACCGGACCCATAAGGATCCAATGAAAGAACCAATGCCTGGCATTGGAAAACCTATGGGTGGCGCGGGGATACTCGGAGGCGTGGACAGTACCTTCCTCGACCTGAACCTCCTGCGCACCTTCCTCGCGGTCTACCGCTCGGGCTCCTTCACCGGCGCCGGCCGGCTGCTGGGGCTGTCACAGCCGACGGTCACCACGCAGATGCGCACGCTGGAACGGCAGGCCGGGCGGGAGCTGTTCGAGCGGCTGCCGCGGGGCGTCGTACCGACGGCCGTCGCGGACGAGCTGGCGGCCCGTATCGCCGCGCCCCTCGACGCGCTGGCCGCCGTCGCCGGGCCGGACCCCGCGGCGGGCGGTCCGGCCGACCCGGTCCATCTGGCCGGGCCGGCCGAACTCCTGTGCACGCGCGCGCTGCCCGCCCTGGCGCCGCTGGTGGCCGAGGGCGTACGGCTGCGCGTGGCGACGGGACTGACCGACCCGCTGCTCGACGAACTCCGGGCGGGCCACCACGACCTGGTCATCGCGACCTCCCGGCCGCGCGGCCGGACGCTGAGCGCGGTCCCGCTGGCGGACGAGGAGTTCGTCCTGGTCGCCGCCCCCGTCTGGGCCCGGCGGGTGAAGGAACGGCTGGCCGTCGACGGGCCCGCCGTCCTGCACTCCGTCCCCCTGGTCACGTACGCGGAGGACCTCCCGATCGCCCGCCGCTACTGGCGCCACACCTTCGGCCGGCGGCTCTCCTGCCCCGCCGCCATGACCGTGCCCGATCTGCGCGGGGTGCTGGCGGCGGTGGCCGCGGGCGCGGGCTTCACCGTCCTGCCCCGCTACCTCTGCCTCGACCAGCTCGCCTCCGGCGCGCTCGTCCCCCTCCACGAACCCGAGGACCCGCCCATCAACACGGGCTTCCTCGTCCAGCGCCCCGGCCCGGCGGAGAACCCGGACGTGCCGCGCGTCCGCGACCTGCTGCTGCGGGCGGCGCGGTCCTGGTAGCGGGGGCCGCCGTGGCCGCCCGTACGGTTCACCGGACCGGGTGGGCCGCCTGGTAGGCCAGTCTCCGGTCGGCGTCCTCGCCGACGGCGGTGAGGAAGGAGTCCAGGCGCAGGAACGCCTCCCATGCCGGCCGGCCACCCGCTTCGGCGAGCCGTGCCACGACGAGGTCCTCGAGTTCCGTGACACGCTTGTTCTTCCAGACCTTGTCGGCCAGGCTCACCAGCAAGTCCTCGGCGTGGACGCCCGGTTCGGCCCACGACGCGTGCGTCCCGGCGAACCGGGCCAGTTCCGGGTCCACCCCGTGCGCGAGCAGCAGTTCGCGCCCGGCCGCCTCGTGCCGTGCGCCGGGACCGGACAGCTCGGCGGGGTGCAGGGTCTTGCCGATGTCGTGCGTGGCGGCGCCGAAGAGCACCGCGTCCCGGTCGAACTCCAGGCCGGGACAGTCGTGTTGCACCCAGTCCACGAGCTGTACGGCCACGTCGTGCACCGCCCGGAGGTGGGCGACCAGCCGGGGCGGGGCGGCCACGCGCCGCAGCAACTCGGCGACGTGCGCGGGCAGCGGCTTCAGCGAGGGATCCCCGGTGTCGTCCATGGCCGTCGACAGCACGTCGGTGAGGGGCATGCTGCCAGAGTAGTCGCCGGCGCGCACCGGAGCGCGTCACCTGACGGAGGGTCACCATGCGGGCGTTGCACACGGCGTTTCTTCTCGGGACGGGCCTCTTCTGGACGGTTGCCTATGTGCTGCTGATCCGCACGGGGCTGAGGGAACGGACCTTCGGCATGCCGGTGGTCGCGTTCGCCACCAATCTCAGCTGGGAGTTCATGTTCTCCTTCGTGAGACCTCCGTCCGGTCTCATGCAGGTGATCAACATCGTGTGGTTCTGCTTCGACCTGGCCATCGGTTACACCGTCGTCCGCTTCGGCCGGGCCGAATTCCCCTACCTGCCCCACCGGTTGTTCCTCCCGGCGCTGGCCGCCGTGCTGCTGCTCGCCTACCCGGGCATGAACCTCGCCTCCGAGCAGTTCGACCACGGCGAGGGCGCCATCACCGCGTTCGGCAGCAACGTGGCGATGTCGGCCATGTTCCTGGGGATGCTCGCCGCCCGCCGGGGCATCCGCGGCCAGTCCCTCGGCATCGCGCTGACCAAGCTCCTCGGCACCGCCTGCGCCTCTCTGACCCTGCTCACCGACCCCGACGCGGTGCCGCGCCACGACACCGCGCTGATGCACTACTTCTACGCGGCCTGTCTCGTCCTGGACGCGGCCTACGCCTACGCCGTGTACGCGGTACGGCGCGACGCGGGCGAGGCCGGCCGGGCGGCGGCCTCCCCGGCTCCCGGTGCTGGACTCCCCGTACACGGCCTGGACGGGTAGTCTCGTCACGCATCGCCGAGCGAAGGAGTTCCGATGGCCGACGTGCTCCCCCCGGAGGCGGAGCGGGACGCGATCATCGCCGCGCTGGGTCCGGTCGTCGACGGCATCGTGGCGACCTTCGGCCCGGTCTGCGAGGTGGTCCTGCACGACTACCGACGGCCGGAGAAGTCGGTGGTCGCCATCGCCGGCGAGGTCACCGGGCGCACGGTGGGCGGGGCGATGAGCGAGATCGGCATGCGCATGGTCGCCCACGGCGACACGGCGGCCGACGAGCTGAACTACCTCACCCGGACCCCGGCCGGGAAGCTCGTGAAGTCCTCCACGATGCTGCTGCGGGACTCCGGCGGCACGGTGTTCGGGGCGCTGTGCGTGAACCTCGACGTCACCGCGCTGACCCAGGCGCACACCCTGCTGGGCGCCCTCGCCGGGACCGGCCCGGACACCGCCGAGCCGCCGACCACCGCCTTCGGCGACGACATCGACGCGGTGGTCGACGCCATCGTCGACGCCCACCAGCTGCGGCAGAACGCGAGCTGGTCCCAGCTCGACCGGGCGCAGCGCCTGGAGCTGTTCCGCGGCCTCGACGAACGGGGCGTGTTCGCGGTACGCCGTGCGGTCGAACAGGTAGCCGGACGCCTTGGGATCTCCCGTGCCTCCGCGTACAACTACCTCGCGCAGGCACGGGCGGCCACCGCGCCCGAGGGGGACCGGCCGTAGGGCCCGCCCCCGGATGGCGGTGCCGGGCCGCGGGGCCGACGATGGAGTGGTGGGGGCCGGTCGTCGTGTGCCGCGACGTGGCCGACGTGGCCACCGGGTGGCGGACGGATCGGCCCCGGCCGTGGTGAGCGGCCGGAAGGGAGGACACCGTCATGGCCATGCTGGAAGTGAAGACGGTCGAGAAGCCCGACGAGCGGCGCGACTTCCCCCGGGGCCACCTCGAAGTGGTGCACCTCACGGGGCTCGACTTCGCCGTGGGCACCTTCGAGCCGGGCTGGCGCTGGTCGGAGTCCGTGGGCCCGATCGCGGGCACCGCGAGCTGCCAGGTCCACCACAACGGCTATGTCGTGCAGGGGCGGATGCGCGTGCGGATGGACGGGGAGGGCGGCGAGGCCGAGATCGGCCCCGGCGACGTCTTCGTGTCCCCGCCCGGCCACGACGCCTGGGTGGTCGGTGACGAACCGGTCGTCGTGTACGACTTCGCCGGGCAGATGGCGACGGAGTACGCGAAGGCATCGGGGGCGTAGCCCGGCACATGGTCCGCCCGGACCAGGGTCCGTCACACCGGCAGCAGCCGCCCGATCAGCTCGCCGAGCTGCCGGGCCGTGCGGCACTCGTGCATCTCGACCAGCTCCGCGTAGGCGGGCGCGGCCGAGTCTCCGGTGCCCCACTGGGGGCGTGGTTCGGGGTTCAGCCAGTAGAACCGGCGGGCCCGTCCGGCGACCTGGCGTACGGCGGCCAGGTTCGGGTCGCTCATGTTGGTCCGGGCGTCACCGAGCACGAACACGGTGGTGCGCGGGCCGACCGCGTCGCCGTACCGCTCCGCGAACTCGCCCAGCGCCACGCCGTAGTCGCTGCTGCCGTGCCAGCCGGTGAGGGTGGCCTCGGCACGGATGCGGGCGCCGAGACCCTCCGGGTCGGCCGCGCCGTGCTCGATCAGAGCGGTCACCTCGTCGAGCCGGTTGACGAAGGCGAACACCCGCACCTTGCTGAACTGGTCGTGCAGCGCCTGCACCAGCAGCATCGTGAAGTCCGAGAAACCCGACACCGACCCCGACACATCGCACAGCAGTACCAGTTCCGGCCGGACCGGGCGGCGCCGGCGCAGCACCGGCCGCATCGGCACGCCGCCCGTCGACAGTGACCCGCGCAGGGTCCGGCGCAGGTCGATCGTGCCGCGCGCGGCCCGGCGGCGCTTCGCCGCGAGGCGGGTGGCGAGCTTGCGGGCGAGCGGCTGAACCGTCCTGCGCAGCTCGGCGAGTTGGAGCTTCCCGGCGTACAGGAAGTCCACCCGGTCGGGCGTGGTGGCCACCGCTCGCCGGGCGAGCTCGTCCCGGTTCCGCCGCTCGGCGATCCGCCGCCGCGCCTCCACGGCCACCAGAGCGCGGAACGCCTCGATCCGCCGCCGGATCTCGTCGTCGAGCAACCGGTCCGTGAACCCCGACGCCCCGTCCCGCGCCCGCACGCTCTCGCGCACCCGCGCCAACAGCGTCTGCGGACGCAGCCACTCCAGGGTCTGGTACGAGGACCAGCCCAGCGATTCGGGCGAGTTGCCGTAGCCGCCGAACCCGTCGACCGCCTCCGCCGCCAACTGCGTCATCAGCGCGGCGTCGTTGGCCGCCAGCGCCACCGCGAGCCGGTCGCGCAGCTCCTCCCGGCCCGCGCGCTCGCCCTCCGGTGCGCCGATGCCCCGCGGAAAGTACAGGTCGAAGACGGGGTCGAACACCTGCCGCTGGGCCGGGCCGTGCAGCAGCGTCGCCGCCAGCCCCTCCCGCAGCAGCTCACGGTCCGCGAGCCCCAGCGCCGCCACCGCCTCGGCCGCGTCCACGGTCTCTCCGGTGCCGATCCGCATGCCGTGCGCGCGCAACGCCCCCACCAGCGAGGTGAGCCGCTCCGCGACGCCGGGCGCGCTCACACGGCGTCCAGGTCGAGCTTGGCCGCCGCCTTGAGGACGTCGTCCTGGTGCTTGAGAAGGACGCCCAGGGTGTCTCGTACGACGGTCTCGTCCAGGGTGTCGGCGCCGAGCGCCAGGAGAGTGCGGGCCCAGTCGATGGTCTCCGCCACCGAGGGCACCTTGCGCAGGTCCATGGCACGCAGCGCACCGATCACCCGCACCACCGACTCGGCCAGCGCCTCGTCGAGCCCCGGCACCTTCAGCCGTACGATGCGCCGCTCCAGCTCCTCCTCGGGGAAGCCGATGTGCAGGAAGAGGCAGCGGCGGCGCAGTGCCTCGGACAGCTCGCGGCTGGCGTTGGAGGTGAGCACGACGAACGGGCGCCGGGTCGCGGTGACCGTGCCCAGCTCGGGCACGGTCACCTGGAAGTCGCTGAGCACCTCCAGCAGCAGCCCCTCCACCTCGACGTCCGCCTTGTCGGTCTCGTCGATCAGCAGCACCTTGGGCTCGTCACCGCGGATGGCCGTCAGCAGCGGGCGGGGCAGCAGGAACTCCTCGCTGAAGATGTCCGTGCGTGCCTCGTCCCAGGTCTCGTCGCGGCCCGCGCTGATGCGCAGCAGCTGCTTGGCGTGGTTCCACTCGTACAGCGCCCGCGACTCGTCGACGCCCTCGTAGCACTGCAACCGCACCAGCCGCGCCCCCGCGACCTCGGCCACGGCCTTGGCGAGCTCCGTCTTGCCGACCCCGGCGGGGCCCTCCACCAGCAGCGGCTTGCCCAGCCGGTCGGCGAGGAACACGGTCGTGGCGACGGCGGGCGAGGCCAGGTAGCCGGTCTCGGCCAGGCGGGCGGAGACGTCGTCTACGGATGTGAACAACGGGGGCCTCCGGGTGCGGGGTCGTGCGTCGGGTCCAGGCTCCTATCTAAGCGCTTGTTCAGCGGTGCTGTCACGCCCTTTCCGGCGCCGCCGGCGGCCCGCGCCGGACCGGTCAGCCGCTGACCAGCACGACCTCCAGCGTCCGCG
Organism: Streptomyces sp. NPDC046915; assembly: GCF_040644935.1. Lineage (NCBI taxonomy): Bacteria > Bacillati > Actinomycetota > Actinomycetes > Kitasatosporales > Streptomycetaceae > Streptomyces > Streptomyces sp. NPDC046915. Next base: position 1,027,350 of record NZ_JBEYXB010000001.1, on the reverse strand, counting down.
GCCCGTGCACGCCCTCCACCCGGTCCAGTTCGATGTCGCTGGTCGCCGACGGACCGGAGATCCAGGTCAGCGGCCGGGTGGGGTCGAGGCGTTCGAGGGCCTGGGGGACGGAGGCGACGACCTGGTCGGGGACACGGACGACGCAGATGTGGTGGTCGGGGACGAGCGTGATCCGCCGGCGGCCCTGGTCCGGGCCGCCGTCCAGCACGATCGTCCCGGTCTCGGCCACGGCCACCGCACAGCCGGTGACCACGCTGTCGACCCGGTCCAGCTCGTGCGGCGTGCTCTCGGCGCGGTCCGCGACCTGCTCCACGTCGACGCCTTCGAGCCAGGCCGCGTCCGGAGCCGGCGGGACCAGCACCGTCCTCGAGCTCCGCTCGGCGAGCAACCGGCCGACCGTCGCGGCCAGTTCACCGGCCGTGCACCGGTGCACGAGCGCCCGGTAGTCCGCCAGGTTCTCGGCCAGCAGCTCCACCGTCTCCTCGGCACTCCGCCCACCGTGCTCGCGCAGGTAGTCACGCGGAACCGCCTGCTCGTACGGCGTCTCGTCCGCCCGTACGTCCGCGAGTGCCCGGCGTACCCGGCCCAGGATCCGGTCCCTGCTGCTCACTTCGCGCCGTCCTTTCCACCTCGTGTGCGCTGCCACCAGTCGCGGAACGGCTCCTCCGGTACGGCCGGCAGATCCCGTGTCCCGCTCCACGCCCGTCCCGGGCCCGGCAGCGTACGGGGGTGCAGACGGCGGGTGCGCGAGGCGAGCCGCTGCCCGGTGCGCAGGGCGCCCGGACGCGTGAACGCCCAGCGGGCCGCCCGCATCGCCGCGCGTTCGGCGGCATGCCCCTTCGCGGGCTGGAGCACCACCTTGTTGCCCTCCCGGGTCACCGCCCCGCCCTCGACGACCCGCTCCCGCAGATGGACGAGCACCTCGGGGATGTCGATGGCGACCGGGCAGACCTCGTAGCAGGCGCCGCAGAGGGAGGACGCGTACGGCAGGGAGGCGTCGATCGCGCTTGCCGTTCCCCGGAGCTGGGGGCTGAGGATCGCCCCGATCGGGCCGGGGTAGACCGAGCCGTAGGCGTGGCCGCCCGCCCGCTCGTACACCGGGCAGACGTTGAGGCAGGCCGAGCAGCGGATGCAGCGCAGCGCCTGGCGGCCGACCTCGTCGGCGAGGGTGTCGGTGCGGCCGTTGTCGAGGAGGACCAGGTGGAACGTGCGCGGCCCGTCAGCCGTCTCGGAGTCCGTGGTGCCGGTCCACATGCTCGTGTACGGGTTCATGCGCTCGGCCGTCGAGGAGCGGGGCAGCGTCTGGAGGAACACCTCCAGGTCCCGCCAGCTCGGCACGATCTTCTCGATGCCGACGACCGAGATCAGCGTCTCCGGGAGGGTCAGGCACATCCGGCCGTTGCCCTCGGACTCGACGACCACGAGCGTGCCGGTCTCCGCGACCATGAAGTTGGCCCCGGAGACGCCGACCTTGGCCCGCAGGAACTTCTCCCGCAGGTGCAGCCGGGCCGCCTCGGCGAGTTCGGCGGGCGTGTCGGTCAGGCCCTCGGGGGCCGGGCGGCCCCACTCCCGCATCTCGCTGCGGAAGATGTCCCGGATCTCGCCCCGGTTGCGGTGGATGGCGGGGACGAGGATGTGCGAGGGCCGGTCCTTGCCCAACTGCACGATCAGCTCGGCGAGATCGGTCTCGTAGGCGCGGATGCCCTCGGCCTCGAGGGCCTCGTTGAGCCCGATCTCCTGCGTGGCCATCGACTTGACCTTGACGACCTCCGACTCGCCGGTGGCCTTGACCAGTTCGGTGACGATCCGGTTGGCCTCGTCGGCGTCGGCCGCCCAGTGGACGGTGCCGCCCGCCGCCGTGACCGACTCCTCCAACTGCACCAGATAGCGGTCCAGATGACGGAGCGTATGGTCCTTGATCCGCTTGCCGGCCTCGCGCAGCTCCGCCCAGTCGGACACCTCCGACACGGCCTTCGCCCGCTTGCCGCGGATGGTGTGGGTGGCGTGCCGGAGGTTGCCGCGCAGGGTCCGGTTGCCGACCGCCTCCCGCGCGGCCTCCGGGAACGCCGGGTGGGTGGGTGGGGGAAACACAGGCATTCCCAGATACGTCCCGCTCATACGGCCGGCTCCTCCTCCGTGCTCGCCAGGATCTCCGCGATGTGCACCGGCCGCACGCCCGACCTGAGCCGGGTCATGGTCCCGCCGATGTGCATCAGGCAGGAGTTGTCGGCCGCGCACAGCACCTCGGCGCCGGTGGACTCGGCGTTGCGTACCTTGTCCGCGCCCATCGCCGCCGAGACGTCGGAGTTCTTCACCGCGAACGTCCCGCCGAAGCCGCAGCACTCCTCGGCGCCCGGCAACTCCACCAGCTCCAGCCCCCGCACGGCCCCGAGCAGCCGCCGGGGACGGTCCCCGAGGCCCAGGCCGCGCAGCCCGTGGCAGGTGGGGTGGTACGTCACCTTGTGCGGGTAGTACGCGCCGACGTCCGTCACCCCCAGCACGTCCACCAGGAACTCCGTCAGCTCGTACGTCTTCGGCACCACCGGCGCCAGCACGGCCGCCAGCGCGTCCCCGCGTCCCTCGGCGCGCGCCCGCTCGCCCATGCGCGGATACAGCTCCCGCACCATCGCCCCGCACGACCCGGAGGGCGTCACGATCGCCTCGTACTCCCCGAAGACATCGGAGAAATGCCGGGCGAGCGGCTCGGCCTCATGGCGGTAGCCGGTGTTGTAGTGCGCCTGCCCGCAGCAGGTCTGGGCCATCGGGAAGTCGACCTCTACACCCAGTCTGGTCAGCAGTTTCACCACCGCGCGGCCGGTGTCCGGATAGAGCGTGTCGTTGACACAGGTCAGGAACAGGGCGACACGCATCGCGGCTCCTTGGGGTCGGTCATCGGACGAGTGCAGCGTAGTGGGCGACGGAAGGCCGGGGGAGTCCCCGGATCACGGCGTGGCGAGCCGGGCCTGGGCCTGCCGCCACCGCGCCGGGTCGCCCTGCGGCTCGTACCGCGTCAGCGGCTGCGTACGCGCCAGCAGCCGCCGCATGCCGGCCAGGTCACCGGCAGGCCCGTGCGTCCGGGCCTGTACCAGTACGTTGCCGAGCGCCGCGGCCTCCGCGGGCCCGGCGATCACCGGCAGCCCGCAGGCATCGGCGGTGAGCTGGCACAGCAGCGCGTTACGGGTGCCGCCGCCGACGACGTGCACCACGTCGACCGGGTGCCCGGCCAGCCGCTGGGCGTCCTCGACGGCCCGACGATGGGCGAGCGCGAGGGAGTCGAGGATGCACCGCGTCACCTCGCCCCGGGTCTGAGGCACCGGCTGGCCGGACGCCCGGCACGCCTCGGCGATCCGGTCCGGCATCCGGCCCGGCGCCAGGAATCCGGCGTCCCCCGCGTCCACCACCGAGCGCAGCGCGGGCACCGCGCCCGCCTCGCGCAGCAGCCCGCCGAGATCCGGGTTCCCCCAGGCCCGTACGCACTCCTGGAGCAGCCACAGCCCCATGATGTTGCGCAGATAGCGGACCGTGCCGTCCAGCCCGAGCTCGTTGGTGAAGTTCGCCGCCCGGCTCTCCTCGCTGAGCACCGGCTTCGTCAGCTCCAGCCCGGCCAGCGACCAGGTGCCGGTGCAGATGTAGGCGAACCGCTCGCCCTCGTCGGGCACGGCGGCCACCGCGGAGGCGGTGTCGTGCGAGCCGACCGCGGTCACCGGCACCGGCCCGGCCAGCCCGGTCTCCTCCAGCACCGCCGCCCGCAGCAGCCCCGCCGGGTCCCCCGGCTGCCGCAGCGGGGCGAACAGGCCGAGGTCGATCCCCAGCCGGGCGGCGACCTCGTACGACCAGTCGCGGGTACGGGGATCGATGAGCTGGGTGGTGGAGGCGTTGGTCAGCTCCGTGCCCTGCTCACCGGTCAGCCAGTACGTCAGCAGATCGGGAATGAGCAACAGCCGCTCGGCCGCTGCCAGTTGGGCCGTGGAGCGGGCGGCCGTCAGCTGGTACAGGGTGTTGAAGGGGGCGTACTGGAGGCCGGTCGCCGCGTACAGCTCGGCGGCGGGCACGCTCGCCCACACCTTCTCCGCGACGCCCTCCGTACGGGCGTCGCGGTAGTGCACGGGGTTGCCCAGCAGAGCCCCGTCGGCGTCCAGCAGGCCGTAGTCCACCGCCCAGCTGTCGATACCGACGGAGTCGAGCCGCCCCCCGCACCCGGCGCCGGCCGCCCGCAGCCCGTCCAGCAGTCCCGCGTACAGCCCGAGCACGTCCCAGCGCAGCCCCTCGGGCACGCGCACCGGCCGGTTGGGAAACCGGTGCGCCTCGCTCAGCTGAAGCGAGTCGGGGCCGACGCGGCCGACCATGACGCGCCCGCTGGACGCGCCGAGGTCGACCGCGGCGTACGACTTCACGACGGCGCTCATCGCAGGAACGCGGCCGCCACACCCGCGTCGACGGGGATGTGCAGCCCGGTGGTGTGCGTCAGGTCCCCACCCGTGAGCGCGAAGACGGCGTTCGCGACGTGCTCGGGCAGCACCTCACGCTTCAGGATGGTCCGCTGCGCGTAGAACTCGCCCAGCTTCTCCTCCTCCACCCCGTACACGGCGGCCCGCTTGGCACCCCAGCCGCCCGCGAAGATCCCGGAGCCGCGCACCACCCCGTCCGGGTTGATCCCGTTGACCCGGATCCCGTGCTCGCCCAGCTCGGCGGCGAGCAGCCGCACCTGATGGGCCTGGTCGGCCTTGGTGGCGGAGTAGGCGATGTTGTTCGGCCCCGCGAAGACGGCGTTCTTGCTGGCGATGTAGACGATGTCCCCGCCCAGCCCCTGCGCGGTCATCACCCGGGCCGCCTCCCGCGACACCAGGAACGAACCCCGGGCCATGATGTCGTGCTGGAGGTCCCAGTCCTTCGCCGACGTCTCCAGCAGCGGCTTGGAGATGGAGATGCCGGCGTTGTTGACCACCAGGTCCACGCCGCCGAAGGCGAGCACCGCCGCCCTGAAGGCCTCGGCGATCTGCTCCTCCGAGGTGACGTCCACGGTCACGGCGACGGCCTTGTCCGCCCCGCCCAGCTCCTCGGCGACCCCGGCCGCGTTCTCGGCGTCGAGATCGGCGACCACGACACACGCCCCCTCGGCCACCAGCCGGTGGGCGATCGCCTTCCCGATCCCGCTGCCCGCGCCCGTCACCAGCGCCACCCGGGTCGCCAGCGGCTTCGGCCCAGGCATCCGCTGGAGCTTGGCCTCCTCCAGTGCCCAGTACTCGATCCGGAACTTCTCCGACTCCTCGATCGGCGCGTACGCCGACACCGCCTCGGCGCCCCGCATCACATTGATCGCGTTGACATAGAACTCGCCGGCCACCCGGGCGGTCTGCTTGTCCTTGCCGAAGGAGAACATGCCGACACCCGGCACGAGCACGATCGCCGGGTCGGCACCGCGCATGGCGGGGGAGTCCGGCAGAGCATGCCTCTTGTAGTAGGCGGCGTACTCTTCCCGGTACTCGGAGTGCAGTTCCTTCAGCCGCTCGATCGCCTCGTCCAGGGGAGCCGTGGGCGGCAGGTCGAGCACCAGCGGGCGCACCTTGGTCCGCAGGAAGTGGTCGGGGCACGACGTCCCCAGCGCGGCGAGCCGCGGATGTCCGGCCCGCGCGAGGAAGTCGAGGACCACCTCGCCGTCGTCGAAGTGCCCGACCTGCGCCCTGTCCCGGGAGGCGATCGCCCGGACGTACGGCGCCAGGGCCGCCGCCCGCTTCCGCCGCTCGCCCTCGGGCAGCCCCTCGTACCCCTCGACGACCGCACCGAAGGGCTCGGCCTTGCCGCGCTCCGTCAGGAACGCCTCGGCGGTACGGATGATGTGCAGCGAGTTCCGCTCGCACTCCTCGGACGTGGCACCCCACGCGGTGATCCCGTGCCCGCCGAGCACACACCCGACGGCCTGCGGATTGGCCTCCTTGATCGCCGCGATGTCCAGCCCCAGCTGGAAGCCCGGCCGCCGCCACGGCACCCACACCACCGTGTCCCCGAAGCACTCGGCGGTCAGCTTCTCCCCGTCCGCCGCACAGGCCAGCGCGATACCGGAGTCCGGGTGCAGATGATCCACGTGCGGCGCGTCCACCAGCCCGTGCATCGCGGTGTCGATGGAGGGAGCCGCCCCGCCCTTGCCGTGCAGGCAGTAGTCGAAGGCGGCGACCATCTCGTCCTCGCGCTCGATCCCGGGATACACATCGACGAGCGCCCGCAACCGGTCCAGCCGCAGCACGGCCAGCCCGGCCTCGGTGAGCGTACCGAGGTCACCACCGGACCCCTTCACCCACATGAGCTCCACGTCCCCGCCGGTCACGGGGTCGGTGTCGGTGCCCTTGGCGGAGGCGTTGCCGCCGGCGTAGTTGGTGTTCCGGGGATCGGAGCCGAGCCGGTGGGACCGGGCGAGAAGGGCGGCGGCTTCGGGATGGGTTGCCATGAACGTGCAGTCCTTATGTGAGAGACGGATGTACAGCGCGCCCCATGGGGGCGCGGGGAACTGCGCGACCAGCCACATCCGGCCCGCAGTCCGCGAACAGCAGATCCCGGCAGACGCTCACGCCCCCCAACCGGCCTGCTGCCCCCCAACCCGCTCAGCGACGATCTTCTGAGCCCACCCGGACCGGGCATACGCAGCGATGGGGTCGGGGTCCAGCCCCGTCTCCTCCCGCACTTCCCGAAGCAGCGGCCGCACGTCAGTGCTGAACGCATCCATCAGCACGGCATTGGCCCCGAGCACGTCCCCCGCCCGCTGGGCCCCGGCCAAGGCGACGCGGTCGACGAGCAGCGCCTTCGCCGTCGCCTCCTGGACGTTCATCACCGACCGGACGATCGCCGGGATCTTCGCCTCGATGTTGTGACACTGATCGAGCATGAACGCGACCTCGGAGCCGAGCCCACCCCCGCGCACGACCTCGTACATGATCCGGAACAGCTGGAACGGATCCGCCGCCCCCACCATCAGGTCGTCGTCCGCGTAGAACCGCGAGTTGAAGTCGAACCCGCCGAGCTTCTCCTCCCGCAGCAGCGTGGCCACGATGAACTCGATGTTGGTCCCCGGAGCGTGATGCCCCGTGTCCACCACGACCTGCGCCTTGGGCCCCAGCTTCAGGCAGTGCGCGTACGCGGTACCCCAGTCGGGCACGTCCGTCGCATAGAAGGCGGGCTCGAAGAGCTTGTACTCGAGCAGCATCCGCTGCCCGTCCCCGAGCCGCCCGTACACCTCCGCCAGCCCCTCGGCCAGCCGGTCCTGCCGCTCACGCAGATCATCCTGACCGGGGTAGTTGGTCCCGTCCGCGAACCACAGCTTCAGGTCGCGGGAGCCCGTCGCGTCCATGATGTCGACGCACTCCAGCAGATGATCGACCGCCTTGCGCCGCACCGCCGCGTCGGGGTGGCAGATGCTGCCGAGCTTGTAGTCGTCGTCCTGGAAGGTGTTGGAGTTGATCGCGCCCAGCTTCAGGCCGCGCTCCTCGGCGTGCTTGGCGAGCGCCGCGTAGTCCTCGACCTTGTCCCACGGAATGTGCAGGGCGACGGTCGGGGCCACCCCCGTGACCGCGTGCACCTGCGCCGCGTCGTCGAGCTTCTCCTGCGGTGTCCGGGGAACGCCCGTCTGGGCGAACACCTTGAAACGGGTCCCCGAGTTCCCGTACGCCCACGACGGCGTTTCGACTGCCTGGGTCTTCAGCGCGGCTTTCACCGCGGCGAGGTCGGTCACTTCGGGCTCCTGTGACATCGGGCCGGAGAGGCTTCAGGGTGAAACGATTCAGAACGGGAAGCTATGGGGCCTCCGAGGGTGTGTCAAGCCCTCCGTCCAGGACCGTTCTCCGTGATCGGGGCGTGAGCTTCGATTATCGAAATCTTTTCGAGTGCTACCCATTGACGTGACATGGCTGCCATGCCTAACGTCCCGGCCATCCAGTTGAAACCTTTCACGACGCCGTGAGGGCCGTCCCGCCGGCGTCGTCGAGGAGCCTGAAATGACCCACCCGTCCGACACGGGACCGGCCCCGGTGCTGGCGCTGAAGGATGTCTCGAAGTCCTTCGGTGCCGTGCGCGCCCTGCGGGACGTCTCCCTGGAGCTGTTCCCCGGCGAAGCGCACGCCCTCGCCGGGGAGAACGGCGCGGGCAAGTCGACGCTGATCAAGACTCTCGCGGGGGTGCACCGACCGGACGCCGGGCAGGTGCTGCTAGACGGCGAGCCGGTCGTCTTCCACGGCCCCGGCGACGCCCGCGACGCCGGTATCGCCGTGATCTACCAGGAGCCCACGCTCTTCCCCGACCTGTCGATCGCCGAGAACATCTTCATGGGCCGGCAGCCCCGCCGGGCCCTCGGCCGCATCGACCACAAGGCCACCCACGCGGCCACCGCCGCCCTGATGAAGCGGCTCGGTGTCGTCCTCGACCCCGAGCGGCCGGCCCGCGGGCTGTCCATCGCCGACCAGCAGATCGTGGAGATCGCCAAGGCGCTCTCCTTCGACGCCCGCGTACTGATCATGGACGAGCCGACGGCCGCCCTGACCGGCAGCGAGGTGGCCCGTCTCTTCGGCGTCGTCCGTGCCCTGCGCGAGCAGGGCGCCGCCGTGCTGTTCATCTCGCACCGGCTGGAGGAGATCTTCCAGATCTGCGAGCGTGTCACCACACTGCGGGACGGCGCCTGGATCGCCAGTGAACCGGTCGACGGTATGACCGAGGACGATCTCGTACGGCGCATGGTCGGCCGCGACCTCGACGAGCTCTACCCGAAGCAGGACGTCGAGCCGGGCGAAGTCGCCCTGAGCGTGCGCCGGCTGACCCGCGAGGGCGTCTTCACCGACGTCTCCTTCGAGGTGCGGTGCGGCGAGATCGTCGGTCTCGCCGGGCTGGTCGGCGCCGGACGCACCGAGGTCGCGCGGGCCGTCTTCGGCGTCGACCGGTGGGACGCGGGCGAGGTGGAGGTCGCCGGGCGGAAGCTGACGAACGGCGCGCCCTCCGTCGCGATGGCCGCCGGGCTGGCCCTCGTACCCGAGGACCGGCGCGCCCAGGGCCTGGTGATGGACATGTCCATCGAGCGGAACATCGGCCTGACCGGACTGCGGACGACCGTGAAGGCCGGGCTGATGGACCGGGGCGCCGAGCGCAGCCGGTCCCTCGACTGGGCGGTCAGGCTCCAGGTGAAGTACGCCCGGATCGCCGACACCGTCTCCACCCTGTCCGGCGGCAACCAGCAGAAGGTCGTCCTCGCCAAATGGCTGGCCACCGGCCCCAAGGTGCTGATCGTCGATGAGCCGACCCGGGGCATCGACGTCGGCACCAAGGCCGAAGTGCACCGTCTGCTCAGCGAGTTGGCCGCCGACGGGGTGGCCGTCCTGATGATCTCCTCCGACCTGCCCGAGATCCTCGGCATGGCCGACCGCGTGCTGGTGATGCACGAGGGCCGGCTCGCCGCCGAGATCCCCCGCTCCGACGCCACCGAGGAAACCGTGATGGCCGCAGCCACGGGGAGGGCCGCAGCATGACGGTGGCCGCTCCCGAAGAGACCCCTGTCGCCGACGTGGCCAAGTCCCCCGGCACCCGGCTGGTCGACCGTGTCTTCAAGATGCGCGAACTCGCCATCCTCGTCGTCTTCCTGGTGATGGTCGCCGTCACCCAGGCCGGCAACAGCGAGTTCCTGTCCGAGCAGGGCATCAAGGACCTGCTCCTCAACGCGACCATCCTGGTCCTCGTCGCCACCGGCCAGTCGCTGGTGGTCATCACCCGCAACGTCGACCTGTCCGTCGGTTCGACGCTCGGCATCAGCGCGTTCGCCGCCGGCACCTATCTGCACGGCGGGGGGAACGCGGTCGTCGCGATCGTCCTCGCCGTCCTGCTCGGCATCGGCTGCGGCCTGCTGAACGGTCTGCTCGTCAGCCTCGGCCAGGTGCCCGCGCTCGTCGTCACGCTCGGCACGCTCTACATCATCCGCGGCGTCGACTCCATCTGGGTCGGCTCCCGGCAGATCACCGCGGCCGACCTGCCCGGCGGATTCGTGGACTTCGGCTCCGGCGGCATCTCCGCGGTGCCATGGCCGGCGCTGATCGCGCTGGCGGTGCTGATCGCCACGGCGTACTACCTCAAGCACTTCGGCAGCGGACGCGAGTTGTACGCCCTCGGCTCGAACCCGGAGGCCGCCCGCCTCGCCGGCATCGCGGTGCGCAAGCGCATCCTGGCCGCCTACACCTTCTGCGGCGGACTCGCCGGACTCGCGGGCGCCATGTACCTGGCCCGGTTCGGCAACGTCGACTCCGGGACCGGCAACGGCTACGAACTCACCGTCGTCAGCGCCGTGGTGGTCGGCGGGGTGGTCTTCACCGGCGGGTCCGGAAGCGTCTACGGCGCCGCGCTCGGCGCGCTGCTGCTGACGTCCGTCAACAGCGTGCTCCCCGCCCTCGGGGTCAGCTCCGTGTGGGTGCTCGCCATCAACGGTGTCCTGCTGCTGCTCGCCATCGCGGTCGACCGGATCGTCGCACTGCGCCTGGCCTCCGCCCTGAAGAAGAGGAACGCCCGCCATGCCTGACTCCCTGACGCGCGCGATCCGCTGGGACACGGTCGTCGGTGCGCTGCTCATCGTCCTGCTGCTGCTGTCGTTCGGCTTCGTCGACGGTTTCGGCAACTCCCTCAACCTGTCGTTCCTCATCGGCAACACGCTGCCGATCGCGCTCATCGCCCTGCCGATGACCCTGCTGGTCGTCGCCGGCGAGATCGACCTGTCCGTCGCCTCGACCGCCGGGCTGTCCGGCGCGGTGATGGGCAAGCTGTGGAACGACGGCATGGCCATCGAGACGATCATCCCGATCTGCCTGCTGCTCGGGGTGGTGTGCGGGCTGGTCAACGGCCTGCTCGTGACCCGGCTCGGTCTGCCGTCCCTCGCCGTCACCATCGGCACCCTCGCCGCCTACCGGGGCATCGCGCAGATCGTGCTCGGCTCGGACGCGGTGACCGACTTCCCCACGCAGTACCTGGACTTCGCGGCCGGACGCGTCGGCGACAGCTTCCTGCCGCAGGCCTTCCTGCCCTTCCTGGTGCTGCTCGCGATCGCCGTGGTCGTGCTGCACGCCACCCCGTTCGGCCGGTCGCTGTTCGCGGTCGGCGCCAGCGAGGAGGCCGCCCGGTTCGCCGGGATCCGGGTGAAGCGGGCCAAGCTGATCCTGTTCACCGGCACCGGCCTCATGGCCTCCCTCACCGGCATCTTCTGGGCCCTGCACTACGCCAGCGCCCGCTACGACAACGCCACCGGACTCGAACTCTCCGTCGTCGCGGCCGTCCTGCTCGGCGGCATCGACTTCGACGGCGGCAAGGGCACGCTCGGCGGCGCGATCGCGGGCGTGTTCCTGCTCGGCGCGCTCCAGAACGTGATGAGCCTGCTCAACGTCTCCGCGCAGTCGCAGATCGTCGTCACCGGGGTGCTGCTCGTCATCTCCGTGCTCGGCCCCCGGGTCGCGCGCCAGCTCTCCGTCGCGAAGGCGGGCCGCAAAGCGGCTGCCTCGACGCCGGCCGCCTCGTAACTCCGCTCGCCCACCCTCGTAAAGGACCTCCGCCATGCGCAAGTCATCCCTCCGCCGTGCCTGCGCGGCCCTCGCCGCCGGTACCTCCCTCGCTCTCGCGCTCACCGCCTGCGGCGGCACCACCAAGAAGGACGTCAAGGACGACAACGCCTCCGCGGCCACCGCCGGCAAGGCCGACCCGAACGCCGCCACCAAGAAGGGCCTGACCGTCGGCTTCCTGCCCAAGCAGGTGAACAACCCCTACTTCACCTCCGCCGACAAGGGCGGCGAGAAGGCGCTGACCGAACTGGGCTCGAAGTACAAGGAGGTCGGCCCGTCCAGCGCCACCGACACCTCCGGCCAGGTCAGCTACGTCAACACCCTCACCCAGCAGCGGGTGAACGCGATGGCCGTCTCCGCGCAGGACCCGGGCGCGCTGTGCACCGCGCTGAAGCAGGCCATGTCGAACGGCATGAAGGTCGTCACCTACGACTCCGACACCAACCCCGGCTGCCGCAACGCCTTCGTCTCGCAGGCCAGTGCCGAGGACCTGGGCCGTACCGAGGTGCAGCTGCTGGCGAAGCAGATCGGCTACAAGGGCGAGATCGCCGTCCTGTCCGCCGCGCAGACCGCGACGAACCAGAACACCTGGATCGGCTTCATGAAGGACGAGCTGAAGGACCCCAAGTACAAGAACGTCAAGCTCGTCAAGATCGCCTACGGCAACGACGACGCCCAGGCGTCCTTCCAGCAGACGCAGGGCCTCCTCCAGGAGCACCCGAACCTGAAGGGGATCATCTCCCCGACCACCGTCGGTATCAAGGCCGCCGCCCAGTACCTCTCCGGCTCCAAGTACAAGGGCAAGGTCAAGCTGACCGGCCTCGGCACCCCCAACGACATGCGCAAGTACGTCAAGAACGGCACCGTCGACGCGTTCGAGCTGTGGGACCCGGCCAAGCTGGGCGACCTGGCCGCCCGTACCGCCGTCGCCCTGGTGTCCGGGCAGATCAGCGGCAAGGAGGGCGAGACCTTCAAGGCCGGCGACACCACGTACACCATCGGCAAGGACGGCGTGATCAACCTGGGCAAGCCGACCGTGTTCGACGCCAAGAACATCGACCAGTTCAACTTCTAGCGGGGGAGCGGTACTTCATGCAGCGTGTCTGTTTCCTCCTCAAGGTCCGAGAGGACCGGCTCGCCGAGTACCGCGAACGCCATGCCGCCGTGTGGCCGGAGATGCTAGAGGCGCTCTCCGCCACCGGCTGGCACAACTACTCGCTCTTCCTGCGTGACGACGGACTGCTCGTCGGCTACCTGGAGACCGAGGACTTCGCCACCGCCCAGGCCGGCATGGAGGCCACGGAGGTCAACGCCCGCTGGCAGGCGGAGATGGCGCCGTTCTTCGAGTCGCTGGACGGTGCCCGGCCCGACGAAGCGATGAAGCCGCTCACCGAGGTGTTCCACCTCGCCTGACCGCCCCCAGGAGCCGCATCCATGAGAAGACGAACCGTGCTCGCGTCCGCCATGCTGGCCGCCATGGCAACCCCGGGCATCGCACGGGCCGCGTCCCCCGGCCCCTCTGTCACCAAGAAGGGCACCACGCAACTCGACGCCCAGGCCGTCTACTTCGTCTCCTACGACGGCCTGGTCAACAACAACTCCTTCCAGAAGAACGGCCTGCTGACCTACAAGGGCCACCAGTACGCCGCCTGGTACACGTCCACGCGCAACGCGGTCGTCGCCCGCCGGGCGCTGGGCGCGAGCACCTGGTCGACCGTCACGCTCTCCCACCAGCTCAAGAGCGACGACTCCCACAACGTCATCTCGATGGGCGTCTCGAAGACCGACGGCCGGCTGCACCTGAACATGGACTCGCACAGCGACGACTTCTTCTACGTGAAGTCGGCCGCCGGGCTCCTCGACAACCCGGGGTCCACCGCGTGGACCTCGTCCGTCTTCGGTGCCGTACAGACCTCGCTCGACGGGCTGGCGCTCACCACCCAGTTCACGTACCCGCAGTTCGTCGCCACCCCCGAGGGCAGGCTCCAGCTGAGCTACCGCGTCGGAATCTCCGGCAACGGACGCAACGCCCTCGCCGAGTACGACGGCTCGGCCTGGAAGGCGCTGGGGGAGTGGAGCGGCTCCACCGGCACCTACACCAGCTCGCACGGCTCCAGCACGGCCCGCAACATGTACCTGCACGGCATCGACTACGACGTCAACGGCCGCCTGCACTCCTTCTTCACCTGGCGGGAGCAGAACGCCGCCGTGATGTGCGACAGCGGCGGCATCACCAACCACGACACCGGCTACGTGTACTCCACCGACCGGGGCCGCACCTGGCGCAACGACGGGGGCACGGTCGTCGGCACCACCGGCACCTCCGACACGGTGGCGGTCACGGACGCCGGCCTGGTCGTCGACTCGCTGAACCCGGACCACTCCCTGATGAACCAGGAGAGCCAGGCCACCGACTCCACCGGCCTGCCGCACGCGGTCATCTCCTACGTCCCCGGCCGCTTCGGCCAGTGCACCACGAACTACGTCGCCGACCGCACCGCGAACGGCCGTGCCTTCCACCTGCGCAAGAACTCCTCCGGCGGGTGGCAGAAGACCGAGATCCCGGTCCCGCTGAACTCCAGCCAGCGCACCAAGCTGGTCCTGGACAAGTACGACAACGCCTACGCGGTCTTCCCCTACGGCCGGATCGCCGGCGCCTCGAAGGCGTCCGGGTACACGGACTGGACGCTGCTGTACGACGGCAGCGGCCTGAACGCCTTCGGGGAGGTCGTGATCGACGAGCTACGGGTGAAGGCCGACAACGTGCTGTCGTTCATGTACCAGGAGAAGTCCAGCGGTACGACCCCCTCGGCGCTGCACGTCGTCGACTTCGCCCTGCCCGCCTGACCCGATCGGGTGCGCGGCGGGATGACGGTAATGTGAAGGCCCTCCCGCCGCCCCCTCGTCTCACTGGAGGTCCCCGCCCGATGGCCCAGTCGGTGGGTATCAAGGATGTCGCCCGCGTCGCGGGAGTGTCGGTGGGCACCGTGTCCAACGTCATCAACCGTCCGGACACGGTGGCCTCGGAGACGCGTGCCCGCGTGCAGTCCGCCATAGACCGGCTGGGCTACGTCCGCAGCGAGTCCGCGCGCCAGCTGCGCGCCGGCCGCAGCCGGATCATGGGCCTGCTCGTCCTCGACATGGGCAACCCCTTCTTCGTGGACGTGGCGCGCGGCGCCGAACGGGCGGCACGGGAGGCCGGGCTCGGCGTGATGGTCTGCAACAGTGCGCAGAGCGCGGGCGAGGAGGCCGAGTACCTGTCCCTGTTCGCCGAGCAGCGGGTGCGCGGCGTGCTGCTCACCCCGGCCGATGCCACCGGGCGCAACATCGAGACGTTCCGGCGGCACGGCATCCCCTTCGTCCTGGTCGACCGGGTCGCCGAGGGCACCACCGAGTGCTCGGTCTCCGTCGACGACGTCGCGGGCGGCGCCCTGGCCGTGCGGCACCTGGTGGACGCCGGGCACCGCTCCATCGCGTACGTCAGCGGCCCGCCCGGCTTCAACCAGGTCAGGGACCGCCGCACCGGTGCCCTGAACGCCCTCGCGGAGGCCGGGCTCGGCCCGGACGCGCTGCGCGAGCTGCCCACCGAACGCCTCGACGTGGCCGCCGGACGGGACGCCGGCGCCCGTCTGCTCGGCCTCGCCGAGCGGCCGACCGCCGTGTTCTGCGCCAACGACCTGCTGGCCCTCGGCGTCCTCCAGGCCATGTACGCGGCCGGGGTCGTCGTCCCCGACGACCTCGCGATCGTGGGTTACGACGACATCGAGTTCGCAGCCGCCGCCGCCGTCCCGCTCACCTCCGTACGGCAGCCCGCCGTCACCATGGGCGCGCTCGCCGCGGAGCTGCTCCTGGAGGAGACGGAGACGCAGCACGGCCCCGGCGCCCACGAGCACCGCCGGGTGGTGCTCCAGCCGGAGCTGGTGGTGCGGCGCTCCAGTCTCGCCGTCCGCTGAATCCCGGAGTCCCGCCGGCCCGCTGATTCCCGATTCAGTAACTTTCCATGATCCCAGGGGTCGGAAGGCGCATGGACATGTGCTGAACTGGGACGCGACCATCCGTCCGTCCCGGGAGATTCGTTGACCGTCAGCTACCGCCAGCCCGGCGTCGTCCTCACCGACCACCGCTTCACCGTGCCCCTGGACCACACCGATCCGGCGGGCGAGACCATCGAGCTGTACGCCCGGGAGGTCGTCGCGAGCGACAAGGCGGACCGGGACCTGCCGTGGCTGGTCTACCTCCAGGGCGGCCCCGGCTTCGGGGCGAACCGTTTCATCGGCAAGCAGGCCTGGCTCGGCCGCGCCCTGGAGGACCACCGTGTCCTGCTCCTCGACCAGCGCGGCACCGGCCACTCCACACCCCTCAACCGGCAGACACTCCCGCTGCGCGGCGGCCGCGACGCACAGGCCGGCCACCTCGCCCGCTTCCGCGCCGACTCGATCGTCCGCGACTGCGAGCTGATCCGCCCGCGGCTGACCGGCGGCGCCCCCTGGACCGTCCTCGGCCAGAGCTTCGGCGGCTTCTGCACGGTGACGTACCTGTCCCTGGCGCCGGAGGGCCTGAGCACCGCTGTGATCACCGGCGGCCTGCCCGCCCTGGACGCGCACGCCGACGACGTCTACCGGGCCGCCTACCCGCGGATGGAACGCAAGGTCACCGCCCACTACGACCGCTATCCGCAGGACCTCGAACGCGCCCGCCGCATCGCCGACCACCTGCTGACCCACGACGTGGTCCTGCCCAACGGCTACCGCCTCACCGTCGAGGCCTTCCAGTCCCTCGGCATCCTGCTCGGCACCGGCGACGGCAGCCACCGCCTGCACCACCTCCTGGAGGACGCCTTCGTCCGCACCCCGCACGGCTGGGAGCTGTCGGACGCCTTCCAGGAGGAGGTGCAGGGCCAGTTGTCGTACGCCGGCCACCCGCTGTACGCCCTGGTCCACGAGGCGTGCTACGGCCAGGGCGACCGCCCCACCGCCTGGGCCGCGGAACGGGTGCGCGCCGAGTTCCCGCAGTTCGACGCGGCCAAGGCGCTCGCGGGCGACACGCCACTGCTCTTCACCGGTGAGACGGTCCACCCCTGGACCTTCGACTGCGACCCCGCCCTGCGTCCCCTGCGCGAGACCGCCGAGCTGCTCGCCGCCCGCACCGACTGGCCGCCGCTGTACGACCCGGCGCGCCTCGCCGCCAACGAGGTCCCGGCCGTCGCCGCCGTATACCACGACGACATGTATGTCGACACCGCCCACTCGCTGCGCACCGCCCGCGCGATCCGGGGCCTGCGCACCTGGGTCACCGACGAGTTCGAGCACGACGGCCTGCGGGTCGGCGCGCCCCGCGTGCTGGACCGGCTGCTGGCGATGGCCCGCGACGAGGTGTGACGTCCGGCGTTCATCGAGGCCCGGTACAAAAGCGGTTGCGCGAGTGGCTCGGCGGCATAGTCTGCGCCCATGACCGAGCCGGAGACCAGCCAGCTGCACCCCATGCCGACCGACTGGCGGCGTGCCCTCGCGGTGGTGGCGCACCCGGACGACCTCGAGTACGGGTGCGCCGCGGCCGTCGCCGCCTGGACCGACGGCGGCCGTGAGGTCGCCTACGTGCTGGCGACCCGCGGCGAGGCGGGCATCGACACCGTGGATCCCGCCGAGTGCGGCCCGCTGCGGGAGCGGGAGCAGCGGGCGAGCGCGGCCGTGGTGGGCGTCTCGGCCGTGGAGTTCCTCGACCACCGGGACGGCGTCGTCGAGTACGGCACGGCACTGCGCCGGGACATCGCCGCCGCGATCCGCCGCCACCGGCCCGAGCTGGTGATCACCCTCAACCACCGGGACACCTGGGGCGGCGCCGCCTGGAACACCCCGGACCACGTGGCCGTCGGCCGGGCCGCACTGGACGCGGCGGCCGACGCCGGAAACCGGTGGATCTTCCCCGAACTCGCCGAGCGGGGCCTGGAGCCCTGGAACGGGGTCCGCTGGGTGGCCGTCGCCGGTTCCGTGTCGCCGACCCACGCCGTGGACGCGACGCCGGGCCTGGAGCGCGCCGTTCGCTCCCTGCTCGAACACCGCACCTACATAAGGGCGTTGACCGACGAGGACCCCGAGAAATACGCCCGGGATTTCCTCACCGCGGGCGCCACGGCCGCCGGCGAACGCTTCGGCGGCAAGCCGGCGGTGGCCTTCGAACTGTTCGCCAGGTAGCCCGCGGCAGGCAGCCCGCCACCACAGACCGAACGGGGACGACATGAACGACACCGAGCTCCTGGCCGACCGCTTCGAGGAGCACCGCGGGCATCTCAACGCCGTGGCCTACCGGATGCTCGGCTCGCTGGCCGAGGCCGAGGACGCGGTGCAGGAGGCCTGGTTCCGGCTCGGCCGGACGGACCCGGCGGAGATCAGGAACCTGGGCGGCTGGCTGACCACCGTGGTCGGCCGGGTCTGCCTCGACATGCTGCGCTCGCGCACCGCACGCCGCGAGCAGCCGACCGCCGACATCGCCGACATGGCCGGCGCGTTCGTGCCGGACCCGGTGATCCGGCCCCTGACCGCCCTCGACCCCGAGCAGGAGGTGCTCCAGGCCGACTCGGTGGGGCTGGCCCTGCTGGTGGTGCTCGAGATGCTGGAGCCCGCCGAGCGGCTGGCGTTCGTCCTGCACGACATGTTCGCCGTGCCGTTCGACGACATCGCGCCGATCGTGGAGCGCAGCCCCGCCGCGACCCGCCAGCTGGCCAGCCGGGCCCGCCGCCGGGTGCAGGGCGCCACCCCCTCCGCCGACCCCGACCTCGGCCGGCAGCGCCAGGTGCTGGACGCCTTCCTGGCCGCCTCCCGGGGCGGCGACTTCGAGGCGCTCCTCGCCCTGCTCCACCCGGACGTGGTGCTGCGCGCCGACGCGGGCGCGCTGGTGCGGGGCGCCGCCGCCTCCAAGGTGGTGCACGGGGCGAAGGCGGTGGCCGAACAGGCGGCGCTGTTCTCCCAGTTCGCGGTCTTCGCGCGGCCGGTGCTGGTCAACGGCTCACTGGGGATCGTCACCGCGTCGGATGGCCGCGCGGTGTCCGTCACCGCCCTCACCGTGGCAGACGGCCGGATCACCGGCATGTACATCCTGGCCGACCCCGACCGTCTGGCCCGCCTCGACCTGCCCGCCCTCCCCGGGTGACCTGACGCTCAGGCGGCCAGGGCCGGCGGACCCGGGGTGCGGCGCGGGTTCACGGTCCGGCCGTCGGGCAGGAGTTCACCCGTGTCGTCGAAGACGATGGTGCCGTTGCACAGCAGGCTCCAGCCCTGCTCGGGATGGGCCGAGGTGATCACGGCGGTGCGGTGGTCCGGGCTGTCGGCGGTGGCGCACGGCGGCTGATGGCTGCACATGAGGTCGCTCCTCGATGCGTTCGGCTCCTGTCCGGTGCCGGCTCTCACCACAGTGGTAGCCGGGCTTGTTTTCCGTTGGATGAGTAGACGCCCACAACGCCGGAAACTCATCGGCACATGTGCCGACCGGACGACCGGGCCGCTT
The DNA here is from genome assembly GCF_040644935.1 of Streptomyces sp. NPDC046915. Classification (NCBI taxonomy): domain Bacteria; kingdom Bacillati; phylum Actinomycetota; class Actinomycetes; order Kitasatosporales; family Streptomycetaceae; genus Streptomyces; species Streptomyces sp. NPDC046915. The sequence continues at coordinate 1,008,286 of NZ_JBEYXB010000001.1, read as the reverse complement.
GGGGCTGCCCCGCAGCTCAGTAGGCTGTACGGCATGCCAGATCAGATGGACGGCCGGTCGGAACTGCGCGGCGACTGCGCCTCGTGCTTCGGGCTGTGCTGTGTCGCCCTGCCCTTCGCGCGCTCGGCGGACTTCGCGCTCGACAAACCCGCCGGGCAGCCCTGCCCCAATCTCCAGGACGACCACCGCTGCGGCGTCCACACCCGGCTGCGGGACAAGGGCTTCACCGGCTGCACGGTCTACGACTGCTTCGGCGCCGGTCAGAAGGTCTCCCAGGTCACCTTCGGCGGCCAGGACTGGCGCGCGGGTTCCCGCGAGCACGCCCGGCGCATGTTCGACGTGTTCCCGGTCGTCCGGCAGCTCCATGAACTGCTCTGGTACCTCACCGAGGCGCTGGGCCTGCCCGCCGCCCGCCCCGTGCACGCCGAGCTGCGCGCGGCGCTGGAGAAGACCGAGCGGCTGACCCGGCAGACCCCCGGCGAACTGGCCGCGCTGGACGTGGCCGCCCACCGCCAGGAGGTCAACGTCCTGCTGCTGCGCACCAGCGACCTGGTGCGGGCGGACTTCGACGACAAGAGCGGGAACAACGGCAAGGGCGGGAAGGGCGGCAGGAAGAAGGACCGCCGGGGCGCGGACCTCATGGGCGCCCGGCTGAAGGGGGCCGACCTGCGGGGCGCCAGCCTGCGTGGCGCCTACCTCATCGCCGCCGATCTGACCGGCGCCGACCTGCGCGGCGCGGACCTGATCGGCGCCGACCTGCGGGACGCCGATCTCACGGACGCCGACCTGACCGGCGCTTTCTTCCTGACCCAGCCCCAGCTCGAGGCGGCCCGGGGGAGCGCCGGCACCCGGTTGCCGGAGTCAGTCACCCACCCCGTGCACTGGACAGCGCGGCGCTGACGCCGGGCCGTCCGTGTCCGAAGCCGTCAGCGGTGCCGTCACCGGGGCGGGTACGGGGCGCCGCTCCAGGCGCAACCGCAGCCCCTCGGGCATCAGCGTGAGCCGTTCGGAGACCCGCAGCCGGTAGCCGGGCTCGGCGCTGAGGTCGTAGCGGCGCAGCAGCAGGCCGAGGACGAGCGTCGCCTCGTGCAGCGCGAACTGCCGGCCGATGCAGGCCCGCGCCCCGGTCCCGAACGGTTTGAAGACGTGCGGGGCACGCCCCCGCGCGGCCTTCGCGTCGAACCGGTCCGGGTCGAACCGTTCGGCGTCCGGGCCCCACACCTCGGGATCGCGGTGCAGCATCGGCAGCAGCACCAGCGTCCACGCGCCCCGGCGCATCGGGTGCTCCCCGGCCAGCACCGTGTCCTGCCGGGCCTCGCGGGCGAAGGCGGGCGCGGTGGGCCACAGCCGCAGCGACTCGTCCAGCACCCGGCGCACGTACCGCAGCTTGGCGACCTGGTCGTAGCCGGGCGCCGGCGTGTCCCCCCAGACGCGGTCCACCTCGGCGCGGGCCCGGGCCGCCACCTCGGGGTGCCGGGAGAGGTAGTACAGGGCGAACGAGAGGGCACCGGAGGTGGTCTCGTGGCCCGCGACCAGGAAGGTGATCACCTGGTAGCGGACGTTCTCCGGGGACAGGCGCTCCCCGGTCTCCGGATGCGCCGTCGCCAGCATCCGGTCCAGCAGGTCGTCCCCGTCCCCGCCCGCGCCCGCCCGGCGCCGGGCCCGTACGAGGTCGTCGACGGTGCGGTTGAGGAGGGCGATGTCGGCCGCGTTGCGCCGGGTGGCGCCGCGCAGCAGCAGCGGGGCCAGCGGGGCGGGCACGGTGTTCAGCCGCTGGGCGTAGGTGAGCGTGCCGATCATCGCGGTCACGAAGGGGTGGAGCCGGCCGCGCTCGAAGGAGCCGAAGTCGTGACCGAACCCGGTGCGGGCGATCGTCTCCAGGGTCAGCTTGGTCATGTCGCCGGGCACGTCCACGGCCCGCCCGGCCGCCGCCTCCCGGTCCCAGTGCCCGGTCAGCCGGGCGGCCACGTCCAGCATCATCGGGTGGTAGCCGGCCATCGCCTCACGGCTGAAGGCGGGGGCCAGGACATCGTGCGCCAGCTGCCAGTTGGGCTCGTGGTTGTACGCCGTGAACAGCCCGTCCCCGGCGACCGGCCGCAGATTGGCCACCCCGAGGCCGACGTGCTTGGCGAACCTGGCCTCGTCCGCCAGATCGGCCGCGAGCCGGGCGCCCGCCACGAACACGAACTCGTTCCCGAACGCCTTGCGCCGGAAGATCGGGCCGAGCCGGTGGGCGAACCGCATCGAGTCCTGGAGCGGCGTGCGCCGGTCGACGCCGAGGACGTCGCCGAGCAGCGGCAGCCGGTGCGGCGGATGGGGGATGCGCTCCAGCTGGGGCCAGCCCTGCTCGGCACCGCGGAACCCCTTGGGCAGCGCCGCCCCGTCCGTCGTCCTGCTGCCCGTCTCCGCCATGACGCGATCTCCCTTGATCCAAGCCATCGGTTGAGCGTGTTGCGTGGGTTCGTGTTGTACGTGGGTTCAATAGCGTGCTTCCAGTCTGATCCGGTTGTTGAACCCGCGTCAAGTAAGGTGCGGTCATGGCCGCGAACCAGGGTGGGGGCACCCGTCGCCGACTCAGCACCCAGGAGCGCCGCGAGCAGTTGCTGTCGGTCGGTGCGCAGCTGTTCTCGGAGTCCCCCTACGACGACGTGTGGATCGAGCGGGTCGCGGAGATCGCCGGAGTCTCGCGCGGGCTGCTGTACCACTACTTCCCGACCAAGAGGGACTTCTTCGCGGCGGTCGTCGAGCGCGAGAGTGAACGCATGCTGCGGATGACGGAGGCCGTGCCCGGGGTGCCGGTGCGCGAGCAGCTCACCGCCGGTATCGATGCCTGGCTGGAGTACGTCGAGGCCCATGCCCACGGCTATCGCGCCTTCCATCGCGCCGACGCGGCGGGCGACCAGGACGTGCGCCGGGTCTACCAGCGGGCGCTGGCCGCACAGGAACGGCAGATCCTGGCCACCCTCGCCGCGGACCCGGAGTTCGGCCCGCGCTTCGCCGAGCGCTCCGACCTCCCCCTCGCGGTGCGTGGCTGGCTGGCCTTCACCACGGCGGTCTGTCTGGAGTGGCTACGGGGATTCGACCTGTCCCGGGAACAGGTGCGGGACCTGTGTGCGCGGGCGCTGCTCGGCCTGATCACGTAGCCGTGGCCTGATCACGTGAGCCGTGGCCGGTGCGCTGTTGGCGGACACCCCGATCTTCGATAGGTTAGGCAAGGTTTACCTAAGGAGGTTGCGGGATGGGTGACAGCTGGACGGCCGCGCCCGGCGTGGCGGAACAGGCCCGCTCGGTGCTCGCCGTGGCGTGGTCCTGCACGGTGACGGCGGACGGCGGGCGCGAGGAGCTCGTCGGCACGCACACCGTGGACGAGGCCGGGCGGGTGCTGCTGCGAGTGCCCGAGGACGGCGCCCTGCGCGCGGCGGCGGTCTGCGCGCCGCGCGGGGAGCCGTCCGCCGTGCTGGAGTTCGCCGACGTCGCGCCCGTCCCCGTGCGCCACCGGATCCGTGCCCGCCTCTGGCTGGCCGGCTGGTTCGCCGCCGAGGACGGCCAGCTGGCGTTCCGGCCCACCCGGGTGGTGCTGCGCCGGTCCTCCGGCGCGGCGCTCGTCGGCCTCGACGAGTTCGCCGCCGCGACTCCCGACCCGCTCGCCCCGGTCGAGGCCCGGCTGCTGACCCACCTCGCCGACGCCCATCCCGACGCAGTCGAACGGCTCACCCGGCTCGTCGACCCCGACAGCCTGCACGCCGCGACCCGGGTGGCGCCCCTCGCGGTGGACCGCCACGGGCTGACGCTGCGCATCGAGCGGGCCCGCGCACACGCCGACGTACGGCTGCCGTTCCACGCGCCCGCCGACGACGTCGCCCAGCTCACCGAGCGCATGCACGTCCTGTTGTCGCAGGCGAGTGCCGCCGTCTGCCCGCGGGGCCTACAGCGGCAGCGCGCAGACGGCGACCGGTGAGGCGAACGGCTCACCCGCGAGCCGCAGTTCCCCGCTGCCGGTGTCCACGTGGAAGACGCTCACCGTGCCCGACCGCTGGTTCGCCGCGAACAGCAGCCCGCCGTCCGGTGAGAAGGCGATCTGCCGGGGGAAGTCCCCGCCGACCGGCACGGTGCCGATGAGCCGCAGCCGGGCGCCGTCCGCCTCGACGGCGTACCGGGTGAGGCTGTTGTCGCCGCGGTTGGCGAGGTAGGCGTACGCGCCGTTCCCGGTCACCAGGACCTGGGCCGGGTAGTTGGTGCCCGCGCCGGTGCCGGTGGACTGCGGGGCGCCGATGGTCAGGCGGCCGGTGCCGGGGTCGTAGGCGCACACCGTGACCGTGTTGTCGACCTCGTTGGCCAGGTAGGCGTGCCGCCCGTCCGGATGGAAGGTGAGGTGGCGCGGGCCCGCTCCCGGGCGCGCGTGGGCCCGGCCGGCCTCGGTGAGCTTGCCCTTCGCGTCCAGGCGGTAGCTGTAGACGGTGTCGGTGCCCAGGTCGACGGCGAGGACGTGGCCGCCGTCGGGGCTGGTGACGATCTGGTGGGCGTGCGGGCCCTGCTGGCCGGGGCCGGGCGAGGGGCTGGAGTGCGTGACGAGATCGGTGCGCTCTCCGAGAGCGCCCGTCGCGTCGATCGGGTGCACGGCCACGCTGCCGGAGCCGTAGTTGGCGCTGAGCAGCCAGCGCCCGGTCGGATGGACGGAGAGATGGCAGGGGGCCGCGCCGCCGGTGCCCCGGGTGCCGAGGACCTTCCGGTCGGCCAGGCGTACGGCGGTCACCCCGCCGTCGGTCCGCTCGTCGACCGCGTACAGGGTGCGCCCGTCCGGATGCACGGCGAGGTACGAGGGGTCGGCCACACCGGTGACGGTCCCGGCGCCGGTGATCCGGCCCGTCGCCGGGTCGTACGAGGCCAGGCCGATGCCGGTGCCGCCGCCGTCGACGGAGGTGTACGTGCCCAGATGGAGCGGGCGGGGAGCCCGCTCGGGCGTTTTGCGCTCCGGCCGTGCGGTGGCCGTACGTCCCCCGGGTGCGGGCGCGTCCTTCCGGGGCGCGGCGGGCGAGGGCACCGCCAGCACGGCGGCCGTCCCGGCCGCGGCCCCGACGAACCGTCGCCTGCTCCAGCCGCCGCGCGCCTCCTGCGCACCACTGTCCATTGCCCGCACCTCAGGTCGTCGGTTGCCCCGGTCGTGACGGCCACCTTCGCGCGGACCGCCCCTCAAGTGCAAGAACGACAACGCTGGTTGCACAGGATGCAACGGGTGTGCCGGTGCCGGCGACTACCACTCACCGTCCTCCACCGGCAGGCCCGGCGCGTCCTTCAGCTGCTGCACCTGGCCGGGCGAGGGCTGCTGCCAGGGGTCGAGATCGTCGCCGAGCCAGTCGCCGACCGGCTTGACGGACTCCAGGGCGTCCGTGGGGGCGAGGTCCTCCGCGTCCTGGTCGTAGTAGTCGTACCAGGGCAGTCCCGCCCGGGTGTACGCCGTCCGGTCCACCGGGGACGGCGGGGGCGCCTCGCCGGTGATGCGCCGCCACTCCGGCGGCGTGACCAGGTGCACGAACACCCGTCCGGACGGCTCCCCGGACCAGTCGGCCGGCGGCCGGTCGTCCCGGTAGACCTCCTGACGCATCGAGCCGCCGACACCGAGTCCCATGGCCGCGGTCCTCCGGGGCGGCCCCGCCGGCGCCGAGGGCGGCGCGGCCGCGGGGGCCATGGGCATCGCGCCCGCGGGGGCGGCGCCGTATCCCCGCGTCCGCTCCTGCCGGGCCCGCTGCTCCTCGCGCCACTCGGCGAGGCGCTCCTCCCGCAGCGGGAACGACCGCAGCTGGACGCCGCCCCACACCTCCTCGCCGGTGACCTGGCCCTCCACCGTCGCGCCCAGTCCCAGCGGCACCGCCACGAACTGGCGGACCGTGCCCCTGCCGGAGTTGATGCCGTCCAGCCAGGGCTGGCGGGGCAGCACGAGGTAGTTCTGCGGGGCGCGGGCGAGCCGGTCGCCGAACGGCTTGCCCGACACGGCGCACACCTTGCCCACCCCGACCTGGAGCGCGGCCGGTTCCGTGGTCCCCGCGAAGCTGAGCCACATCGCCTCGCGCAGATACACCGGCAGCATGACGCCGCCGCGTGCCCGCCACTGTTCGGGCACCGCGTCGGCGTTATTGGCGGGATCGGCGATCCGCCGGACGGGGAACTCGCCCAGGCCCGGCGGCAGTGGATGGGTGCCCGACTCCGGCAGCCGCAGGGTGCGTATGAACCGCACCGCCACTCCGCCCGGCAGGCGCAGCGTGTTCCCGTCGATCCGTACGGCCGTGCCGGTCATCCGCACGCCCCCCTCACCCTTGAGTTCCCTCGACCGCTCTTCTCACGGGAAACGCCTGCCGGCCCCCAGACGGTTCCGGTGCAGCTGCTCCTGCACCCCCATGCGCTCCCGCAGCCGGTTCAGGCGCGGCATCCGGGCGCGCTGCTCGTGGGAGACGCGGTCCAGTTCCTCCAGCAGACGGCGCGAGCGGTGCTCGGTGTCGAGCTCGTCGATGATCCGGTTGACCTCGGTCAGCACGGCGCCGAGCAGCTGCCAGTTCCGGGGGTCGCGCTCGGCGTCGGCCCGCAGCGCCAGGGCCAGCTTGTCCCGGGTGGCCGCGGCCGTGTGCAGCTCGGCGGTGAGCCGGGCCTCCGCCGACTCGGCGCTGCGGCTGAGGTCGGTGGTCACCAGCACGGCGAAGCTGACCACGGCGTCGGCGATCTCGGACAGCAGCTGCTGCACCGCCGCGCCCGTCTCCGGCGTGAACAGCGCCTCCGGGTCGCGGGCCTTGGCCAGGTCGGTGAAGGTGCGGGCCAGCACCCGCAGCACGACCGTGCAGATCTCCAGGGTGTCCAGTCCCGTGCGCAGCACCACCCGGTTCAGCAGGCCCTCCTTCACCCGCGGGTTGAGCCGCAGGCTGTCCTCGGCCTGCCGCAGCTCGGCGTCCACCGCGGTGATCTCGTGGTCGAGCCGGCGTGCCTCGTACAGCCGTGCGGTGGTCTCCTCCACCGGCGTCTGGGTCGCGGCCTCCTCGCCCACCCGCAGCATCAGCCGCCGCAGCCGCCGCGCCAGCCCCTCGATGGACTCCCCGGCCTTGCCCACCCACACCGGGGGAGCCAGCAGCAGGTTGCAGCCCATGCCGACGATCGCGCCGATCAGCGTCTCCACGATCCGGGCCCAGGCGGTGTACCCGATGGTGGTGACGCCGAGCACCAGCATGGCGCTGATCGCCACCTCGGCCACGTACTCGTCGACCCGCACCAGATGCCCCACGGCCAGCGCGGCCACGATCAGCAGTGCCAGGCTCCACCAGGTCAGACCGACCAGCAGGCTGAAGGCGATGGCGACCAGGACCCCCGCGACCACGGCGTTCACCCGGCGGATGCCGTTGGTGAGCGTGGCGTAGAAGGTCACCTGGACGACCAGCAGCGCGGTCAGGGGGGCGGTCAGCGGGGCCGGTTCCGGACTGAGGCGGAGCGCGATGACGTAGGCGATCGACGCCGCGACGGCCGACCGCAGGGCCTGCACGACCACCGGGTCGCGCCGGCGCCGCAGGAAGCGCGACAGGGGCGCCGTCCACTCACGTACAACTTGCATCGCTTGCCCCTGTTCCCGTTCAGGTGGCTCATCGAACACACCGATCCGCCGGGTGGCAAGGGGGCCCACATCGTGTCGCGGCCGTGGGGGAGAGCCGGGCTCAGGCGTACAGCTTGTCCAGGAAGGCGGTCAGATGGCGGGTCGTACGGGCTATCTGCTCCGCCGGCGTGAGGCTCTCCTCGAAGCGGGTGGCGGAGTCCGGGATCTTCTTGCCGCGTACGTAGAGGGAGCAGGCGAGGTCGGTGCACATGTACACGCCGACCGAGTTGCCCGCACGGCCCGCCGCGCCCGCCTTGCGTGCCGTCATGAGGGACACACCGCCCCCGCGGTGGGTCGTCAGGCACAGCGAGCACATGCTGCGGTGCAGGAAACCGCGCTGCGAGGAGGGGAAGCGCAGGGTGATGCCGATCAGCCCGCCGTGCCGCTCGGCGACGAGATAGCTGCGGTCGGGGGCGCCGGGGTCCCGCCAGCCGAGGAAGTCCAGGTCGTCCCAGGGGCGTCGGTCGAGATCGCGGGGGAGCGCGAGCCGCTTGGCCTCGCCCTTCGAGCAGTTGACGAAGGAGTCGCGGATCTCCTGCTCGGTGAGTGATTTCATAGGGACTCCTGGCATATCGATGCGAACAATAGGCAAAAACCTAGGAGGACTAGGTTCATGGGTCTCAGGATAAGCAGGCCCAGGGAGGGGAAGCCAATGGATTTCGGGTACGCGCTCCCGCGTTCGGCGCACGCCGCGCTGTCCCACGTCGCGGCGGTCTCGTCGGGCCCCGCCCTCGACCCGGACCTGCGCATCACCCTGAACTTCCACCCCGACCGGCTCTCCGGCGGCCTGCTCCTGCTCCAGGCGCTGGCCAGGGACGGCGCGTACCACTCGCAGTTCGTCACCGGGACCAGCAACGGCGGGCTCACCGCGCATCCCGGCGGCGACCGCCGGCGCTGGGAGAGCCGTATCTTCGGCGGCTCCTACGACGACGCGCCCCCGCCGGAGCGCCCCGTGTACGGCGCGCTGAACTTCCGCCGGCAAGTGGTCGGCGCCGCCCCGCGCTTCGGCTCCTCGCACTTCCGCCTGACGGCCCCGGCGCAGGACCGGGCCACCTTCTGCTACCCCGACAGCGCGGCCGAACCGGCGGACTTCGGCGTGGCCGCAGGGATGTCGCTCCTCGCCCTGGCGGAGACCGACCAGCAGGACGCGCTGAACGACTACATCGAGGCGCATGTGCACGGGGGCGTGCTGCTCGCCCGGGACGTCGAGGCGCTCGTCCTGGACGCCGGCTACCGGGGCACGCCCGTCGAGGCCGCCGCCCGCCGCCTGCCCTGTCCGCTGGAATGGCACCCCGGCTACCGGCTGACCGTGCCGCAACTGCGCCGCCACGCCGGCTACCGGGGCCCGGAGTACGCCGACCTCGGCGCCGCCATCGCCGAACACGGCGTCCTCGACCCGAGGATCATCGGCGACGCGGCCCGCACCGGCCGATACCCCCTACAGGACCTGAAGATGGTCTGGCACACCCTGGCCCGCTTCGGCGCCCCGGAAGGAGCGGGCACGGCCTACTGCCCCGCGGGCGAGATCTCCTCCGCTTCCACGCCCCTCGCCACCGGCGGCCACACTCCGGTCGCGGGCACGCCGGAGGCGTAGGCGCGGGGGTCCGGTCGGTTGGTGGCGGGCCGGGCGGGCGCCGCCGGGCGTCGGCTCTCCGCGGTGCTCGGCACCGCCGGGTGCCCGCCTGTGGGCAGGGTCTACTCCGCTTGCGCGTCCCTCGGTACCGGCGGCCACACCCCGGTCGTGAGCACGCCGGAGGCGTAGGCGCGGGCGATCAGTTCGGCTCGGTTGGCGGCGCCCCAGCGGGTCGACAGGCGGCGGAGGTGGTAGGTGACGCCGTCCTTGGTGAGCCCCAGTTCGCGGGCCGCCCGTGCGGTGGTGGCGCCTGCGGCGAGCAGTGCCAGCACTCTGCCCTCCATCGGCGTGACCCGCTCGGGCGGCTCGGCGTGCCGCTCGCGCTCGTCGAGTACGCGCAGCATCACCAGCAGCGCCGGCGTCGCCTCGACGGAGTCGCTCACCGGGTCGGCCGTCAGCTCGCCACGGCGCTCGGCACCGCCCGGCGCCCGCCAGCGCACCGACACCTGGTACCGCGACCGGTGCCTGAGCCGCAGCGCCTCGGCGATCCGCTCCACCTGCGTCGCCTCCTGCGGCCGGAACAGCTCCAGCACGTCCCGGCCGCGCAGCCGCCCCGGCGTCGTACCGCACTCGGCGGCCATCGCCGGATTCGCCAGCACCACCACGCCGTACACATCGCACACCGCGACCGGCACGGAGACCCGGTCGAACAGGGTCAGCGCGCGGTTGCGCCACACCACCGCCTCGATCCGGCCCGCTTCCATCCGCACCTCCCGCCGCGCTCCACCCGGCGTCCATCAAAGATGAGCACCCAGGTCAGCGGCAACTTCGGGTGCGGCGCCCGCAGTGGCGTTACCCTGCTGGAACTGATCACGGGCTCGGGGAGGGGCACAGTGGGGCTCAGACGGCTGTTCGGATTCGGTGACGACGAGAACCTGGAACCGGCGGAGATCGACACGCAGATCCAGACCGTGTCACCCGTTCCGGGCGGGGACATCGGCGGCGAGATCGTGCTCAGGGGCGGCGGGCGCGGCCTCAAGGTCGAGTACTTCTATCTGCGGCTGTTCGTGACCATGGTCGACTACCAGGGCCGCAGCAAGCAGGAGGAGTTCAAGAGCCTGAGCGCCCGCCGCTCCCATTTCACCGTGGCCCCGGGCGCCGAGGAACGGGTGCCGTTCCACGGGCGGCTCCCCTGGGAGTGCCCGGTGACCGAGCTGGGCGGCCAGTCGGTCGGCACGGTGGTGTCCCTGAAGACGCAGCTCGACTGGGAGCGCGAGAGCGAGGAACAGGACCACGACCTGGTGCACGTGGCCGCGCCCCCGCTGTACGAGAGCGTCCTGGACGCCTTCGCCCAGGAGGGCTACCTCTTCGGCGAATCGCAGGTGATCGACGACTACATCCCGGACACCGAGAACCATCCGGGCCGCTTCCAGACCTTCTGCCTCGCCGACCGCACCCGAGGCGACCGCTTCGCGGAGCTGGAGGTCGCCTTCCACTGCAACGAAGTCGGCGCGATGGTCTACGTCCGGCGCGCCGGGCGCACCCAGTACACCTGGGAGGACAAGCCGCCCGCCCGCCGTTTCCCCGCCGCGCACCACGAGGTGGGCCGCGTCGACTTCCGTGAGCACGTCCGCCGGGTCCTCGCGGAACTCGCCCTGCTGGAATCCTGATGGCCGAGGGCATCACCACCCGCGAACTCAACCGGGCCACCCTCGCCCGCCAACTCCTGCTGAGCCGCGAACCGCTGGGCGTCGGCGACGCCGTGCGCCGGGTGGTCGCGCTCCAGGCCCAGCATCCCGCCTCGCCGTACGTGGCGCTGTGGAACCGCGTCGACGGATTCGACCCGGGCGAGCTGGACGCAGCCTTCGCCGACCGTACCGTGGTGAAGGCGACCCTGATGCGGATCACCCTGCACGCCGTCCACGAGGGCGACCACCGGGTGTTCCGGGAGGCGATGCAGCGGACGCTGTACGCCTCCCGGCTCGGCTACCGCTTCGCGGCGGCGGGGCTCACCCCCGCGGACGCCCACGGACTGCTCCCGGAGCTGCTCGCCTTCGCCGAACAACCCCGTACCGCCGTCGAGTTGCAGGCCTGGCTTCAGGCGCGGCTCGGAGCCGAGAAGAAGGCCGGGGCCTGGTGGGGGCTGAAGGCCTACGCGACGCTGCTGCATGTCGCGACCGGCGGCCCGTGGTCGTTCGGCGCCCGGTCGTCGTTCGTCGCGGCGCCGACGGGGCCGCCGCCCATGGAGCGGGAAGGGGCGCCGCGGGCGCTCGAGCAGCTCGTCCTGCGCTATCTGGCCGCGTTCGGACCGGCGTCCCTGGCGGACATCGCGCAGTTCGGCACGCTGCCCCGGGGACCGGTCCGGCAGGCGCTGCGCGCGCTCGGCGACGCCGTCGAGGAGCTGCAAGGGGCGGACGGCACCGTCCTGTTCGACGTCCCCGGCGCTCCACGCCCGCCCGCCGACACACCGGCACCGCCCCGCCTGCTCGGCATGTGGGACAGCGTCCTCCTCGCCCATGCCGACCGCACCCGGGTGATCCCCGAGGACCTGCGCCGCGTGGTGATCCGCGTCAACGGCGACGTGCTGCCGACCCTGCTGGTCGACGGCCGGGTCGCGGGCGTGTGGCGGCCGGTCGAGGACGGTGTCGAGGCGACGGCCTTCCACGAACTGACCTCCGCCGACTGGGACGGACTCGCCGAGGAGGCCCGCTCGCTGACCGCCCTGCTGGCCCGCCGCGAGCCCAGGGCCTACCGCCGCTACGAGCACTGGTGGCGCAGACTCCCCGACGGTCAGGTGCGCCTACTCCCGGGCTGAGGGCCCGCGCAAGCCCTCCCGGAGGATTTCGACTGCACGATCGTGTAGTCCCGCGGTCACGGCCGAAGCCGTCGGCAGAGCACGCTGGTGCGCAGTACCACCCGTACCGCGAAAGGCAGTTGCCGCGTCATGCCCCCCACCGCGCCGCACCCCGAGGCCCCGAGCACCCTCCCGGGCGTCCCCGTCGTCGACATCACCGCGACCGGACCCGGCCGCACCCCCATCCAGCAGGTCATGGAACTCATGCGGGCCCACGGGCCGGTGCTCGTCCGGCGCCTGCACGGACGGGACACACTGTTCGTCGCCGACGCCGACCTGGTGGCCGACCTCGCCGACGAGGAGCGGTTCGCCAAGCACATCGGCCCCGCCCTGGAGAACGTACGGGAGTTCGCCGCCGACGGACTGTTCACCGCGTACAACGACGAGCCCAACTGGGCGCGGGCGCACGACATCCTCATGCCCGCCTTCGCGCTCGGCTCGATGCGCACCTACCACCCGGTGATGCTGAAGGTGGCCCGCCGGCTCATCGCCTCCTGGGACCGTGCCGCGCGCGAGGGATCGCCGGTGGACGTGCCGGACGACATGACCCGGATGACGCTCGACACCATCGGACTCGCCGGATTCGACTACGACTTCGGTTCCTTCGAGCGCGCCGAACCGCACCCCTTCGTCGAGTCGATGGTCCGCTGCCTGGAGTGGAGCATGACCCGCCTCGCCCGCACCCCGGGCGGGGACCACGAGGTCGCCGACGCGGCCTTCCGGACCGACGCCGCCTATCTCGCGCAGGTCGTCGACGACGTGATCGCCTCCCGCGCCGGCACCGACCAGAGCGGCGCCGACGACCTCCTCGGGCTGATGCTCACCGCCGGACACCCCGCCGACGGCCGCACCCTGGACCCGGCCAACATCCGCAACCAGGTCATCACCTTCCTGATCGCCGGGCACGAGACCACCTCCGGCGCGATGTCCTTCGCCCTGTACTACCTGGCCAAGCACCCCACCGCGCTCCGGCTCGTCCAGCGCGAGGCCGACGCCCTGTGGGGCGAGGACGCCGATCCCGAGCCGACGTACGACGAGGTCGGCAGGCTCACCTACACCCGCCAAGTCCTGGGCGAGGCACTGCGGTTGTGGCCGACGGCCGCCGCCTTCAGCCGGCACGCCCTTCAGGACACGCTGCTCGGCGGCCGGGTCCCGCTGCGTGCCGGGCAGGCCGTCACGGTGCTCGCCCCGACGCTGCACCGGCAGCCCGTCTGGGGCGACAACCCCGAGCTGTTCGACCCGGACCGGTTCACCGCCGAGGCGGAGGCGGCCCGGCCCGTGCACGCCTTCAAACCGTTCGGCACCGGCGAACGCGCCTGCATCGGACGGCAGTTCGCGCTGCACGAGGCGACCATGCTGCTGGCGATGCTCGTCCACCGCTACCGCCTGCACGACCACGCCGACTACGCGCTCACGGTGAAGGAGACCCTCACCCTCAAGCCCGAGGGCTTCACCCTGACCCTGACCCCGCGCACCCCCGCCGACCGCGCCCACACCCCGCTGCCGGGCACCACCCCCGCCCCGGCTCCCGAGGCCACCGCCCCGGCCGCCCTCCCGTCCCGCGTCCGCCCCGGCACCGCCGCCCTGTTCCTGCACGGCAGCAACTACGGCACCTGCCGCGACTTCGCCGCCCAACTGGCCGACGAGGCCGCCGCCCTCGGCTGCGACACCCAGGTGGCCCCGCTCGACGCCTACGCCGAGGGCCTGCCCACCGACCGCCCGGTCGTCATCACCGCCGCCTCCTACAACGGCCGCCCCACCGACGACGCCACCGCCTTCGCCGCCTGGCTGGACGGCACCCCCGACCTGACGGGGGTGACCTACGCCGTCCTCGGTGTCGGCGACCGCAACTGGGCCGCCACCTACCAGCAGGTCCCGACCCGCGTCGACGCCCGTCTCGCCGAACTGGGCGCCACCCGGCTCACCGGCCGCGCCGCCGCCGACGCCTCCGGCGACCTGACCGGCACCGTCCGCGACTTCACCGCCCGCCTGCGCACCGCCCTCCTGGAACACCACGGCGACCCCGACGCCACCGTCTCCGCCCCGGCCGAACCAGCCACGGGGTACGAGGTCCGCACCCTGACCGGCGGCCCGCTCGACGCGCTCGCCGAGCGGCACGGACTGCTGCCCATGACGGTCACCGAGGCCCGCGACCTCACCGCCCCCGGACATCCGCGCACCAAGCGGTTCCTGCGCATCGCCCTGCCCGACGGTGTCACCTACCGCACCGCCGACCACCTCACCGTCCTGCCCGCCAACGCCCCGGACCTCGTCGAGCGCGCCGCGACCGCACTCGGCGTCGGCCTCGACACCGTCCTGGACATCCGCGCCACCCGCCCGCGCCCCGCCGGCATCGCGGTCGACCGGCCGCTGACCACACGCCAACTGCTGACCCACCACGTGGAGTTGCAGGAGCGCCCGACCCCGGCCCAGCTGTCCGCGCTCGCCGAGGCCAACCCCTGCCCGCCCGAGCGGGCCGCCCTGGCCGCCCTGACCGACGACCCGCGCACCCTCGTCGAGGTGATCGAGGACCACCCGGCACTGCGCGGCGCCGTTGACTGGGCCCGGCTCCTCGACCTGCTCACACCGCTGCGCCCCCGGCACTACTCCATCTCGTCCTCGCCCGCGGCCGGCCCCGGCCACGCGGATCTGATGGTCTCCCTGCTCCAGGCGCCCGCCCGCTCCGGCAAGGGCGTCTACCGGGGCACCGGCTCCGGCCACCTCGCCTCGCTCCGGCCCGGCGACACGGTGCTCGCCCGCGTCCAGCCGTGCCGGGAGGCGTTCCGGACGGACGTCACCGCGCCGGTCGTCATGATCGCCGCGGGTACCGGGCTCGCCCCCTTCCGGGGCGCCATCGCCGACCGCACCGCCGCACTCGCCGCCGGCGCCGAACTCCCGCCCGCGCTCTGCTACTTCGGCTGCGACGCCCCCGACGCCGACTTCCTGCACGCGGACGAACTCCGGGCCGCCGAGACCGCCGGGGCCGTCTCGCTGCGCCCGGCCTTCAGCGCGGCACCCGAGGACGGCATGCTGTTCGTGCAGCACCGCGTCGCCGCCGAGGCCGACGAGGTCTGGGAACTGCTGGGCGCCGGAGCCCGGGTGTACGTCTGCGGCGACGGTTCGCGGATGGCACCCGGCGTGCGCGAGGCGTTCCGTACGCTGTACCGGGACCGCACTCCCGGTGCCGACGAGGCGGCGGCCGGGCAGTGGCTCGACGCACTGGTGGCGGCCGGCCGTTACGTCGAGGACGTGTACGCGGCCGGCTGACCCGAAGGGGAGGGGTGGGCGCACGGTGGTGGACTCCTGGGAACGGGCCCGGCGCGCCCTGGAGGGCTCGGGCATCCCTCCCGGCCGCCTGGCCCACCTGCGCCCACTGGACGGCGGCACCTACAACTCGGTCGAGGAACTGCGGCTCACCGACGGCCGCCGCTATGTGCTCAAGGTCGCGCCGGACGCCCCCGGGCTGCGCCACGAGCAACGGCTGCTCGTCTCCGAGGCCGAGTTCTACCGCGGCGCCGCCGAGGCCGGCGTGCCGGCACCACGCCTCGTGGCCCTGGGCGCCGACACGGCCGTACGCCATCTGCTGATGACGGCCTGTCCGGGCGAACCCTGGGACGGCTCGGTCACCGAGACCGAACGGGCGGCCCTGCGTACGGAGCTGGGCCGCCAGGTGGCCCGTCTGCACCGGGTGACCGGGCGGGGCTTCGGCTATCCGTCCGGAGCGCTCGGCCCCCTCGCCGGTGACTGGCGGACCGCGTTCACCGCGATGCTGGACGCCGTCCTGGACGACGCCCGCCGTTACGGGGCCCGGCTGCCCCGCCCCGCCGACGAGGTGGCCCGCGTCGTCGGGGCCGCCTACGGTGCCCTCGACGAGGTCACCGTGCCGGGCCTCGTCCACTTCGACCTGTGGCCGGGCAACATCCTGCTGGACCGCTCGGCGGGGGAGGTGCGCATCGGCGGACTGATCGACGGTGAGCGCATGTTCTGGGGCGACCCGCTGGCCGACTTCGTCTCCCTGGCGCTGCTCGGGGACATCGGGAAGGACGAGGCCTTCCTGGCCGGCTACCGGGAGGCCGGCGGGCGGGTCGGCTTCGACACCGCGGCCCGCCTCCGGCTCGCCCTCTACCGTGCCTACCTCTACCTGATCATGCTCACGGAGACCGTCCCCCGCGGGGCGGACGAGGGCCGGCGGCGCCGGGTCCAGGAACGGGTCGCGCCCGAACTCGTGGCGGCCCTGGACGAAATCATGGAACTCCCTCTTAGCTCATAGCATGAACTAAGGGTTGGACGAATGTCGCGCCGAGCCCGCCCGCGGAGGTATGTTGCAGGTCGGGCAGGGTTCGGGAGGAGCCACATGGCGGGGCGGAACGGGCGTACGGTACGCGACCTCAGGCGGGGCAACCGCACGGCGGTGCTGCAACGGCTGTACTTCGACGGCCCCCTCAGCCGCTTCGAGCTCGGCCCGGCGACCGGGCTGAGCTCCGGCTCGGTCAGCAACGTGGTCGCGGACCTGGTCGCCGACGGGCTGGTCGAGGAGGCCGGCAGCGTCGACTCCGACGGCGGCCGCCCCCGCACCCTGCTGCGGGTCGCCCCGGACAGCGGCCACATGATCGGCGTCGACGTCGGCGAGACCCGCGTCCGCGTCGAGCTGTTCGACCTGACCCTCACCGAACTGGCCCGCGCCGAACGCCCCTTGACCCGGCAGGGATACGACGTCGACGGCATCGTCGGTCACATCCGCGACGGCGTCGCCGAGGTCCTCGCGGGCGCGCGGACCGCTCCCGAGCGGCTGCTCGGGGTCGGGGTCGGCGTCCCAGGCATCGTGGAGCACACCGCCGACCGGGGCGCCGTGGTGCACGGGCAGACCATCGGCTGGGACGCCGTACCACTGGAGTCCCTGCTCCGCTCCGGCTCCCAGCTCCCCGACACCGTCCCCTACTTCATCGACAACGGCGCCAAGACCCTCGGCCAGGCCGAGATGTGGTTCGGCGCCGGGCGCGGCGCCCGCAACGCGATCGTGGTGCTGTTCGGCTCCGGCGTCGGCGCCTGCCTCGTCACCCCGGAGGTGGAGCACGGCCGGGCCGTCGAGTGGGGGCATCTGACGGTACGGGTGCGCGGACGCCGCTGCCGCTGCGGGGCGCCCGGCTGCCTGGAGGCCTACGCGGGCGCCGAGTCGCTGCTCGACCGCTGGCGGGAGGAAGGCGGACACCCGCCGGAGGGCACCGACGAGGAGACCGCGCTCACCGCGATGCTCGCCGCCGCCTACCCGCCCGAGGGCACGGCCGCCGACCCGGTCGCACTCGCTGTCCTGGAGGAGACCGCCGAGTACCTCGGCGCCGGCCTGTCCGACCTGATCAACCTGTTCCAGCCCGAGCGGATCCTGATCGGCGGCTGGGCCGGGCTCCAGCTCGGCACCCGCTTCCTGCCCGCCGTACGCCGCCATGCCGCCACGTACGCGCTGCGCCACCCGGCCGAGAAGGTCACCATCGACCTCGGCCGGCTCGGCCCCGACGCGGTCACGGTGGGCGCGGCGATCCTGCCGCTGGCCGACTTCTTCGCGCGCGGCGGCCGACGCGAGGAGCCGACCGCCGAGGACCGGCTGCCGGCCTGGCGCAGGGCACTGCGGGAGCGGGCACCCGACGCGTGAGGACGGGCACCCGCCGGGGGCTCGGGGCTCAGGCCGAGGGCTCGTCCGGTACGGGATGCTCGGTCTGCTCCGTCCCCGAGCGCGGCGCTCCCTGCCGCCCGGTTCCGGCCTCGTCGGTGTCGGGCACGTCGTCCTCGGCGGTGTCGTCGAGACCCTCGCCCGGCGCCGGATCCCACGGGTCCTCGACCGGTCGCGCCTGCTGGTCCGGCAGGTCCCGCGGCACGGGGTGGGTCTCGTCCCCGGGTTCTTCGTGGCGGTCGTCGGCCACGGCGTCCTCCCTCGGGTCGTTGCGCGGCGGGTACGAGTACCAGCCCTGTGACCTGCGAAACCTCAGCCGACCTTGTGGCCCCGCAGCGGCTCGGTGCCGGCCCCCGCGCCCTGCTGGAACCCGCTCAGGAACTCCTGGAGCACGTCCGTCGCGGTGCGCTCCGGCCGCCAGCCCAGCTCGGTACGCGCGCGCGTGCAGTCCATGATCGGCAGCCGCAGCACCGCGTCGAACAGGTGCGGGGAGGCCGGCACCAGGTGCAGCCCCCAGGCTGCGGCGATCGCGGACCGGGCCGCGGTACGGGGCAGCCGTACCGGACGGGTGCCGAGCATCCCGCTCAGCAGCTCGGCGTCGACCGGCGGTTCGGCCGCCAGGTTGTAGGCGCCCCGGGCATCCGGCCGGCGCAGCGCCATGCGGTACGCCTCGGCCGCGTCGTCGGTGTGCAGCGCCTGCACCCGCAGCCCGGGTATGTCCGGCAGGAAGCGCATCAGCTCGGGACGGGCCAGCGGGCCCGGCAGGAAGCGGCCGGCGAAGATCCGGCGCTGCTCGCTCGCCGACTCCCGCTTGAAGAGGAAGGCCGGGCGCATCCGCACCACGCGCACATCGGCGTGGTCCCGCTCGAAGATGTCCAGGGCCCGCTCCAGATAGGCCTTCTCACGGCAGTACGCGGCGTCCGGCCAGCCGTGTGTCGGCCACGACTCGTCCACCGCGTAGTCCTTCGGCCCCGGTGAATAGGCGCCGACCGACGAGGCGTGCACCAGCACCGGCACCCCCGCCGCGGCCACCGCCTCGAACACCCGGATGCTCCCGAGTACGTTGGTCCGCCAGGTCTTCGCCGGGTCGTGCGTCGGCTGGAACGCCCACGCCAGATGGACCACCGCGTCGGCCCCCGCGAAGCGCTCGGCGAGATCGGCCTGTTCCGACGCCACGTCGACCCGGGACCACTCGGTCTTCGGGGGCATCCACTCCGGCGTCCGGCGGGCCAGCCCCCGCACCCACTCGACCTGCGGATCCTCCGCCAGCAGGCGCACCATGCTGGTACCGACGTTGCCGGTGGCGCCCGTGACCACGACCTTGCTGCCCGCTGCGCTGCTCACCTTCGGCTCCTCTCGGTGGCGGCTGACGGCCGGAGCTCCGAGTACCCGGTTCGCCGGCCATGCACGCGGCCGGGCGCCGGTCATTACACGTGAGGTAATCGACCCCGGCCGCCGGAGCCGGAACCATCGAGGACGTACCCACCCCACCGGATTCCAGGAGGACGTTCCATGCCGTACTTCGAGAGCCCCGTCGACGGTGTACGCCTGCACTACGTCGACTACGGGCCCGCCGCCGGCCCGGTGATCGTCTTCGTGAACAGCGCCTGGCTGGGCACCGAGCTGTGGGAGTTCCAGATGCTGCCGCTGGCGGCGGCGGGATACCGGTGCGTCAGCATGGACCGGCGGGGACACGGACGCTCCGACGACGTGTGGGGCGGGTTCGGCCTCGACAGCCTCGCCGACGACCTGCGGGGACTCCTCGACCACCTCGGCCTGCGCGAGGTCACGATGGTGGGTCACTCGCTGGGCAGCGTCGAGGTGGTGCGCTGCCTGACCCGGCACGGCGACGACCGGGTGGCCCGGGTCGCCCTCGTCAGCGGCATCGCGCCCGGCGTGGTCCGGACGGCCGACAACCCGGACGGGGTGGACCCCGCCGACGCACGCGCCGCCAACGAGGTCCACCGGCGCGACCGGGCGGGCTACTACGAGGACGGAGCCGACCAGTTCTTCGGCATCGGCCTGCCCGGCATCGAGGTGTCGCCGGCCTTCCGGCGCCACATCATCGACCGTTGCCTGGCCACCACCCCGCACGCGTCGATCGCCGTACAGGACCTGGCCGTCGCGGTGGACGTCACCGCCGAGATGCCCAAACTGCGGATGCCGGTGCTGGTGGTGCACGGCACGCACGACTTCTCGGCACCACTGGACGTGACCGGCGCCCGCTCGGCGCGGCTCGTGCCGGACGGCACGCTGAAGGTCTACGAGAACGCGGGCCACGGCCTGCCGTTCACCCACGGCGAGCGGCTCACGGCGGATCTGCGGGCGTTCGTCGACGGCGGGGCATGACCGGGCCGGACATGAGAGAGCCCCGACCGGACGGGGGAAGACCGGTCGGGGCAGCCATGTGGTGGGCACGGATGGCGGTCGCCTCTCGGCGAAAGGCTCCACAGGGCTTCAGCCGAACGATCGTCCCTGTGGGCAAAAGGTGAGGCCCGGGGACACTGTCCCATCCGCACCCACGGTCGGTTCAACGGAGAACCACCGGAGGTTGTTCCGGTGTGTGCCGTCCTGTGCGGTGATGTGTGTCACCGTCCGGACTCGCCGGTGGTGTGGGGAACGGTCTCCGCCCACAGGTTCTCGGCCTGGAGCAGGAGCGAGCCGAGGACCGCCGCCCGGGGCGCCTCCCAGCCGGCGTGCTCCCGCAGGCCCTCCTGCAACTGCCGGCGCAGCTCCCGGCGCGCCTCATCGGTGTCGTCGTCCTGCCGGGCGCCGGAATCCCCGTCGGAATCCCGTTCGGCACATCCGGCGGAACCCGCGTCGGGCCGCCCGTCCAGCAGACGGCCGCCCTCCACGTGGCAGGCCCGCGCGATCAGCTCCAGCAGATCCGCGTACGGCTCCAGCAGCGCCGGGTCCGGAGCCGTGGCCGTACGGCCGTCGTCGGCGGCGACCACCAGCGTCCGGGTCAGGGCGCGCACATGACCGGTGACCCGGCTCCACCGGTCGTCCTCCGCCTCCGGCGGCACGTCCGACGGGACCCGGCCCAGGGCGTGCAGGGCCCGGTCGGTCAGCCGCAGGCTCTCCCGGCTCCAGCCGCGGGCCGAGCGCAGCGACTCCAGCCGGTCCTCGAGCCGGCCCGAGCCGTGCGACCAGTCGGCCGCGGCATCGGCGTCCCAGTCCCCCCGGCGGAGACCGGCGGCGATCTCGCACAGCACGTCGCCCGCCTCCCGGGCCAGCGCCGCGAGGTTCTCCCGTACGTCCCGCAGATGGATCGGCGGCAGCACGAACGCGTTGACGGCCACCCCGATCACCGCGCCCAGCGCGGCCAGGCCCACCCGGTGCCCGACCGAGGCCGCCGTGAGGCTGCCGGGGGCCAGGGCGAACACCGCCGTGGTGGCGCCGTAGATCCCCTGGTCGCCGAAGCGCGACCAGTTCGCCAGCAGCATCAGCACGGGCAGGGACACGGCGAGCGCGCCCAGCGTGTTCCCGGTGAGGGCCTGCGCCGCCGAGGCCAGCAGCGTACCGGCGCAGATCGCGGTGACCTGCTGGGCGGCCTGCCGCAGCGAGCTGTACACCGTGGCCTGCACCATGACCAGCGCCACCCAGGGCGCCATCAGGGCCAGCGGGTCGCCCAGCAGGTCGCTCGCCACCACCCAGGCCAGCAGCGCGGCCCCGGCGGCCTTGAGGGACTGCACCATCAGGTCCCGTTCCCGGCCCGGGCCGCGCCAGGCCGCGCGGGCGGACCGGCCGACGCCTCGCACGCCCTGGCGCAGCGCCTGCCGGGGAGTCCGTGTCACGCTCGTCATCCGGTACGGGTATCCCAAGATCGCGGTTCCTCAGCAGCGGAGTCCGGGCTCCGGGGCGTGCTCAGGCCAGCGGGCTGTCGCCCAGGGAGGCCAGCAGGTGCGCGGGATCGTCGTAGACCGCCTCCGCGCCGGCCTCCTCCAGGTCGGCCCGTGGAATGCCGCCGCACAGGACGCCGACGCAGCGCACCCCGGCCCGTCGGCCGGCCCGCATGTCCCACACCGTGTCGCCCACGAACACCGCCCGCTCCGCGGGCACCCCGGCCAGCTCCAGCGCGTGCTCGACGGGCTCGGGCGCGGGCTTGCCCCGCTCCACGTCGTCGGCGCTCGCGGTGGCCGTGATGGCCTCGTCCGCGTCGATCGCCCGGCGCAGCGCGCCCAGCTCCGCGCCGCTCGCCGAGGTGGCCAGCACCACCGTCCAGCCGTCCCCGTGCAGGCGCCCGAGCAGTTCCCCGGCGTCCCGGAGCGCGGGCAGCCGGTCGAAGTACTGGCCGTACAGCGCCTTGTGCGCGGCGCTGAGCTCATCGTCCCGGTCCTTGTCGCGGTCGTCGCCGAGCAGATGGGCGATCAGGTCGGTGGAGCCGAGCCCGACGGCCCGGTGCACGGCGTGCATGGGCACGTGGTGGCCCGCCTGCCGAAGGGCCTCCCACCAGGTCACGACGTGCAGGTGGTTGGTGTCGACGAGCGTTCCGTCGACATCGAAGACGGCGGCACGGTCACGGTCCATCCGGGGGCCTTTCTCTCGTGTGCGTCTCGTCTGTCCTGTGCGTCTCGTCTGTCCTGTGCGTCTCGCCTCGCCCGGGTACCACGTCAGGAACCCGCCACTCCGGACGGCGTACGGCGCTCCCTCGTCCAGGCCAGCAGTTCGTCCATGGACCAGGTGGTCACCACCCGCTCGGCCGGCACTTCGCACTCCTCCGCCCGCGCGCACCCGTGGATCTGCCAGTCCAGCTGGCCCGGCGCGTGCGCGTCGGTGTCGACGGAGAACAGCACGCCCGCCTCGACCGCCCGCCGCAGCAGCCGCCGGGGCGGGTCCAGCCGCTCCGGGCGGGAGTTGATCTCCAGGGCCGTGCCGGTCTCGGCGCAGGCGGCGAACACCTCGTCCGCGTCGAACTCCGACTCCGGCCGTCCCCGTCCGGTCACCAGCCGTCCGGTGCAGTGGCCGAGGACGTCGGAGTGCGGGTCGCGGACGGCGGCCACCATGCGGCGGGTCATCGACCGGGCGTCCATGCGCAGTTTGGAGTGCACCGACACCACCACCACGTCGAGCCGGTCGAGCAGCTCCGGCTCCTGGTCGAGCGAGCCGTCCTCGAGGATGTCGCACTCGATGCCGGTCAGCAGCCGGAACGGGGCCCAGGTCTCGTTGAGCTCCGCCACCACCGTCAGCTGTTCGCGCAGCCGCTCGGGGGACAGACCGCGTGCCACCGTCAGCCGGGGGGAGTGGTCCGTGAGCACCGCCCACTCGTGGCCGAGCCCGGCCGCGGCCCGGCCCATCTCGTCGATCGGGCTGCCGCCGTCGGACCAGTCCGAATGCAGATGGCAGTCGCCGCGCAGGAGTGCCCGCAGCCGCTCGCCGCCCCGCGCGAGCGGACTCTCCGCCTCGGCCTCCAGCTTCCGCAGGTAGTCCGGAGTCTCTCCGGCCAGCGCCTCGCGCACGACCTGCGCGGTCTTCGGGCCGACGCCCTTGAACGACTCCAGCGTCCCCGCCGACGCCCGCTCGGCCACCTCCTCGCCAGGCAGTGCGGCAAGGACCCGGGCGGCCGTGCGGAAGGCACGTACCCGGTAGGTCGGCGCCATGGCCCGCTCCAGCAGGAAGGCGATCCGGTCCAGTGCCTCGACGGGATCCATGCCGCCTCCGCTTCCTCTTCCTCGGGTGCTCCTCCAGGGTTCCCCAGCGGCGCCGGGGCCGCACGGCGGCCTGCCGGTTTGCCCGGTTCGCACCCGGGTACTGCGGTGCTCCGTCCACCTGCCCCACGTGGAGGAGGCCTGTCATGACCGCTCCCGCCGCACCGCGCTCCCCGGTGGCCGTGATCACCGGCGCCGACTCCGGCATCGGCCGCGCCACCGCCGTCCGCCTGGCCCGGCAGGGCGTGGACATCGGCATCACCTGGCACACCGACCTCAAGGGCGCGGAGGAGACCGCCGAGGAGGTGCGCGCCGCCGGGCGGCGGGCCGTCGTGACGCAGATGGACCTCACCCGGCTGCCCGGCGCCGCCGGTGCGGTCGACGAGCTGTGCGACCGGCTCGGCCGGCTCGACATCCTGGTCAACAACGCCGGTACGGGGACCTCGACGCCCTTCCTCGACCTGGAACCGGACACGGTGCGCGAGGTCATCGACGTCGACCTGCTCGGCCCCTTCCTGTGCGGGCAGCACGCGGCCCGGCACATGATCCGGCAGGGCGACGGCGGCCGGATCGTCAACGTCACCTCCGTCCACGAACACCAGCCCCGGGTGGGCGCGGCCCCGTACTGCGCGGCCAAGGGCGGCCTCGGCCTGCTCACCCAGGTCATGGCGCTGGAACTCGCCGAGTACGGCATCACGGTCAACGCCGTCGCCCCCGGCGAGATCGCCACGCCGATGACCGGCCAGGAGGACACGGACCCGTACACCGAGAGCCGCCCCGGCCTGCCGCTCGGCAGGCCGGGCGACGCCCGGGAGGTCGCGGCCGTCATCGCCTTCCTGACGGGCCCGGACGCCTCCTACGTCACGGGCGCCTCCTGGGCCGTCGACGGCGGCATGCTCCGGATGGGCCCGATGGCCGGCTCGCACCTCGGGAGCGACGACTGGCGGCGCCCCTGAGCGTCCTCGGACCGCTCGACGGCGGTCGCGGACGACACGTCGGGGCGCCGCGCGTTCTACGCTGAATTGCATGACCGAACAAGCAGTGCCCTATATGTCCCACCCGCGGATCCTGGTGCACGCGGTGATGCGCGGGAAGCCGGGTGACCCGCCCTTCCGCATCGTGGAGATAGACGGGCAGGTGGTCGGTGAGGCGCACGCCGTCACCGACGTTCTGGAAGCCGCCGCCGCGTACGGCATCACGGTCCACGACCTGGACGACCCGGACGTGGTCCGCTGGGTGGGCGGCGGCAAGTTCACCTGGGCCCCGCGCTGGTCGTAGGGCTCAGCCGACCGTCCACTTCTGGTTGGCGCCGCCCGAGCAGGTCCAGATCTGGAGCCGGGTGCCGTTGGCGGAGTTGTTGCCCGTGACGTCCAGGCACTTGTTCGCCTGAGGGTTCACGATGTCGTTCGCCGAGGAGACGGCCCATTTCTGGGCGGCGCTGCCGTTGCAGTCGTAGAGCTGGACCGTCGTGCCGTCCGCGGTGCCGCCGCCGGTGACGTCCAGGCACTTGCCGAGCGCCCGGATCGTGCCGTCGGCGCCGACCGTCCACTGCTGGGCCGCGGTGCCGTTGCAGTCGTACAGCTGTACGGGCGTGCCGTTGGCGGAGTTCGCCCCGGCCACGTCCACACACTTGCCGGCCAGGCCCCGGATGGCGGAGCCGGTTCCGGTGCTGCCGGTCGTCACCGACACCGAGTCCACCACGAGCTGCTGCGGGAACGAGGTGGAGCCGTCCGGGTCGCCGGGCCAGTAGCCGCCCACGGCCAGGTTGAGTATCAGGAAGAACGGCTTGTTGAACACCCACGTCCTGCCGCCCAGGTCGGCGGGCGTGCGCCGCTGGTACACGTTCCCGTCCACCGACCAGGTGATGGAGTCGGGTGCCCAGTCGACGGCGAAGGTGTGGAAGGCGTCCGCGAAGGCCTGGCCGCCCGGGAGGGAGTAGGCCGCTCCGATGCCGCCCGAACCGGAGTAGCCGGGGCCGTGGATGGTGCCGTGCACGGTCGAGGGCTCGAAGCCGACGTTCTCCATGACGTCGATCTCGCCCGAGTCCGGCCAGTCGACCGGGGTGCCGAGCATCCAGAACGCGGGCCACATGCCCTGCCCGCGCGGGATCTTCATCCGGGCCTCCACGTGCCCGTACTGCGCGTTGAACTTCCCGGAGGTGTTCAGCCCGGCCGAGGTGAACTGGCAGCTGCCGTACCAGCACTGGTAGCCGGCCGGGTTCTCGCGCCGCGCGGTGATGACCAGGTGGCCCTGTCCGTCGAGGGCCGCGTTCCTGGTCCCGGACGTGTAGTACTGCCGCTCGTGGTTGTTGACGTTGTCGCCGGTCTCGGTCTGCCACTTGGAGGAGTCGACCGCGGCGCCGGCGGGCCCGTCGAAGGAGTCGGAGAAGGCGACGGCGGCGGCGACGGGCGCACCCGCGCGGGACGTGCCCGCGTCGGAGGCGTCCGCCCGGGCGGGGCCGACGGCGGCGGACGCCGCCAGGACGGCCGACAGGGCGGCGAACAGACATCTGCGGAGCAGGCGTGGGGAGGCCACGACTCTCCTTCCGTGGGGGGTGGATGCGTCGCCACTTGATTTAAGAAGTGAGGTAAGCCCCCGTCAATAGATTGGTACGGACCGGCTCCGGTCGATCACTGTTTCCGTACGCGCGCGTGCACCGTTCGCCCGAGCCGTCGTCCCAGGAGCAGGTAACCGACCAGCGCCCCGCTGGTGTTGAGGATGACGTCGTCCACGTCGAAGGCGCGTCCGGTCACCAGCGTGCCCTGTGCCAGCTCCACCAGCAGCATGACGAGCGCGGTGAGCAGCAGCACCTTCAGTAGTCCGCGTGCCCTCGGCGCGAGGATCGGGACCAGCACGCCGAACGGGATGCCCAGCACCACGTTCCCGCCGATCTGCTTGACCGCGTCGCGCAGTTCGGGCTGGTCCAGGTACGCCTTCAGGGATCGGCCCGGATGCAGGTTGGTGTGCGTGAGGGACACCGACGCCGGGGACGGCTGGAGGGTGAGCCGCGCCAGGACGATGGCGAACGCCACCATGAAGACGAAGGCGACGAGCATCGCCAGCAGCCGCACCGGCAGCGGCAGGGCGTGGTGCTCGGCCTTGGCCGCACGGCCCGCCTTCGCCTTGGTCCGGCCGGTGCGTGCGCGGCCCGCCCTGAGGGTGCGCAGGCGTGCGGCAGTGATACCCATCCGGTGTCCTCCAGTCTTCAACTTCCCTGCGTCGTAGGCCGGTTACCCGCGAACCGTCCGGGGATGCCGTCCCCGTGGCGCTGGGGCCGCGCCCGACCGGCGGTTTCCGGACGTGCTCCCGGGGCACTCCGGGCGGAGACCCGCGCGCCGCCGCCCGCTCCGGCACGGTCGGTGCTTGGATGCCGTGAATGGCAACAAATGATAATAATCGACCACAAAAAGCGAATGTCGGGCAAGTGGGCATCGTCTGACGCACCATCAACCGGCGGCCCGAGGAGGTGGCGTGTGAACCGGCGTACGGTCCTCCTCGCTGTCGGCGAGTGGCTCGCCTGGTGGGCCGGGCTCGTCCTGCTCTGGCTGGTGCTGATCAGCACCGTCTACCCCCTGGAGTGGGCGGTCGGGGCGGGCGCGGCGGCCGTCACGGCCTGCGCGGCCCGGGCCGCGCGACGGGCGGTGTGGCGGTGAACGGCTGGATCCTTGCGGCGGCCGTCCTGCTCGCCGCCGGAGCGGGCGCGGCCCTGTGGGGCGTGGCCACCGGCCCGCTGCGGCGCCGGGTCATGGCCCAGAACCTGATCACCTCGGCGGTCTGCCCCTGCCTGCTGCTCCTCTCCCAGGGCTACGGCCGCCCCGCCTACGTCGACCTGGCGCTGCTGCTGGCGCTGCTCGGCCCGGTCGGCACCCTCGTCTTCGCCCGGCTGCTCAGCGACGAACTCGAGGACGACCGGCCGCGGGCCTGGGGGCCGACCTGGGCCGCCGCGGTCCTCGGCGCGGCCGTCGTGGCCGTCCTGTGCGCGGCCACCGGACCGGGCCGCGCCATGGTCAAACTCCTCGTCGTCGGCGCCCTGCTGATCGGCGGCAACCTGGTCGCCTCCCGCGCGCTGTCCGGCGGAGTGCGGGGGGTGCGGCGTGGCTGACGTGGTGATCGTCGTCGCCCTGCTGCTGGTGGCCGCCGCCGCGACCGCGGCCGTGGCCACCCGTGA
The DNA here is from genome assembly GCF_040644935.1 of Streptomyces sp. NPDC046915. Lineage (NCBI taxonomy): Bacteria > Bacillati > Actinomycetota > Actinomycetes > Kitasatosporales > Streptomycetaceae > Streptomyces > Streptomyces sp. NPDC046915. Next base: position 980,751 of record NZ_JBEYXB010000001.1, on the reverse strand, counting down.
CCCGGCCCGGCAGGCCCTGGTGCTGTCCGTCCTCGGGGTGCTGCTCGCCGTGCTGTTCACCGTGCTCCAGGCCCCCGACGTCGGCCTGTCCCAGCTGGCCGTCGGCTCCGCGCTGACCCCGCTGCTGGCGATGCTGTCGGTGCGCAAGGTGCGGCGGCGGCCCCGGGCGAAGGACGGCGACCGGTGACCCGGCGCGCTCGGCTGTGGCTGCTGGCCGTGGGCGGCGCGGGCCTCGCCGCCCTGCTCGTCGCCGCCTGCTTCGACCTGCCGGCCTTCGGCGGCCGCCGGCACCCGTACGGCGAGCGGGCCGTGCACGCCTCCCTCGCCCGGCACATCGCCAACACGATCTCCTCCGTCAACTTCGACCAGCGCGCCTACGACACCCTCGGCGAGATGACCATCCTGTTCGGCGCCGTGCTGGGCTGCGTGGTCCTGCTGCGCCAGACCCGGGACGAGCACCGGGCCCGCCCCGAAGCCGCCGACGTGGCGATGCCGGTACGCCGCTACGCCCTGATCGTGCTGCCCGTCGCCCTGCTCTCGGGCCTCTATGTGATCGCCCACGGCCAGCTCAGCCCCGGCGGCGGCTTCCAGGGCGGCGTGGTCGCCGCGACCGCCCTGCACCTGCTGTACCTCGGCGCCGACTACCGCGCCCTCGAACGCGTCCGCCCGGTCGCCGTGTTCGAGGTCGCCGACGCGCTCGCCGCCTCCGCCTACCTGGTGCTCGGCCTCGCGGGCCTGCTCGCCGGGACCGCCTTCCTCGCCAACACACTGCTGCCGTACGGCACGTTCAACACGCTGTCCTCCGGCGGCACCGTCCCCCTGCTGAACGCGGCCATCGGCATGGAGGTCGCCTGCGCGGTCGTCGTACTGCTCGCCCATTTCCTGGACCAGGCCGTCGAGATCGAGGAGGAGAGCGGGAGTTGAGATCCCTGTGACCGCCGTGCTGCACGTCCTTCCGTACCTGGTCGCCGTATGGGTCTTCCTGACCGGCTGCTACGGCCTGGCCACCAGCCGCAACCTGATCCACGCCATCGGCTGTCTGTCGGTGTGCCAGGCCGCCACCTACGTCCTGCTGCTGGCCGTCGGCTACCGCCGCGGCGGCACCGCCCCGGTGTTCTCCGACATCGCGCCCGGCTCACGGCCGGTGGTCGACCCGGTGGTGCAGGCCCTCGCCCTCACCGACGTCGTCGTCGGTGCCACCGTCACCGCGCTGCTGCTCGCGCTCGTCATCCAGATCGCCAAGCGGCACGGCACGGTCGACCCCGACGAGCTCAGGGAGCTGCGCGGCTGATGCACCGTCTGCTGCCGCTGCTGGTGGCCGTACCGCTACTCGGCGCGGCCCTGCTCGTCGCGACCGGCCGCCGCCTGCCCCGGCTCGCCGCCGAGACCGTGGCCTGCGCCGTCTCCGGCGGCACGGCCGCGCTCGCGCTCGTCCTGCTGCCGGTCTCCTCCCCGCCGCTGGTCGAGTGGGCGGGCGGCTGGGTGCCCGTGCGCGGCGAGAGCGTCGGCATCGTCCTGACCGGGGACGGGCCGGGGCTCGGCATGGCCGCGCTCGTCTCCCTGCTGACGCTGGCGGCGCTGGTGTACTCCTGGCACTACTTCGACGAACCGCCCCGCGGCCACGCCGGTTCCTTCCCCGCGCTGATGCTGCTGTTCCAGGGCGGCATGTGCGGGTTCGCGATCGCCGGCGACCTGTTCAACGCGTTCGTGTTCTTCGAGCTGATGAGCGTCGTCGCCTACGCGCTGACCGGCTACCGGATCGACGATCCGAAGGCCGTGCAGGGCGCGGTCACCTTCGGCGTCCTCAACTCCCTGGGCGCGTACGCCCTGCTGATGGGCATCGGCCTGCTGTACGCCCGTACCGGCGAGCTGGCCATGATGAAGATCGGGCACGGCCTCGACACCGCCGCCGCGCACGGGCGGCCCGACGCGCTCGTCCTCGCCGCCTTCGTGCTGGTCATGACCGGGCTGCTGGTCAAGGCCGCCATCGTGCCCTTCCAGTTCTGGCTCCCGGACGCGCACGCGGTCGCGCCCACCCCCGTGTGCATGCTGCTGTCCGGCGTCATGGTCGAGCTCGGTGTGTTCGGCGTGTGGCGGGTGTACGGCACGGTCTTCTCCGGGCCGGGCGGGATCCCGCCCGCCGACGTGGAACGGGCGTTGGTGGTGCTCGGCGCGGTGACGGCGGCCGTCGGCGCGATCATGTGCTGGTACCAGCGGCACATCAAGCGGCTGCTGGCGTACTCGACCATCGCCCACACCGGGCTGTTCCTCGTCGGCGCCGGCACGCTCACCCCCGAGGCCGACCACGGGGTCGCGCTGTACGTCCTCGGGCACGCGGGGGTGAAGGCGGCGCTGTTCGCCTGCGCGGGCATCCTCCTCGACCGGTACGGCAGCGTCGACGAGTACGCGCTGCACGGCCGGGCCCGGCGGCTGCGCGCGGTCGGCGTGATGTTCACCGCCGGCGCGCTGGGCCTGGCCGGGCTGCCGCCGTTCGGTACGGCGCTCGGCAAGTCGGTCACCGAGGAGGCCGTGGGCGGCCCGCTCACCGTGCTGTACGTCGCCGCGTCCGCGGTGACCGCCGGCGCGGTGCTGCGGGTCGCCGCCCGGGTGTTCCTGGGCCTCGGGCCCCGCCCCGAGGACGTCTCCGAGGACGAGACCAGAGGCTCCGACGAGCGGCCCGAGACCCGCGGCAGGCTGGGCCGGATCCCGGACACCATGACCGCCGTCCCCGCCGTGCTGCTCGCCGGAGCCCTCGCCGTCGGCGTGGTCCCCGGCTTCGCGGAGGCGGTCGCCCGGGCCGTGGACGAGGCCGGGCCGGCCGGTGCCACGGCCGCCGCGGGGTGGACCCCGGCCGGCGTCCTGCTGGGCCTGCTCTCCACGCTGCTGGCCTTCGCCCTCGCCGCGCTGGCCGTCACCCGCCCGAGCCGGACCGCCGCCCCGGCCTGGGCACGGCCGCTGCGCCGCTTGCAGTCGGGCCACGTCGGCGACTACGTGGCCTGGCTGCTGCTGGGCACGACCCTGCTCGGGGCACTCACCCTGCCGGGCGTGCTGGGCGGCTGAGCTCTGGGCGCCGTGTCACGTCCCGTACGACACGTGCACCTCCTTGAAGCCGAGGGAGCCGAGCAGGCCCTGGAGCATGTCGGTGGTGTTCGTCTCGGCCCGCGTGGTCAGCCCGCTGCCCTTCGCCGCGGTGCCGATGTGCTTCACCGCGAGTTCCTGCACGGCGTGTTCGCTGTTGGGGTTGTCCGAGAACAGGTCGCCGAGCCGGTCGAGCAGACCGCGCTGCTTGGACACGGCGTACGAGTGGTCGGGGTCGAGGGCGGGCTTGCCGAGTCGCGCGTGCGGCAGCCGGAGCGTGGCCGACGTGCGGTCGCCGTTGACCGTCACATCGTCCTTGCCCACCTGACCGAGGTCCACGTAGGCGTCCACGTTGCCCGCGCCGACGTACAGGGTGCGGGTGCCGCGGATCGCGTCGGGCAGGTACTTGGCGTTCTTCTCCAGGTCCACGACGACCTGGAAGCTGCCGGAAGCGGCGTCGTAACGGCTCATGTCCTGGATGGACTTCAGGAGCGCGGGGCCGGACCGGTCATGGGTCTCGGTGCCGAACAGGTCCTTGATGCCCGGCAGTACGGCCAGCCGGATCCCGGCGAACAGCACCACGAGCACCAGCACGAACGCGGTCACCACCTTGGCCCAGCCGGGCATGCGCCTGGGCAGGCGCGTGAGGGAAGTCGTCATCGCGACGGTCCTCCTTCCTACAGTGCGCATGCCCGCCAAACGCCGTGACAGACCGGCGTGTTGAGGTCCGTGGCTACACCGTGGCGGCGACCTGGCGCAGGGTGCGGGCCGACGGTGAGCCGGGATCCGCGGTGATCAGGACCACCTCCTGGTCGTCCTCGGGTACCAGCAGCACGTCGCAGTTGAGCCGGAGCCTGCCCAGGACCGGATGGTCGAGGCGCTTGGTGCGGTGGCCGGGGGCGTGCACCGTGTGCATCTCCCACAGCTGCCGGAACTCCTCGCTGCCCGCGCGCAGTTCCCGTAGCAGCGAGCTGAGTCGCGGGTCGTGCGGGTAGCGTCCGGCGGCGCGGCGCAGCCGGGCGGCCGCGATGTGCCCGAACTCCTGCGCGCCGGAACTCTCGTACGTCCGCCCCTCGCCCAGGAACCGGCGCCGGGCCAGGTTCGTCGTCCCGGCGACGAGATCGCCGCCCAGCAGGATCCGCGCCAGGGGGTTGACGGCGACCAGGCCGTAGGACGCGTCGGTCACGATCGCGGCGGTCTCCGGCAGCCGCTCCAGCATCTGGGCCACGTGCGGCCGTACCCGCCGTACCGGACCGGCGCCGGGCGGCGCCGCCGATCCGGCCAGGCGGAACAGATGGCCGCGCTCGGCCGGAGCCAGCCGCAGGGCCGCCGCCAGCGCCTCCAGGATGCGCGGTGAGGGCCGGGGACCGCGGGCCTGTTCGAGCCGCGTGTAGTAGTCGACGGACATGTGGGCCAGCTCCGCGACCTCCTCGCGGCGCAGGCCGGGCGTGCGGCGCGGGGCGCCCGCGGGGAGCCCGAACTCCTGTGGGCTCAGCGATGCCCGGCGGTCCCGCAGGAAGCGGGCCAGTTCCTGCCTCGCCATGCTGCCTCCCGAAAACTTCCTGGTACAGGTTGTCCCTGGCAGGACGGCCGCGGTCGGGAGACCGTGGCACGTATGAACGATCGCACAGCACTCGTGACCGGTGCCAACAAGGGCATCGGCAAGCACATCGCCCGCCTGCTGGTGACCGAGGGCTTCTCCGTGTACGTGGCCTCCCGGGACGCCGGGCGCGGGGAGCGGGCCGTCGAGGAGATCGGCGAAGGTGCCCGGCCGCTGGTCCTCGACGTCACGGACGCCGGCAGCGTCGCGCGGGCCGCCGCCGCGGTCGACCACCTGGACGTGCTGGTCAACAACGCGGGCATCAACGTGAGTCTCGACCCGCCCTCCGGGACCGGCATCGAGGACTTCCGGCGGACGTACGAGACGAACGTCCTCGGTGTCGTCGCCGTCACCAACGCCTTCCTGCCCGCCCTGCGCCGCTCCCCGCACCCCCGTGTCGTCAACGTCTCCACCGGCCCGGCCTCGTTCACCTGGAGCACCGGCCCCAACCCGCAGTTCGCCCCGGGCAGGCCGGGCTCCGGTGCCTACCGCTCGGCCAAGGCGGCACTCAACATGCTCACCCTGCTGTACGCCCAGGAACTCGCCGGGGACGGCGTCAAGGTCAACGCCCTCGCCCCCGGGCGGCGGGCCACCGACCTCCTCCCGGGGCTGGCCGCCACGGGCGGCGATCCGGCCGAGGCGGCGCGCGGGGCCGTACGGCTGGCACTGCTGCCGGACGACGGCCCGAGCGGCGCGTTCTTCTCGTGGGACGGGACACCCGTGCCGTGGTGAGGCGGGCGGTGTCAGTAGCATGAACCGCGGCCCGTAATGATCATGCGAGGAGCGGATCGTGCGAGACATCGCCGTTTTCAGTGGCAGTGCCCATCCCGAACTGGCGAAGGAGGTCTGCGCCCACCTCGGCGTGCCGCTCAGCCCGACCCGCGTCAGCCGGTTCGCCAACGACTGTCTCGAGGTGCAACTCCAGGCCAACTGCCGGGAGCGGGACGTCTTCCTCATCCAGCCGCTGGTCAGGCCGGTGCAGGAGCACCTCGTCGAGCTGCTGCTGATGTGCGACGCGGCTCGCGGGGCGTCCGCCGCGCGCATCACGGTCGTCATGCCGCACTACTCCTACGCCCGCTCCGACAAGAAGGACGCCCCGCGGATCTCCCTCGGGGGCCGCCTGGTCGCCGACCTGATGGTGGCGGCGGGCGCGAGCCGGGTCCTCGCCATGACCCTGCACGCCCCCCAGGTGCACGGCTTCTTCTCGGTTCCGGTGGACCACCTGCACGCGCTGCGTGAACTGGCCGCGCACTTCCGGCGGTACGACCTGACGCGCACCACCGTCGTCTCGCCCGACCTGGGCAACGCCAAGGAGGCCGCCGCCTTCGCCCGGCTGATCGGCGCGCAGGTGGCCGCCGGCGCCAAGCAGCGGTTCGCCGACGACCGGGTGAGCATCAGCTCGGTCATCGGCGACGTGGCCGGGCGGGATGTCATCGTGCTGGACGACGAGATCGCCAAGGGCAGCACCGTGCTGGAACTCCTGGACCGGCTGCGGGAGTTGGGGCCGCGCTCGATCCGGGTGGCGTGCACGCACGGGCTGTTCGCGGCGGGCGCCCTGAAACGGCTGACCGAGCAGCCGGACGTACTGGAGATCGTGTGCACCAACACCGTGCCGGTCCCCGAGAACGGACACGGTGAGTACACCGCCAAGCTGCGTGTCCTGTCCATCGCCCCGGCGCTCGCCGAGGCCGTGCGGCGCATCCACAACGGTGAGTCCGTCAGCGCCCTGTTCGACGAGCCGAGAAGCGAATAGCCGAGAAGGCGAACAGCCGGGGTCACAGCGTGCCGGACGTGGCCTCGGGCTGTTCCAGGGCCTCGTCCAGCGTCGGGCGCGGCGGCAGCAGCCGCGCCATCCCCGTGACCTTCAGGACGCGCAGGGTCAGCGGGTGGGTGCACACCAGGTGCAGCCGCCCGTCGCGCTCCAGCACCCGGCTGCGGGCCCGGTACAGCAGCCGCAGGCCCGAGCAGTCGAAGAACTCGATGTGCCCGAGGTCGATCACGATCCGGACGCCGGGCCGGTCCGTCACCCGGTCCAGGTACGGAGCGATCTCCGTGGCCGCCGCGATGTCGATCTCGCCGCGGAACTCCAGCACCGTGTGCCCGCGGTCCTGGTGGATGCGCAGGTGCGGGGTGAGTGGTGCGGGATCCTGGTGCATGCCGGCGTCACCTCCCACCCGTGCCGGGTCATCCGTTCCCCGCCCAGCAAGTTACCCTCGATAGAGGGAATTTGAGCATGTTCGATTGACATATGTCTTCGACTTTCGCGCGTGTCTTTCTGTGGTGTGCGCGACAGGGTGACGACGCGTCAGGGCTGCGACAGCGCCTGCCAGGCCTTGGAGAGCGCCTGACGGAACTGTTCCTCCTGGTGGGCGGTGAGCTCGGCGACCATCCGTTCCTCCAGCTCCCGCACCGGGTCCGCGAAGCCGGCGAGCAGCTCGCGCCCGGCGTCGGTGAGCAGGATCAGCAGCTCACGCCGGTTGCGCGGATTGCGCTCCCGCCGTACGAGCCCCCGGCCCTCGAGGGACCTCACGAGGTCGGCCATGGACTGCGCGGTGACGAACGAGTCGCGCGCCAGCTGTGCCGCCGACAGCCCGTCGTGCCGTTCGAGGACGGTGAGGGCCGTGTACTGAAGGGCCGTGATCCCCGCCGGCTTGACCAGCTCGTCCAGACGTGCGCGCACCACCAGCTCCACCTGCTTGACCATGTAGAGCAATGAGGGGCGTATGCGTGTACCGACCATGCGTGAACACTAGACCATTGACAGGAATCCTGTCTGTAATGAGACTGCGGACCAACAGGAATCCTGTTTGTTGAAAACTTGGCGATCTACGCTGGGGAGTGGCAATGACGACCACCATCGACTCCGGTCCCAGGCAGCTGTTCATCGGCGGACAGTGGTGCGAGGCCGCCGACGGCGCCCGTACGGACGTGACCGACCCGTCCACCGGGCAGGTGGTCACCACCGTCCCGGAGGCGGGCGCCGCCGACGTCGACGCCGCCGTGCGCGCCGCCCGCGAGGCCTACGACGGCGGCGAGTGGTCAGGGCTGAGCGGCCGCGAGCGCGGCCGGATCCTGCACCGGGTCGCCGGACTGATCCGCGAGAACGCCGACGAGCTCGCCGCCCTGGAGAGCCTCGACGTCGGCAAGCCGATCACGCTGTGCGGCGCGGTCGACATCACCAACGCCGCCAACGACTACGAGTACTTCGCCGCCCTCGCCCACTCGCTGGACGGCGCCACCCGCGACACCCCCCTCAACGCCCTCGCCTACACCCGGCGCGAACCCCTCGGCGTCGTCGCCGCCATCACCCCCTTCAACTTCCCGCTGATCCTGGCCGGTTCGAAGATCGGCCCGGCCCTCGCGGCCGGCAACACGGTCGTCCACAAGCCCGCCGACGAGACCCCGCTCAGCGCCCTCCACATGGCGGGTCTGCTACAGAAGGCCGGGGTCCCGGACGGCGTGGTCAACGTCGTCACCGGCACCGGCCCGGTGGCCGGCGAGGCCCTGCTGCGCCACGGGGGCGTCGACAAGATCGCTTTCACCGGTTCCAGCGCCGTCGGGCGGCACGTGGCCGGCGCCGCCGGCGAGGCCCTCAAGCCGGTCACCATGGAACTCGGCGGCAACGCCGCCCACGTCGTCTTCGAGGACGCCGACCTGGAGAAGGCGGTCGGCGCGATCATCAAGGGCTTCGTCTTCAACACCGGGCAGTTCTGCATGGGCGGCCCCCGGCTGCTGGTGGCGCGCCCGGTGTACCGCACCCTGCTGGGCATCCTCGCCGAGGCCGTGCCCGCGGTGCCGGTCGGCGACCCGCGCGACCCGGCCACCGTCGTCGGCCCGATGGCGGGGGAGAGGCACCTGAGGAAGGTCGAGGAGTACGTCGCCCTGGCCCGCCGGGAAGGCGGCCGCATCGTCTGCGGCGGCGAGCGGCTCGGCCTGAACGGCGGCTACTACTACAAGCCCACCGTCATCGCGGACCTGCCGAACGACTCCCGCGTGATCCAGGACGAGATCTTCGGCCCGGTCCTGACCGTGCAGCCCTTCGACACCGAGGACGAGGCCGTCGCCCTCGCCAACTCCACCCCGTACGGCCTGGCCGCGGGTGTGCAGACCTCCCACCTGGCCCGCGCCCACCGCGTCGCCGGCCGCCTCCAGGCGGGCATCGTGTGGATCAACGACTGGGCGATGCTCGACCCCGCGGTGCCCTTCGGCGGGGTCAAGGACTCCGGGTTCGGCCGCGAGTACGGCCCCGAGGCCCTCGCCGCCTACACCAAGGTCAAGTCCGTCGTCGTCTCGCTCGACTGAGCGTCCCCCACACCGCCGAACCGAAAGGAGTGCACGCGATGCCCATCACCACACGCGCCGCAGTGGTCGAGTCCGGGGGAGCGCCCTTCACCCTCTCCGACGTCGTGCTCGACGAGCCGGGACCGCACGAGGCGGTGGTCCGCATGGTGGCGGCCGGGCTGTGCCACACGGACCTGGGCGTGGCGAGCGGCGGACTGCCCTTCCCGCTGCCCGGAGTACTGGGACACGAGGGAGCGGGTGTCGTGGAGGCCGTCGGCTCCGCGGTCACCGGTGTCGCACCCGGTGACCACGTCCTGCTGTCCTTCACCTCCTGCGGCGAGTGCCGCAACTGCCACGGCGGGCACCCCGCGTACTGTGCGACCTGGCTGCCACTGAACCTCATCGGCGGCCGCCGGGCCGACGGCAGCGGCACCGTCAGCCGGGACGGCGAGCCGCTCGGCGGCCACTTCTTCGGCCAGTCCTCGTTCGCCGAACGGGCCCTGGTGGACCGGCGCAGCCTGGTGAAGGTCGACCGGGACCTGCCACTGGCGTCCCTCGCCCCGCTGGGCTGCGGGGTGCAGACCGGTGTGGGCGCCGTCTGGAACGTACTGCGCCCGGTCGCGGGGGACACGGTCGTCGTCCTCGGCGCCGGAGCCGTCGGCCTGTCCGCCGTGATGGCCGCCGCCCTCACCCCGGCCACCACGATCATCGCCGTCGACCGGGTCGCCGAACGGCTCCGACTGGCCCTGGAACTCGGCGCCACGCACACCGTCGACGCGGGCGAGGAGGACCTCGCCACGGCACTCGCCGACATCACCGGCGGCCAGGGCGCCGACGGCGTCGTCGAGACCACCGGCAACGCCGGCGTCCTGCGTCAGGGAGTCGACGCGCTCGCCGCCCGCGGCACCCTGGTCGTCGTCGGCGCCCCGCCCTTCGGTACCGAGGTCGCCCTGGACGTCAACGGAATGCTCGGCGGCAAGCGGATCGTCGGCCTGACCCTCGGCGACAGCGAGACCCAGGCCTTCATCCCCGCCCTGGTCCGGCTGGTGCGGGACGGACGGCTCCCGCTGCACCGCCTGATCAGCACCTATGCGTTCGCGGACATCGAGCAGGCGGTGCAGGACATGAAGGCGGGCAAGGCGATCAAGCCCGTACTCACGTTCTGACTCAGTCCACCAGCAGCACCAGCTTCCCCGTGGTCCGGCCGGTCTCGCCGAGCGCGTGCGCCTCCGCGGCGGCGGCCAGCGGGAAGGTCCCGGCGATCGTGGCGCGCAGCTTGCCCGCCTCCACCAGCTCCGCGATCGCCTTCATGCCGCTGCGCGAGGCGTCGACGAGCATCCGGACCGCCCGTACGCCGAGCCGCCCGGCCTCCTCGGCGAAGTCGTCCGAGCCCACCGGCAGGATCGACACCACGACCCCGCCGGGGCGCAGCACGCGCAAAGAACGCGTGGAGCAGTCGCCGCCGATCGTGTCCAGCACCACGTCGACGTCCTTCACCGCCTCGGCGAAATCCGTCTCGCGGTAGTCGATCGCCTCGTCCACGCCGATGGAGCGCAGGAACTCGTGCTTGCCCGCGCTCGCGGTGCCGATCACGTACGCGCCGCGCGCCTTGGCGATCTGCACGGCCACATGGCCGACGCCGCCGGCCGCCGCGTGGATCAGCACCCGCTGACCGGGCCGCACGTCCGCCGTCTCGACCAGTGCCTGCCAGGCGGTGAGGGAGACCAGCGGCAGGGCGCCCGCCTGCGCGTGGTCCACGGAGGCCGGCTTGTGCGCGAAGGCGCGGGCCGGGCCGGTGACGTACTCGGCGTGCGAGCCGTGGCCGAACGGGTAGGGCAGCATGCCGAAGACCTCGTCGCCGGGCGCGAACGCGGCGACGCCGATGCCGACCGCCTCGACCACGCCGGAGACGTCCCAGCCGAGCACGAAGGGCGGCTCGCCCAGGAAACCACCGGTGGCCCGGTGCTTCCAGTCGGTCGGGTTCACCCCGGCGGCGCGCACCCGCACCAGCACCTCGTTGGGCCTCGGCGCGGGCCGCTCCAGCTCCACTTCCTCGAGTACCTCGGGCCCGCCGAGGACGTCCTGACCGATCGCACGCATGGTGTTCACATGGCTCATGGTGAACCAGCCTGCCCGGCTCCGCCCGCCCGGGAAATGGCATGATTGCCAACATCCGATAAGATCGTGCCATGCGTGGCGAGCGAAGCAAGGAACGGGTCGTGGTCCTGGCCCTCGACGGCGTCTACCCCTTCGAACTGGGCATCCCGAGCCGGATCCTGGGCGCGGCCGACGGCCGGTACGAGGTGCTGACCTGCACGGTCGACGGCGGCCCGGTCCGCACCGCGGCGGACTTCTCGGTCACCGTCGAGCACGGCCCCGAGATCCTCGACACCGCCGGCACCGTGATCATCACGGCCATCACGCCCACCCACATCCCGGACCAACTGCCCGACGCCGTCACCGCCGCGCTCGCCCGGATCCCCGAGCACGCGCGGGTGGTCTCCATCTGCACCGGCGCCTTCGTACTCGCCGCCGCCGGGCTGCTGGACGGGCGCCGGGCCACCACGCACTGGCAGGTCGCCGACGGTTTCCGCCGTCTCTTCCCACGCGTCACCCTCGACCCGGACGTGCTCTTCGTCGAGGACGGCCGTTTCCTCACCTCGGCGGGCGCCGCCTCCGGCGTCGACATCTGCCTGCACCTCGTGCGCTCCGACCACGGCAGCGAACTCGCCAACGCCGTCGCCCGGCGCTGCGTGGTCCCGCCCTTCCGGGACGGCGGCCAGGCCCAGTACATCGAGCAGCCGGTCCCCGACTCAGGCGCCGCGAGCACGGCCGCCACCCGCACCTGGGCCCTGGAACGCCTGGGCGAACCCCTCACTCTCGCCGACCTCGCCGGCCACGCCCGGATGAGCCTGCGCACCTTCGCCCGCCGCTTCGGCGACGAGGTGGGCCTCAGCCCCGGCCGCTGGCTGATCCAGCAGCGCGTCGTCCGGGCCCGGCACCTGCTGGAGTCCAGCGACCTGTCCGTGGACCAGATCGCGGGCGAGGTCGGCTTCGCGACCGGCGCCTCCCTGCGCCAGCACCTGCACGCGGCGATCGGGGTGTCACCGCAGGCGTACCGGCGGACGTTCCAGACGGCCCGCTGAACGTTTCCGTACGCCGTGGCGTCGCAGGAGCGGAAACAGTGGCCGGGGAACGGGGGCGGGCATGCGCGGAGGGATCGTGGCGGTGGCACTGCTGACCGCAGTGACGGCGGTGGCATGCGATGACGGCGGCGGGGAGGACGTCGTGGTCGACGACACGCCTCCCGGCACGTCCTACAGCGGTCCGCTGAACGCGGCCGACGCGCTCGAGTGCGACGGGAAGGTCTTCGACAGCGCCAGGGGCGACGGGTGGAGCAGGGGCGACGGCGGAGGCACACCGGAGGAGGGCCTGAAGGCGTACTTCGACATCTACGAGCCCGAAGTCCCCCGTGCCGGCTACCGCGTCGAACGCGGGGAAGCCGACCGCGTCCTGTACTCCTACGACGTCGGCGGCCGGACCAAGGTGGCCGTCGTGGTCGCCAAGGACCGGAAGAACCGGCCGGGTTGGGGCCCGGAGACCAGCGCTTCCTGCGACCCCGCCGAACTCCCGGCCAGTGTCACCGATTCCTGGGAGTACGAGATCTGGACGGACCGGTCCGGGAGACGGGTACCGGTGACGAAGGTCAGCAGTTCCACCGGCGCCGAGCACTGCGACTGGCAGAGCGCCCGCTTCCTGCGACTCGGCCGGGGCGCGGGCGCCGCCACGTACGTCCGCGACCCCGACGGGCTGTTCGAGGCCGGCACCCAGCTCTCGGCCCCCTACGACGGGGACGCCCGGATGCCCGCCGACGCCCACGACACCGGATACCGCTACCACGACCGGCAGTTGTGGCTCACGGACGACAAGGCGACGGCGTACGTCCGCACGTCCCACGGCGTGGAGGCCTGGCCGCTCGCGCGAGAGGGCCTGGGCTGCAAGTGAGCCGTCACCGGCTGCGATGCAGGGCCACCAGCAACTGCCAGACCTGGTCGGCGACTTCCTCCGGGCTCGCCTGGAGCAGCCCGTGCAGCCAGTCGGCGAGGACACCGGCGAAGGTCGCGGCCACGGCCGAGGCGACGAGCGGGGCGTCGGCCGCGCCCGCCCGTTCGCGCTCGGCCAGGCTGCGGGCCCTGAGGTCCCGGTGCAGGACGTGCCCGAGCGGCCCGCCGCCGCCCGGGGTGAGCAGCGTGCGGTAGAGGGAGGCGTGCGGGGCGAGGCCCGCGAAGAACGCCGGCAGGGCCGGCGGGGCGTGCACCGGGTCGGGCCGGCCGCGCCAGGCGTGCAGCGCCTCGACCGCCTCCCGTACGACGTCCGCGCAGGCGTCGACGGCCAGCGCCTCCAGACCGTCGTAGTGCACGTAGAACGTGGCCCGGCCCACCCCGGCCGTGCGCACCAGCGCCGCCACGCCGACCTCCGCCAGCGGCCGCTCGGCGCACTCCGCGAGCAGGGCCGCGCGCAGCCGCGCCCGGGTGCGGGCGGCCCGCGGGTCCTCGGGCGCGGGCCGGGTCACCGGGCGGCCAGCACGGCGGCCAGGGCGACCGCGCCGGGCAGCGCCTGGGCGAACAGGATGCGCCGGTTGGCCGTGGCCGCCCCGAACACACCTGCGAAGACCACGCAGCACAGGAAGAACACCTGTGCGGCGAAGCCCGTCGGGTCGGCGGCGACCAGCCCCCACACCAGACCGGCCGCGAGGAAGCCGTTGTAGAGGCCCTGGTTCGCGGCCATGGGCGCGGTCGCCCGTGCCATCTCCGCGTCGAAGCCGTGCAGCGCCCGGCCCGGCTTCTTCCGCCACAGGAACATCTCCAACACCAGGATGTACGCGTGCAGGGCCGCCACCAGGCCGACCAGCGTTCTCGCCACGATGTCCACGACCAGTGGGCTCCTTCGTCTACCGGGACAAGTATGAGACAGGTGTCCACAATAGCTGGACACCTGTCCAGGAATCCACTTCGCACCTTCCTGTCGGAGGGTGACTGAACCCTCACTTCCGCGCGACCGTGAGGTTGATCTTTTCGGCTTCAAACCCGATAAGCTCCAGTCCGGCACTGCGAGTTGACGTGCACACCCCCCTGTTCGGATCGTGTTCCCTTTCGAAGGATGCAGATGGAACTCGCCACTCCGCCACCGGCGGCGCGGGCCCCTGTCGCCTGGTACAGCTGGTGGCTGATGCCTCTGGCCTTAGGAGGTGGAACGGTTGCCGCCACCTTCATGAGCTCGGAGCGCATCACCGCCGCCGTCGCCGGTGCCGCCGCGACCGCGGCCGGCGCCGTGTGCGTACGGCTGCTGATCCGCTCCCAGCGGCAACTGCGCCGCCTCGAGGGCGACTTCCGCACCTCTCAGGCCGAGCACTCCCTGCAGTGGCAGCAGCATGTCGCCTCCCTGGAGCGGAAGTTCAGCGCCGAGCGCGCCGCCCTGGACGGGCAGCTGACCGAGCAGTCCGCCGCGTACGACGCCCGGCTCGCCGAGCGGCAGACCGCCTACGACACCCAACTGAGCGAGCAGGCACGGGCGTACGAGCAGCGGATCGCCGACACGGCCACGTCCTATGAGGCCCAGCTCGCCGACCGGGCCGCGGTGTGGCAGGAGGAGATCGCCCACCAGCGCGACGCGGTCGCCCGGCTCGCCGGGGAGCAGCTGCCCGAGGCGCTCCAACGGCTGCGGGCCGGTGACGCCATCGACGACCTGCTGCCCTCGGCCAACCAGTGCGCGAAGGTCGACGCCGAACTCCAGGCCGACCTGCGCCGGATCCTGCGGACCTCGCTGATCGGTCTCGAGGAGGAGTTCAACCGCTCCACCTCCGCCGAACAGGCCGTCATCAGCATCGGCAACCGCATCCACGTCCTGACCAGCAAGCTCCGTGGCCGGCTGCACGAGATGCAGGGCGAGCACGGACGGCTGCCCGCCGTGGCCCGGGGCCTGATGGAGCTCGACCAGGAGCTCGGCCCGGCCGACTCGCTCGCCGCCAGCATCGGCGTGCTCGGCGGCTCGGACCGGCCGGGACGGCAGTGGCAGGAGCCGCAGCGGCTGCTCAGCGTGGTCCGCGGCGGCATCGGCCGGATCAAGGACTTCCACCGGGTCGAGGTGCGCCATCTGCCCGAACTCGGCGTCGACGGCGGTCTGGTGGACCACCTCACGCTCGTCTTCTCCCACCTCCTGGACAACGCCGCCCGCTACTCGCCGCCCACCGAGCCGGTCGTCGTCTCCGGCAAGGAGGTGCCGAACGGCGTCGGCATCGAGATCCAGGACTCCGGCAAGGGACTGAGCGAGGAGAAGAAGCGCGAGGCCGAGCAGTCCCTCGCGGGCACCGCGGCCGGCCCCGGCCTCGGCGGCATCTCGGAGGACGCCAACATCGGCCTGCGCGTGGTCGGCATCCTCGCCCGCCGCTACGGCATCCGGGTCACCTTCGCCGACTCCCCCTGGCTCGGCACCTCGGTGGTCGTCGTGGTTCCGCACAAGTACTTCAGCCCCCTCGCCGCGACCGCCCCGGCGACCGCCCAGGGCTCCGCGCCGGCGGCCGTCCAGGCGTCCACCATCGCCCCGGACATCGCGACCGACCTGGACACCGCGACCGCCCCGGCCGATTCCGCCGGCGCGGTGGACACCACGCCCGGCGGCCTGCCCCGGCGTCGCAGCAAGCGCCGCGAGCCGGAGGACCGACACCAGGCCGAGCGCACCTCGCGGCCCGAGCCGTCCTCCGTCACCGCCGTCCCCCCGGACGCGTCCTTCGCGGGCCTGGCAGCCTTCGCCACGGCGGGCCGCGAGCCCGGCGGGGCCGGACCCGCCCGGAGATTCCCGGAGGCCGACACACCGAACACCCCACGCGAGCCCGCCGGACGCGAGTCCACCGAGCACCGCAACGAAGAGAGCGACTAGTCCACATGACGCAACAGGGAACCGACGTGAGCTGGGCGCTCCGCGATCTGGTGGAGAGCATCCCGGAGATCCGCTTCGCCCTGGTGGCCTCCAGCGACGGCAAGGCCATCACCTCCTTTGGCGCCGAAGACCCCGACGACGTGGACCGCTTCGCGGCCGTGGTGGCCGGCCTCCAGGCCCTCGCCCAGCCGGTCGCCGAGCAGTTCCCCAAGTTCGCGGGACAGCTGCGGCTCGCGATGATCGAGGTCGACGGCGGTCATCTGTTCGTCGTGCGCGCGGGTGTCGAGACGTATCTCGGGGTGCTCGCCCGCGAAGGCCTCGACCAGGGCCTGCTCGGACACCAGATGAGGGATCTGGCCCGCCGGATGGGCGAGCTCCTCGGCACCACTCCGCGCCAGGAGGAGCACTCTGGATGAGTGCCCCCCGCCGGCCCACGGACCCGGCCGGTCTCGAGCGCTACTACGTCCTCACCGGGGGGCGCAGCGGACCGGGCGGGTCGACGTCGAGCCTCGACGTGGCGACCCTCGTCGTCTCCCGCACCAGCCCCTCACCGGGCATGCAGCACGAGCACGAGGAGATACTCCGGCGCTGCCGTGATCCGCTGTCGGTGGCCGAGCTCGGCGCCCATCTCGGATTGCCCTTCAACATTCTCGCGGTGCTGTTGGCGGATCTGCTGGACGCAGGCCGTATTGAAGCCCGTGATCCCATCCCGGCGCACCACGCCGGACGCGGGCCCGACCTCGCGCTCCTCCAGGAGGTACTCAGTGGACTTGAAAGGCTTTGACCGTCCCGGCCGGCCCGCCGCCGGGGGCACCCGCTCGGTCAAGGTGATGATCGCCGGAGGGTTCGGCACCGGCAAGACCACCATGGTCCGCTCCGTCAGCGACATCAAGCCGCTCACCACCGAGGAGACGCTCACCCAGGCCAGCGTCGGCGACGACCACCTCATCGGTGTCGCCGACAAGGCGGAGACCACGGTCAGCCTCGACTTCGGCAAGATCAGCCTCAACGAGAGCCTGATGCTGTACCTGTTCGGCACCCCCGGCCAGGAACGCTTCTGGTTCCTGTGGAACGGCCTGTTCAAAGGGGCGCTCGGCGCGGTGGTCCTGGTGGACACCCGCCGGCTGGCCTCCAGTTTCCGCGCGATCGAGGAGATGGAGCGGCAGGACGTCCCCTTCGTCATCGCGCTGAACATCTTCCCCGACTCCAAGGAACACCCCGTGGAGGAGATCCGGGACGCCCTGGACATCTCGCCGCACACTCCCGTCGTGGTCTGCGACGCCCGCGACCGGGCCTCCAGCCGCGATGTGCTGGTCGCGCTCATCCGCCACTTGCAGGAACGGTCCGCCGTCGCACTGGAGCCCCGATGAACGACCAGCCCCACAGTGCCGACGCCCCGGCCGGGTGCCCCGTCGCCCACGGCGCGGGCATCACCCGGCTGTACGGCCCGGAGTCGGAGACCGACCCGCACGCCATCTA
The DNA here is from genome assembly GCF_040644935.1 of Streptomyces sp. NPDC046915. Taxonomy (NCBI): domain Bacteria; kingdom Bacillati; phylum Actinomycetota; class Actinomycetes; order Kitasatosporales; family Streptomycetaceae; genus Streptomyces; species Streptomyces sp. NPDC046915. The sequence goes on along the minus strand of NZ_JBEYXB010000001.1, from coordinate 963,377 downwards.
CGAGCAGCTGCGCAAGCAGTACGGAGCCGTCGCCCCCGTACTGCTGGAGGGCGACGTCCCCGCGTGGCTGGTGCTCGGCTACCGGGAGAACCGGCGAGTGCTGGACAACCCCCTTCAGTTCAGCCGGGACTCGCGGATCTGGCGGGACTGGACGGAGGGCCGGATCGCCGACACCTCGCCGCTGATCCAGATGGTGGGCTGGCGTCCCGACTGTGTGTCCCAGGACGGCGAACCGCACCGCCGGCTGCGCGCCGCGGTCACGGACAACCTCCAGGCGGTGGCCGGGCGGGGCATCCGACGCCATGTCACACACCTCGCCGGCAAGCAGATCGACGCGTTCGCCGGCGCGGGCCGCGCCGACCTGGTGCGGGACTTCACCGAGCACCTGCCGATGCTGGTGCTGACCCGGGTCATGGGGCTCGCCGAGAGCGAGGGGCGCAGTCTGGCCGAGTCCAGCAACCGGGTCATCAAGGGCGGCGCGGACGCCCTCGCGCACAACGAGAAGATCATGGGCGTCCTCCGCGAACTCGCCGCGCGCAAGCGGGCGGAGCCGGGCTCGGACTTCGCGACCGGGCTGATCGGGCACCACGCGGGCCTCGACGAGGACGAGATCCTGGGCCACCTGCGTCTGGTGCTGATCACCGCCCACACCATGACCAGCAACCTGCTGGCCCGGGTGCTTCAGGTGATCCTCACCGACGTCTCCCGGCGCTCCGAGCTGGTCAGCGGGCAACTGGACATCTCCGCGGTCGTGGAGGAGGTGATGTGGAACACCCCGCCGCTCGCCGTGCTGCCGGGCCGTTTCGCCACCTCCGACCTGGAGTTGGGCGGCTGCCCGATCAAGGAGGGCGACCTGCTGGTCCTCGGCCTGGCGGCGGGCAACGCGGACCCGCAGATCCGGCCGGACACCGCGGTCTCCATGGCCGGCAACCAGTCCCACCTCGCCTTCAGCGCCGGGCCGCACGAATGTCCGGGCCAGAACCTGGGCCAGGCCATCATCGAGACGGCCGTCAACGTCCTCCTCCACCGCCTGCCCGGCCTCCGCCTGGCGGTCCCCCCGGACGAACTGACCTCGACGGCCTCCACCTGGGAGTCCCGACTGGACAGCTTGCCGGTGGACTTCCCCACGTAGGCCTCCGGCGGTCCGGCAGGTTCACCACGGCCTCGGCCCCGCCGGGGGCGCGCACGTTCGGTGCGTCGGGCCGTGGGCTGCTGGTGCTGGTGCTGGTGTTTGCGTTGCTCGCTTGCGGCGGTTCGGCCGGGGGATGGAGTCGCGGCCGTGCCGGGGGCCCGTGCGTTCGGTGCATCGGCCGTTGGTTGCCGGTGCTGGCGCCTGCGGTTGCTTGCCTGCGGCGGTTCGGCCGGGATCGCGGTCTCGGTGATGCCAGGGGAGTGGGCTTGCGGAGAGCCGGGCCGTGCTGCCGCTCACGGGGGAGGGTGTGGTTCGCCCGTGGCTGGTCGCGCTCCTGCGGTGGTACGGGGCCTCCGGCGCCGGTGACCGTGGCGGTCGGCCGCCGGGCCGCCGACCGCCGACCGGTCAGCGGCCCCTCGCCGGACCTCCCGCCCGGCGGCGGCCGGTCGCTACACCGCCAGCAGGTCGTCCACCGAACCGCGGCCGGCGCGTTCGGCGGTGACCGCCGGGCCCTCCTTGGCCGCGGCGTAGCGGCCGGTGGTCAGGGCCCATTCGTAGTTGCCGTTGATCCAGTGCTGGATGGCCTCCACGCCCATCCGCACCCCGGCGCGCTCCTCCTCGTCGAGGCCGAGGTCGTCGCACATCCGCGGGACACGCGCCTCGAGTTCGACGTACTCGTCGAGGCAGGCGCTGGTCATGCGGTACGCCTCGTCCGCCGCTTCCTCCAAGGTGCCGCCCCGCTCCCGTTGCAGCACGCATATCAGGTTGTGGCCGTCGCCCCTGCGCCGCTCGCGCTCGAAGGAGTGGATGTCGTTCATGAACCCGATGGTGTCCGCGGCCAGATCACGCATACGCTCCATCAGCGGATGCGCCTGCACCTGCGCCGGCACCTCGAACCGCCGGCTGCGCTCCCCCGCGTCGATGCTGTGGTGGATGCCGACCGTGCGGCGGCGGAAGGCCGTGTACTCCTCCAGGGCCAGCGTTCCGGCCAGCCCGCGCGCCGCCAGGTCGACCTCCTCGCAGTGCGCCACCAGGAACCGGCCCCAGGAGCCGGCGAACCGGGTACTCCATGTCAGGGACATGCCATCCGAAAGGTGCTGCCAGACCTCCGCCCAGGCCAGCGTGATGGGGCAGACCACGCGCGGCCTGCTGCCCGCCGGACGCAACGGCGTGGCGATCAGCTCGCGCGCGACCTCGGCGATCCGGTCGGCACGGTCCGGCTGGTTCGCGTCGAACTGGTCGTCGAAGAGGAAGGCAAGCGAGAACCAGTTCATCAGCACGACCATGTCCTGGGCCGAGGCGTGCGGATAGGTCCGGGCCGCCGCCTGCGGCAGGTCCCAGGACTGGTACTCGGCGAAGCCGGCCCGGCTGCGCACCAGCCCCATGTCCCAGATCCAGCGCAGATGCCGGGCCCGTGCGTACTCGAGGTGTTCGCTGACGGGAGTGTCGAAGGGCAGGTCGAATCGGACGTCCTGAGGCATGGGCTTCCTTTCGGGAGACGGAACGCAGGTCCCCCCCACCCCTGCGAAGCAGTCCGAAACTGCCCAGACCATAAATGATCTACACCGTGACCCGACCGTGATATGTGTTACTGCCCACACCTCATGAGTCGCGTACACTCCCACAACTCCCAAGGGGCACAGGCCCGGTGCCGGGAAGTGGCCGGCGGCCGACTGAATCCGCGGGGCGGGGATATCCGCAGGGGAGGGTCTCTCCAACCCCACGGAGGAAGCAATGACACTGGTGAAAACGGCCGTTGTGGTGCTCGACTGCGCCGAGCCCGAGAAACTCGCCCAGTTCTACAAGGAGTTGCTGGAGGGTGAGGAGACGGCCGCGTCCGCCAACCTGGTCGAGATCAGGGGGGCCGACGGGGTCCGGCTGGCGTTCCGCCGGGACGTGAACGCGACCCCGCCGAGCTGGCCGCGCCCCGAGAACTCCCTCCAGCTCCACCTGGACTTCCTGGTGGAGGACCTCGACGAGGCCGAGCGCAGGGTGGTCGGGCTCGGCGGCCGGCCCATCGACACCAAGGACGTGGCCGGGCCGTACGAGGAACGCGGCTACGCCGACCCGGCCGGACACTCCTTCACCCTGCGCCTGATGCCTCCCACCGCGCCCAAGCGGGGCTGAGCGCCAGGGCCTGTCCGGCGGATCAGGCCGCAGGAATGGCGGTGCCTTATCGGTGCTGGTGAGCGGGGCGAATGGGGTCCCCTCCCCGCGCGAGCTGGTTCGAGCGTGGGGGAGGGCGTGCCAGGCCCCGCGTCGGCGGCATGATCCGCCGGACAGGCCCCAGGGCGAGCGGGAGGCACCGGTCCGGCCCCCGGCGGGTCAGTCCCGGCCGCCCTTCTCGGCGGCCGGCCACACCCCCGTCGAGCGTTCGATGGCCTTGGCGCCGGTGCGGTCCACGGCGCTGCGCACCACCGCGAAGATGGCGCCCTGGACCGCCGCCGCCAGCAGGATCTCGCCCCAGCCGCGGTCCTCGTCCAGCGCGTCGGGCGCGTCGTCCTCGTGCCGGATCGCCTTCCACGCCTTGCGGAAGGCCAGCCCGGCCAGCGCTCCGCTCGCCCAGCTCAGTACGAAGCCGACGGGCTGGTAGGCGAGGGGCAGCTTCTTCTTCTTGGCCACGTGTGACACTCCTTCGTTGCGATGTGTGCGGTTCAGGGCCGCCCCGCGGCCGGTACCTCCTCACCCGGACGGACCGGCCCGGGTGGTGTTCCGTCGCCGAACGGCCGGCCACCGAGCTCCTCCCGGTGGTGCGGCGCGAGCCAGCCGGCGAGATCCGGCCCGAGCGGCACGATCCCGGTGGGGTTGATACCGGTGTGCACCTGGTAGTAGTGCCGTTTGATGTGGTCGAAGTCGACCGTGTCACCGAACCCGGGCGTCTGGTACAGGTCCCGGACGTACGCCCAGAGCACCGGGTTCTCCGCCAGCTTCCACCGGTTGCACTTGAAGTGACCGTGATAGACGGCGTCGAAACGGACCAGCGTGGTGAACAGCCGGATGTCCGCCTCGGTGAGGGTGTCGCCGACCAGGTAGCGCTGCCGGGCGAGCCGCTGCGTCAGCAGCTCCAGCCGCCGGAAGACCGCCGCGCACGCCGCCTCGTACTCCTCCTGGTGGGTGGCGAAACCCGCACGGTAGACGCCGTTGTTGACGTCCTCGTAGACGTCCGCCATCACCTCGTCGATCTCGTCGCGCCGGGCGGCCGGATACAAGTCGGGTGCTCCGGGGCGCTGCAAGGCCGTCCACTCGGTGGCGAGGTCCAGGGTGAGCCGCTGGTAGTCGTTGGTGACAAGGCAACCGCTCGGCAGGTCCACGACCGCCGGCACGCTCACCCCGCCCGGATAGCCGTTCTCCCGCCTGTCGTAGGCCTCGGCCAGGAAGCGGATGCCGAGCACCGGGTCGCGGCCGTCGGGGTCGAGGGTGAAGCGCCAGCTGCGGTCGTCCTGGACCGGGTCGGCGATCGCCATGGACAGGGCGTCCTCCAGGCCCAGCAGGCGGCGCGAGACCACCGCCCGGCTCGCCCACGGACAGGCGCGGCTGACGACCAGACGGTAGCGGCCGGCCGTCACCGGCCAGCCGTCACGGCCGTCCGCCGTGATCCGGTCGGTGAAGTGGCTCTTGGACCGGGTGAACGTCTTGTGGCCGTAGGCGCGGTTGCCGTCGCCACCCATGTTTCCTCCTTGCCGAACGGGGCGTCCTGAGGAACGCGTTCCCCGATTTACGCCGTCGGCACGGTGTGAGCACTCCCGGCCTGGGCAGTCGGCGGTGGTGAGCGGGACATCGTCGGAAGAAGAGAAGACGCGGCGGCGGACACCGGGGGCGACGGACCCGGCCGGGGCCGGGGACCACAAGACCGATCGCAGGACACGGGTCACCGTCCTGGTGGCGCTCGCCGCCAATCTGGTGATCGCCGCCGCCAAGGCCTTCGGCGGTCTGGTGGCGGGCTCGCCCGCCCTGCTGTCCGAGGCCGCGCACTCGGTCGCCGACAGCCTCAACGAGGTCTTCCTGCTGGCGGCCCTGCGCCGCAGCCGCCGCCCCGCCGACGCACGGCACCCCTTCGGCTACGGCAAGGAGCGGTTCTTCTGGTCCCTCCTGGCCGCCGTCGGCATCTTCGTCATGGGCGGCTGCTTCTCCTTCTTCCAGGGCTTCGAGGCGCTCAGGAACGGCGCTCAGGAGAAGTTCAGCGGCTATGTGGCCGGCCTGATCGTGCTGGGCGTCGCGCTGCTCGCCGAGGGCGCCTCCCTGTTCCGGGCGCTGCACCAGGTGCGCCGGCAGGGCGGCGGCCTGCGCGACCCGGCCCTGCGCACCGTGGTCGCCGAGGACGGCACTGCGGTGATCGGCGTGACCCTCGCCATCATCGGCATGGCGCTGCACATGGCCACCGGGCAGGTCGTCTGGGAGGCGTCCGCCTCGCTGGCGATCGGCGTGCTGCTCGTGTACGTCGCCTACCGGCTGGGGCGCGACGCCCGCGACCAGCTCATCGGGGAGGCCGCCGACCCGGAGCTCAGCGACGGGATCCGGACGCTGCTGGAGCGGCAGCCGGAGATCGACAGCGTGGAGGCGCTCTTCACGATGAAGATGGGCCTCGACTCGACGCTCGTGGCGGCCCGGATCGACCTGATGCCCGGCCTGGACAGTGAGCGGGTCGAGGAGGTCGCCGTACGCATCAAGCAGTCCCTCGCCGAGGCCGTCCCCGAGGCCGACCAGATCTTCCTCGACGTGACCGACCGGCCGGCGGGCGAGGCACGGGAAAGCCCCGCCGCGACGGGGGAACGCGGCGGGGCCTGACGGTCTGGTGCCCGGGTGGAGACGGTCCATGCCTCCCGGAAACAGATTTTTCTAAAATACGGCGTTCCCGGTCCGGAATCGGACCCCGGCGGCACCCCCTCCGCTTCGGCGGATCACTGGCCGTCGGCCGGTTCCAGGACGAAGACCGGGATCTCCCGGGAGGTCTTCTCCTGGTATTCGGCGTACGGCGGGTACGCGGCCACCGCCCGCTCCCACCACCCGGCCTTCTCCTCGCCGGTGACCTCACGGGCCCGCATGTCCTGCTTGACCGCGCCGTCCTGGAGTTCCACGTGCGGGTCGGACTTGAGGTTGAAGTACCACACCGGATGCTTGGGCGCGCCGCCCTGCGAGGCGATCACGGCGTACCGCCCCTCGTGCTCCACCCGCATCAGCGGGGTCTTGCGGATCTTGCCGCTCCTGGCGCCCCGGGACGTCAGCAGGATCACGGGCATCCCCGTGTCCATCAGCGTCGTCCCCTTGGTGCCGCCGGAACTCTCGTACAACTCGACCTGATCGCGCACCCACTGGGTCGGGCTGGGCTCGTACTCGCCCTGGAGAGGCATGACGTTCGTCCCTTCGACGGTCCTGCGGCCTACTGGCACCGTGCCTCAACACCGGCCGGTGCTCGAATCATCCGTACCACGCGTGCACCCGGCCGGATCCGGAACGCGCCCGTCCCGTCCCGGCGTTCTCATCGAGCCACTGTGTCACCCGGGTGCCACCGCCGCCCGCACCGCCAGTGCCATGGTCAGACAGCTCGACAGCAGCGCCGTGACGAGCCGTCCCCGGTGCCCGGTCAGGGCGCGGCCGAGGAGCGCGCCGCCGCCGGCGACCAGCAGCTGCCAGCTGGCGGAGGCGGCGAAGGCGGCGAGGACGAAGAGGCCCTGTTCCAGGGGGCGTACGGCGTCCTGCGCGCGGGTGCCGAGCACGAGGGCGGCGAAGTAGATCACCGTGGTGGGGTTGAGGAGGGTGATCCCGAGCAGGCCGAGATAGGCCCGGCCGGGGCCGGGCGGCGGCTTCTCCGGCCGGGTGGCGAGCCGGTGCGCGCGGTACTGGCGTACGGCGGTCACCGCGCCCAGCACCGCCAGCGCCGCCAGCACCAGGGCCGAGGCCCAGCGCAGCGGCCCGAGCAGCGGCCGCAGGGCCGCCGCGAGCGCGGAGCCGCCCACCGTGGCGAGAAGGGCGTAGAGGCCGTCGGCGCTCGCCACACCGAGCGCGGCCGAGGCGCCGGTCCGCAGGGACGTACGAGCGGTGAGGGAGACCAGGTAGGTCGCGACCGCGCCGACGGGTACGGCTACTCCGTACCCCGCGACCAGGCCGGCGACGAGCGCGGCCGTCATGGGCGCGAGGGCTCGGACCTCCGGGGGCGGCCGGGCTGCTGCCGGACCCGCGTCGGCAGGACGGCGGCGGGCATCGGCGGCAGGATGGCGTCAGTGGTGAACATGCGGGCGATCGTGCGGCCCGCGACCCGGCACCCGCAACCGAATATCGGCCCGATCACGGCGGTCGCACGGACGATGTTCGGCCAGAAAGCGCGGATCACCGATCTGGCCGAACTTGCCGTCGTTCCATAGATGCCCCGGGCATCTAATGAAGATCGGCACGCCGCACCCTTCGTCTGCGAGGTCCGCCCATGACGGAATCGACCGCATCGATGGCTCAGCCCGAGCCCGTCGCCTTCCCCCAGGACCGCACCTGCCCCTACCACCCGCCGACCGCCTACGACCCGCTGCGCGCGCACCGCCCCCTGGCCCGCGTCACCCTGTACGACGGCCGCCCGGCCTGGCTGGTCACCGGCCACACCGCCGCCCGCGCCCTGCTGTCCGACCCGCGGCTGTCCTCCGACCGCACCCGCCACGGCTTCCCGGTGACCACCCCCCGCATCGCCGCCGCCCGTGACCGCAAGGTCGCCCTCCTGGGTGCCGACGACCCCGAACACCACACCCAGCGGCGGATGATGGTCCCGAACTTCACCCTCCGGCGCGCCGCCGAACTGCGGCCCACCATCCAGCGGATCGTCGACGAGCGGCTGGACGCCATGATCGGCCAGGGGCCGCCCGCCGAACTGGTCGACGCCTTCGCGCTGCCGGTGCCGTCCATGGTGATCTGCTCCCTGCTGGGTGTCCCGTACGCCGACCACGAGTTCTTCGAGGAGCAGTCCCGCCGCCTGCTGCGCGGTCCGGAGCCCGCGGACACCCTGGACGCCCGGGACCAACTGGAGGCGTATCTCGGTGAGTTGATCGACGGCAAGGCCAAGAGTCCGGAGCCCGGTGACGCCATCCTCGACGACCTCGTCCACCAGCGGCTGCGCGAGGGCACCCTGGACCGCGCCGAAGTCGTGTCCATGGCGGTCATCCTGCTGGTCGCCGGCCATGAGACCACCGCGAACATGATCTCGCTGGGCACCTTCACGCTCCTCGGGCAGCCCGAGCGGCTGGCCGAGCTCCGTGCCGACCCCGCGCTGCTGCCCGCGGCCGTCGAGGAGCTGATGCGGCTGCTGTCGATCGCCGACGGGCTGCTGCGGACCGCCCTGGAGGACATCGAGGTGGAGGGGACGACCATCCGGGCCGGTGACGGCGTGGTCTTCGCCACCTCGGTCATCAACCGCGACGAGTCCGTCTACGCCGAGCCCGACGCCCTCGACTGGCACCGCCCGTCCCGCCACCACGTCGGCTTCGGCTTCGGCATCCACCAGTGCCTGGGCCAGAACCTGGCCCGCGCCGAGATGGAGATCGCGCTCGGCACCCTCTTCGAGCGGCTGCCCGGGCTACGGCTCGCCGCCCGGCCGGAGGACATCCCCTTCAAACCCGGCGACACGATCCAGGGGATGCTGGAACTCCCCGTGACCTGGTAAGAGGCTCCTGCCATGCACATCCACATCGACAAGGACGCCTGCATCGGCGCGGGGCAGTGCGCCCTCGCCGCCCCCGGCGTCTTCACCCAGGACGACGACGGCTACAGCACCCTGATCCCGGGCCGGGAGAACGGGGACGGCGACCCGATGGTGCGGGAGGCGGCCCGCGCCTGCCCCGTCGGCGCCATCACCCTCCGGGACGCGGCGGACTGACGGACCAGAGCTGTCGCGAACGACGGACCGGGGCTGTCGCGAACGTCCCGGCATTCGTGAGCGCCGGGCGTTCCGGTCAGGCGGGGCTTTCGCGGGTGGTCGCGACTGTCGCCAGCAGCAGTTCCGCCGCCTCTCGGGCCTCGGCCGCCGGCCGTGTGCTCTGCTCGATGCCCGCCGTGACCATGGCCCCTTCCGCCAGCAGGAACAGGGGACCGGCCAGCGCGGCGGGCAGCCCCGCCCGGGTCACGAGAGCGGTGAGGTAGTCCCGGAACGCCCGCTTGTGCGCGACCGCCTGGGCCGCGACGCGCGCCGAGGTGGCACCCAGCTCGCCGTGCGCGTTGATCCAGCCGCAGCCGCGGAAGCCGTCCTCGCCGAACCAGCACTCCAGCCAGTCGAACACGGCCGGCACCCGCCGGACGGGATCCTCCTCGCGCTCCACGTACGCGGCGAGCCTCCCGCGCCACTGCCCGTCCCGCCGCTCCAGGTAGGCCTCGACCAGCTGCTCCTTCGCCGGGAAGAGCTGGTAGAGCCGCTTGAGCGAGACCCCGGAGGCGGTCCGGATCTCGTCCATGCCGACGGACTGGACACCGCGCCGGTAGAACAGCTCCGCGGCGGTGTCCAGCACCCGTTCCCTGGCGGCTGCGCTGTCCATGTACGACCTTTCCCCGACCTGTCCTTGACGCGAGAACGCGCGTTCTCCTACGGTAGCAGCCACACGGGAGAACGTCCGTTCTCCGCGAGGAGGAAGCCATGACCGACCGCCCGCCCCTGCCCCCCTTCACCCGTGCGACCGCCGCCCAGAAGGTGCAGGCCGCCGAGGACGCCTGGAACACCCGCGACCCGCAGCGCGTGGCGCTCGCCTACTCCGAGGACTCCGTCTGGCGCAATCGCGACACCTTTCTCACCGGCCGCGCGGAGATCGTGGAGTTCCTCACCGCCAAGTGGGCACGGGAACTCGACTACGCGCTGCGCAAGGACCTGTGGGCCTTCGACGGCGACCGCATCGCGGTCCGCTTCCAGTACGAGTGCCGGGACGCCGGCGGACAGTGGTGGCGGTCGTACGGCAACGAGCTGTGGGAGTTCGACGGACGGGGCCTGATGACCCGCCGGGAGGCGAGCATCAACGACGTCCGCATCACGGAGGGGGAGCGCAGGATCCTCGGACCGCGGCCGGAAGCCGAACGGGGGCTGACCTTCCCGCTCCAGTAGGGTGCCCGGATGACCGAACAGGCCGGGAAGCCCTTCCTCTACCTGGTCGTCTGCGCGGCCGGGATCGCGGCGGACGTGAGCAAGCTGATCACCGCCGCCCAGGAGCGGGACTGGGAGGTCGGCGTCTTCGCGACACCGGTCGCGACGGGCGGCTTCTTCGACACCGCCGCCGTCGAGGCGCAGACCGGCCGCCCGATCCGCTCCGCCTGGCGCAGCCCCGGCGACCCGCGCCCCTTCCCGCCGCCCGACGCCGTCGTGGTCGCCCCCGCCACCTTCAACACCGTCAACAAGTGGGCGGCCGGCATCGCCGACACCCTCGCCCTCGGCACCCTGTGCGAGGCCGCCGGTCTCGGCGTGCCGATCGCCGTGCTGCCCTGCGTGGCCGACGCCCTGGCCGCCCACCCCGCCTACCAGGACAGCCTGATACGCCTGCGCGGGATGGGCGTCCGGTTCGGCGACCCGTACGCGGGCGAGCCGGGCGACGACGGCGGACGGCCGGAGTTCCGGTGGGAACGGGCGCTCGACCTGCTGGCGAGTCCCGGGGTCTAACGGCAGGTGACCGTCGGCCCGGCCAGCACCCCGCCGGTGTAGAGGTCCTGGCCCCGCGGCATCCAGTAGCCCAGCTTGGACACCAGCGTGGAGCAGGCGCCCGCGACCGTCACCCGGACGACCACCTTGGCGGGGTGGCCCGGCTGGAGATCGGTGAGGGCGCAGTCCAGGGAGTGGGTCAGCCGGGTCTTCGACGGATAGCGGCCGACCAGCGGGTTGACGCAGCGAGCGTCGGCGGTGGACACCCGTACCCCGGTGCCCTGCTCGCCGATGAGCCCGAGGCGCGCGCTGCCGTCCCCCTGGTCGCTGTCGCGTTGGACCGTGTACGTCAGCGTGGTCTCCGCATCGGCCCGCACGGTGCTCCGGTCGACCTGGACGCGGTGCGTCGCCTTCGGCGGGGGCGCGGTGAGGGTGAGCGTGGCCTGCACGGTACCCCGCAGATCGACACCGGCGGGCGCCGACCGGACGCGCACGGTGGCCGAGATGTCGTACGTCCCCGGGCCCGGGTACTGGACCGACCCGGGCAGCGCTCCGGACAGGGCCGTCTTCTCGCCGTGCCGGGCCGTCCACGTGCCCCAGGCCTGACAGGTGTACCGCACGCGCGTTCCCGCCCGTCCGCAGGTCGCCGCGGCCGAGACGGACATGGTGGGGGTGCCGTTGCCCGCGCACAGGTTGACCGTGGCCCGCTGGCCGCGCTCCCCGCGCAGCACCCCGGCGGTCGCGCACAGCGTGCCCGGCGGCTCGGCCGCGACCGTGCGCGGGGGAGCGGGCCGCCCCCAGGCGGGGGAGACGAGGGCGAGGGGCAGCAGCGCCGCCCCGGCCAGGGTCCTCAGCGTCCTCGGACGTGTCGGCACGGCGGTTCCTCCGTACGGCGTGACCGGCCGGGCGCCGGTCGCCTGCGCCGAGGATGCGGCACCGATACGATCATCCGGCCGCTCCCACGCCGACCGGTCACCTGCGGGCAGCAACCACGGGCCTCAGCGGACCTTGCGCACGTACCCGTCACTGCCCGGTGTCGACACCTCCCGGTCCCGGCGCACGATGCTCAGCCGCCCGCCGAACTCCGCGACGGCCTTGCGCAGGCCGGAGTCCGAGTACTCGATGACGAGGACCCGGTCGTCGTAGGCCTTCGCGTACGTCCCGCACTCGTCGTACTCGGCGCACTCCTCCGCCACCGCGAAGTCCAGCCCGGTCCGCTTCCTCGCCCCGGTCAGCTCCGCGGTGTTCTTCTGGCCGATGGCCAGGTGCCGGTCGTGCGCGTGCCGCGCCAGCAGGGTGATGAAGGCGGTCGCGTCGTCGGCGGTCAGCAGGTGCCGGGAGCGGGTGTAGCTGTCGTAGTTGTCCGGCTCGACCGCGTCGAAGCCCTTGGCCGCGCACTCGTCGATCCAGCGGTCCACCCGCTCGGCCACCCGCTCGCGCTTGGCGGGCGTCCGGATGTCCAGCAGGGGCTCGTTCCAGTCCTCGTCGATGACCACCTTGCCGTGCGCGTCGCGCAGCAGCAGGTCGGCGGGCCAGGAGCCGCGCTCCTCGGGCTGGGCCTGAAAGGCGTTCACGTAGCAGACGTTGTACAGCCCCGGCGCAGGGGACGCCGAACGGTCGCGGCTGACGATCCGGACCCCCGCGGGCGGGCGATAGGAACCACCGATCTGGTAGTCGAAGCCCGCGGCGCGCGGCGGCAGCCGCACCGCCTTCGGTGCCTTCCCGGTCGAGGGCGACGCCGGCGCTCCGCCGGAGGAACCGCACCCGGCGAGCCCCAGGGCCGCGACGGCGGCAAAGACGACAACGCCGGTGGCCCTCCCGAGACCTCCGGCGCGGGAACCACCCCTGGCGGACATGACCGCTCCATCAATCGCGGGTACGACCCCGCCTCGCGCACTGTTGTGTGCCGGCACAGGGAGTGACGGCCCTCGTGTGATCAAATCGCCCGGGTACGGCGGCCGTCAAGTCGGCCCCGGCGGGTGACCCGCGACGCCGTACGCTCGCCTGTGGTAACCGACCCGAAGGCAGGAGCAGCAACGATGCAGTACGGGAAACTCGGTTCGACGGGCCTGGACGTCTCGCGGATCTGTCTGGGCTGCATGACCTACGGTCTGCCCGACCGCGGCGCCCACGAGTGGACCCTCGACGAGGAGGCGTCGCGGCCCCTGATCCGGCAGGCGCTGGACGCGGGCATCAACTTCTTCGACACGGCCAACGTCTACTCCGACGGCACCAGCGAGGAGATCGTGGGACGGGCGCTGCGGGACTTCGCCCGACGCGACGAGATCGTCCTGGCCACCAAGGTGAACGGCCGGATGCGGCCCGGGCCCAACGGGGCCGGGCTGTCCCGCAAGGCGATCATGACGGAGATCGACCACAGCCTGCGCCGCCTCGGCACCGACTACGTCGACCTCTACCAGATCCACCGCTACGACCACCACACGCCGGTCGAGGAGACGATGGAGGCGCTGCACGACCTGGTCAAGGCGGGCAAGGTCCGCTACATCGGCGCCAGTTCGATGTACGCCTGGGAGTTCTCCAAGGCGCAGTACACGGCCGAGCGGCACGGCTGGACCAGGTTCGTGTCCATGCAGAACCACTACAACCTCCTCTACCGCGAGGAGGAGCGGGAGATGCTGCCGCTCTGCGCCGACCAGGGCGTGGGCGTACTGCCCTGGAGCCCGCTCGCCCGCGGCCGCCTCACCCGCGACTGGGGCACCACCACCGAGCGCAGCGCCGGCGACAACTTCGGCGGCAAGCTGTACCTGGAGAGCGACCGGTCGATCGTCGAGGCCGTCACCCGTATCGCGGGCGACCGGGGCGTCCCGCGCGCCCAGGTCGCCCTCGCCTGGCTGCTGCACCAGGACACGGTGACCGCGCCGATCGTCGGCGCCGCCAAGCCGCAGCACATCGAGGACGCGGTGGCCGCCGTGGAACTCGAACTCAGCGACAAGGAGATCGAAGAGCTCCAGGCGCCCTACTCCCCGCACGCCATCAGCGGGCACTGACGGTCAGTGCGGTCCGTGCGGCGGGAACTCCGTACCGCACGGACCGGCTCCCTCGCTGAGCGACAGCGGCACCCGGTCGCCGGACATGGACAGCGTCCGGTAGTGCTCGCCGATCCGCTCGGCCGAGCGGCCCACGTAGTGCCCGATGAAGGAGCGGCGGAAACGGCCGGCGCTGCGGTTGGGCGACGAGCCGTGGACCAGGCTGCCGTTGAAGAACAGCACGTCGCCGGGTGCCATGTCCACGGGCACGGCGCTCAGACCGGGCGGCGGCGGCACGTACTCCCGCGCGAAGGACAGCCCGGCGTCCGCCTCCTCGGGGCAGAACACGTTCATCCGGTGCGTGCCCGGAACCACTTCGAGCCCGCCGTTGTCCCGGTCGATCACGTCGCAGGCGACCCACGCGGCCACACACGTCCCCGGCTCCACCCGCAGGTAGAAGTTGTCCTGGTGCAGCGCCTGGCCCCGGGCGCCCGGCGGCTTGAAGTAGAACATGCTCTGCGCGGCCAGCACCTCCTCCCCGAGCAGCACTTGAAGGACCGTGCGCAGCCGGGCGTCGAGCAGGAAGTCCCGCGCGAGGCCGCTGATCTCGTGCGGGTGCATGACCCTCGGGTACGCGTGCAGCGGATCGGCCGGGCCGCCGGCCGGCACCGGCGTCCGGGGCTCGAAGTGGCCGGGCACCGGACCGGCCGCGTGCAGCGCCGCGAACTCGGCGCACAGCCTGTCGATCTCGTCGTACCCGAACAGGCCGCGCACGACCGCGTAGCCCGCCTCCTCGAACTCCTCGACCCACTGCCGTGTGGCCTCGGCCGTGATGGGCGTGGTGTTGTCCATGGCTGTCATGAGCTCTCACTCCTCTGTCCGGTCATCGCCCGTGCCACGCTAGGCCGGTGCGCTCGCCCGGAGGATGCCCGTGACCACTGAGAGATTGCCTGTGACTGCCGCGCCCGCCGACCCCTCGCCGGGGCTGGTGGTGGCCGGCCGATTCGACCGGGAGCCGGGCTACGCCGTCCACCGGCCCGAGGGCGCGGCGAGCTGGCTGTTCACCTGGACGACGGATGGCCGGGGCATGGTGCGGCAAGGGGCGGCCGAGGCACGCCCCGGCGCGGGGGAGCTGGTGGTGCTCGGCCCCGGCGTCCGGCAGCGCTACGCCGTCGCGCCCGGCGCCCGGCACTGGCGGTTCTGGTGGGCGCACTGCCGGGCCCGGCCGTCCTGGGCGGCCTGGCTCGGGCCGTACGCGGTCGCCGACGGGATGTACGTCGCCACCGTCCCCGCCCGCCTGCGCGACCGGGCGGGCCGGGCCTTCGCCCGCATGCTCGACGACGCCCGCCGGCCCGGTGGCGCGGCGGCGCCCGCCGCCCCGCCCGGCGACGACCTCGTCGCCGTCGCCCACGACAGCACGGCGCGGGAACTGGCGCTGTGCGCGCTGGAGGAGGTCGTGCTGCTCGCGGCGGCCGGCGCGCGCGAGCCGGCGCCGCCGCCGGGTACCGACGCCCGGATCCTGCGCGCCGAGGAGCTGATCGCCGCCGACCCCGCCGCCGGGCACACCGTGGGCTCGCTCGCCGCGAGTGTCGCGCTGTCACCCTCCCGATTCGCCCACCTGTTCACCCGGCAGACCGGCCGGTCGCCGATGCGGGCGCTGCGCGAGGCGCGGCTGCGCCAGGCGGCCCGCCTGCTGGAGGGCACCGACCTGACCGTGGAGCGGGTGGCCGCCGCGTCCGGATTTCCCAGTCCCTTCCACTTCAACCGGGTGTTCCGGGAGCGGTACGGGGTCCCGCCGGGCACGTACCGGGCAATTACCGTGCCGGGAGGGGGACAAGCCGGAAAAGAGCCCTGTTGACAATTCGTCAAAATCCCCGGACGAACGTGCTATGCGCAAAACTCGGGGGTCCCTTGTTCCACCCCGCTGGCCTGTGCAAAGGTGTGCCCTGTCGGCGAGCAGACAATTCCGTGTCGCACTCCGCGGGTGCGAGGCCGCCCCCGTACGCCCCCCACGCTTCAAAAGAGCTGCTGAAGGCGGACGTTCGAGGTGCCCGATGCCGTACGGGGTGTCCCGGGCGGGTCGTAGGGCCGGATAGCATACCCCTTTGGTATGGACTGAATCCCATGTTGCGTCTTGGAGGAATGCAGCCGTGAATGACGCAGGCCTGTCGAATTCCCCCACCTCGGCCCGGCCGTTCGACATCCCGGACGAGCAGCTGAGTGCGGAGCTGAAGAAGTGGACAGGAGCGACACCCGCGCTGCATCCCGTCGGTGAACTCCTCGACCGGCACTGGGAAGCGGCTTTCGCCTACGCCCGGCTGTGCACCGACGGGCCGCGCGCGGCCGGCATGCTCACCACGGCGGCCTTCACCCGGCTCTTCGGCGCCTCCCTCAGACAGGCGGGGCCGACCTCGGCCTGGCGCCCCCAGCTCCTGGTCACCGTGCGCCGCATCGCGGCGGAGTGGGACAACGACGGCCGGCAGGAACTCCTGCACCCCGGCCTGCGCCCCGGCCCCGGTGACGGCGACCGCGCGGCGGCCCGGCTGCTGCCGTCCGCGCACCGGCGGCTCATCTCCCGCGCGTTCCAGCGGCTGCCCCAGTCCGCCCGCGCCGTGCTGTGGCACGCCGAGGTCGAGTCCGAGCCCCTCGCGATACCCGCCGGACTGCTCGGCCTCGACGAGGAGGGCGCCCGCGTGGAACTCCGGCGCGCCCAGGAGCGGCTGCGCGACGAGTGCCTCCAGGCCCACCGCGAACTCTCCGACCAGGACGACTGCCTGCGCTACAGCCGGATGCTCGACGTGACCTACCGGCGCGCCGGCGTCGACGTCGACCCCGACCTCCAGCAGCACCTGAACGGCTGCCGGCACTGCCGGGACACCGCGGACCAGCTCGACCGGTTCAACACCGGGCTCGGCCTCGCGCTGGCCGAGGCGGTGCTCGGCTGGGGTGCCGCGGCCTATGTGGAAGCACGGGCGGCCCTCGCCGAGGAGGCCGTTGAGCCGGGACCCGGCGCCGGACCGGCCGGGAGCGCGCACGCGGCCGCCATCGCGGCCGGGCTCACGGGCGGGGAGGCCTTCAGCGGCCCCGCCCCCGCGTTCGCCGGCGGTGAGTCCTTCACCGATCCCGCCCCCCGGCCCCTGGACGGCGATCCCTTCCCCGCCCCGGCACCGGGTCCCGCGGGCGGCGAGCACCTCGCGGCCCCGGAAGCCGCTCCCATGGCAGGCCAGGAGTTCGCCCCCGCCCCGCCCGCGCCCACCACCGAACCACGTCACCAGGGCGCCGCCACCGGCCGGTCCGCGTCCCGCTCCCGACGCCGTACGGCCTCCCGCGCATCCGCGCCCGGGACGGAACCCGCTGCCGCGGGCACCTCCGGCCCCTCCGCGTCCGGCCCGACCGCGCGTTCCGCCTCCCGCCGTTCCGCACTGCGGGCGGCCCGCCGGGTCCGGCGCCGCAACCTCGCCGTGGCCGTGGCGACGGTGAGCGGTCTGGTCGTGCTGCCGCTGGTGCTGTGGACGGTGCTCGGCTCCGGCGACGGTGCCGCTCCCGTCGCGAGCGGCAAGGACGCGGGCAAGCCCAATTCCGGCTCCGCGACCACCAACCCGTCCTGGGTCGGGTCCGGCCAGACCGCCAAGGGCGCCCTGCGCGGCCGGCTGCACAACATCGCCTCCGGGCTGTGCGTCGGCATCGTCGGCAAGAAGGCCGTCAAGGGCGCCGAGACCGAGCTCACCACCTGCTCCTCCGCGGCGAGCCAGCAGTGGACGTACGACACCGACGGACTGCTGCGCAACGACGCCGACCCCGGCCTGTGCCTCGACTCCCACCTCGGCTACTCGGTCCAGCTCGCCCCGTGCACGGCCGCGAGCGGCACGAACCTCCGCTACGACTTCACCCTCCAGGGCGCCCTGGTGCCGCGCGGGCAGCAGGACCTGGCGCTCGCCCCCGCCGCCACCGACGGGGCCGGCGCCCTCGTGGTCAAGACCCGCGCGGACACCGACGTGCAGCGCTGGGCCATGGACACCTCCAAGCCCGACCTCCAGATGCAGAACGTCAACTGGGACGCCGACAGCACCCCGTTGACGACCTCCCCGACCCCGGCCGCGCCGAAGACCCCGTCGCCGGCCCCCAGCCCGTCGACCGCCGAGCCGACCCCGTCGAGCGCCTCGCCGACGCCGTCGAGCACCGGCTCCACCGACATGTGCGCGTACAACCCGTACTACTGCGACTCGGACGGCAACGGCCAGTACGGCGGCGGATGGGGCCATGGCGGTTACGGCGGCGGTTACGGCGGTTACGGCGGCGGTTACGGCGGACGCTGAGCGGCCGCACCGGCTCGTGGCGGCTCGTGGCGAACGGGCCCTAGCGGTGGTGCGGTGGCGGCGGAGGCGGCATGGTCGTCAGGCCGGGGGCCGTCTCCGGCCAGACCAGCAGCACCGGGCAGGGCGCGTGGTCGACCACGAAGCGGGCGGCGGGACCGAGGCTGTGCGGGCCCAGCCGGGCCCGGTCGCCGTCGCGGGCCAGTACCAGCAGACCGGCGCCCTCCGAGGCGGCCACCACCTCCCGCTCGACCCGACCGGACCGCTCCAGCCGGACGCAGGGGCGCCCCAGCCGCTCGGCCGCCGCCGCGAGGAGTTCGGCCGCCGAGCTGCCGCCGAGGTCCTCCAGCCGCGTGCCGGGATCCCGGTCCGGGCGTCCGCGGCCGAGCAGCCCGGCGAAGGCGCCGTGCGCGAGGCCCGGCACGTCCGGCCCGCTGACGTGCAGCAGGACCACGTCGGACGCCGTCGGGGCGTGGGCGCGCACGGCGTCCACACAGGCGGGCCAGGTGCCTTCCACCAGCCACACGATCACACGCATTCGGTCGGCCTCCCTCGGTCGCGCACGACCTGTCTCACAGCACCTGTCTCACACCACGTGTCTCACACCACCTGAAGCGAACCCCACAGTGCCACCACGGCCAGGCCGAGCGCCGACGGCACGGCGAGCAGTCCCAGCCGGGTGAACTCCCCGAGGTCCACGTCGTGTTCGTGCTGGTGCACGATCCTCCGCCACAGCAGCGTCGCCAGCGACCCCGCGTACGTCAGGTTCGGGCCGATGTTCACCCCGAGCAGCACCGCCAGCACGGCACCCGGCCCGGTGGGCGCGGTCAGCGGCAGCAGGACCAGTACGGCGGGCAGATTGTTGATCAGATTGGCCAGGACGGCGGCCAGCGCGGCGATGCCCAGCAGCGCCGGCAGCCCCGTACCGCCGGGCAGGAGGTGACCGAGGGCGTCGGCGAGCCCGTTGTCCACCACCGCCCGCACCACGATGCCCAGCGCCAGCACGAAGGCCAGAAACCCCGGGGCCGCCGCCCGCACCACCGTCATGGGCGTCGCCCGACGGCGCAGCAGGGCCCGCCCGGCGAGCACCAGCGCCCCCGCCGTCGCCGCCCACGCCGGATCGACGCCGGCCGCGGACGCCACCACGAACCCCGCCAGCGTGCAGACCACGGTCACCAGCGCGAACAGCGGCAGCCCGGCCGGTTCGCCGGCCCCTTCCGGCCCCGGGGCCGCCGCCGACAGGTCGCGGGCGAAGAACCGCCGGAACACCGCGTACTCGGCGCCGACCGCCACCAGCCACGGCAGCGCCATCAGCGCGGCGAACCGGGTGAAGCTCAGCCCGCTCGCCGCGAACGCCAGCAGGTTGGTCAGGTTGGACACCGGCAGCAGCACGGACGCCGTGTTCGACAGATGGGTGCAGGCGTAGACGTGCGGCTTGGGCCGTACCCCGGTGCGGGCGGCCGTGGCGAACACCACCGGCGTCAGCAGCACCACCGTGGCGTCCAGACTGAGCACGGCCGTGATCACCGAGGCCAGCGCGAACACCGCCGTCAGCAGCCGCACCGGCCGCCCGCCCGCCCGGCGGCCCATCCACGCCCCGCAGGCCTCGAACAGCCCCTCGACATCGCAGAAGTGGGCGAGCACCAGCACCGCCGCCAGGAACCCGACCACCGGGCCCAGCCGCTCCGCCTCGGCCCGGGCGTGGTCCAGGGAGATCGCACCCGTGGCGACGGCGATCCCGGCGGCGGGAACGGCCATCACCGCCTCCGGCCACCCGAAGGGTCGCACCACGGCCCAGGCGAGCACGGCGACGAGCAGAACGACGGACAGGGCCTCGGCCAGCGGGGTGTTCAGGGGACGGCCCTCCGCGAGTGATCGACAAGTGCGCGCCCCATGAAACCCCACGACAGCAGATGGAGGTGAGACGGCTACGACGACTGCTTGCCCGCTCCGCCCAGGAACTCCTCCCAGCCGCCGACCGGGGACTGCCCCGGGCTCAGCGTACGCAGCTTGCGCAGCACGGCCGGGTCCTGCGCCTCGAGCCACGCCACGAGCTGCTTGAAGGAGACGAAGCGCACATCGTCGTACGCGGCCATCCGGCCGATGGCCTCCTCCACGGCGTCCATGTAGATGCCGCCGTTCCAGCGCTCGAAGTGGTTGCCGATGAACATGGGAGCGCGGTTGGTGGTGTAGGCGCGGTGGAAGCCCGCCACATAGGTGTCACGGGCCTGGGTGCGCCAGGCGTCGTACTGGGAGCGGTCACCCAGGGGGTTTCCGGCGGACTGGTTGAACATCATGTTGTAGTCCATCGAGAGGACCTGGAAGGAGTGGCCGGAGAACGGTATGGACTGGAGCGGGAAGTCCCAGATCCGGCCGCCCTGCACCTTGCCCGGCCAGATCTGGAGCCCGCCGGGGGAACTGGCGTCGTACTTCCAGCCCAGCGCCGCCGCCGTGGGCAGCAGCGCGGTCTGGCCCTCCAGACACGGGGTGCGGCCGCCGATCAGCTCCTTGCGGTAGTCGAAGGGCAGCGGGTCGAGGTCGGTGAAGCCGGTGTTGGTCTTCCACTCGGTGACGAAACGGACGGCCTGGTCGATCTCGCTGCGCCACTCGGCGCTCGACCAGTTGCGCACCCCGTCCGAGCCGCAGAAGTGCCCGTTGAAGTGCGTGCCGATCTCGTGGCCCTCCAGCCACGCGGAGCGCACCTGCTGGAGCGTGGCGTGGATGTGCCGGTCGGCGAGGTAGCCGATCGCGGAAGCGCCGACCGGGTGCTGCGGGGGGTGGTAGAGGTTCTTCTTGGACTCGGGCAGCGCGTAGATGCCGCTGAGGAAGAAGGTCATCTTGGCGCCGTGGCCGGCGGCCACCTTGCGGAACCGGGAGAACAGGCCGTTGCTCAGCTCGCCCGCGCCGTCCCAGGAGAACACCACGAACTGCGGCGGCTTGGTCCCCGCCTTCATCCGCGTCGCCTTCGGCTGGTGCGGCTGCGCCCCGGTGTCCGCGGTGGAACCGTCGCCGATCTTCTTCACCGGCCGGGCCTGCGCCGTGCTCCCGCCGCTCCCGGAGCCGCCGCCCACGGACAGCCCTCCGGCCGAGCAGGCGGACAGGGCGCCCAGCGCGCCCGCCGTCGCTCCCGCGGTCATGAGACGCCTGCGTGAGATGCCGCTCATGTCTCGTCCCCGATTTCCTCGTCGCGGCCCCGTCGGGGCCTTCTCGCTGTGCGGTCGACGAGTTCGATGGGCGCTCGCGGCGGAAAGATCGGGGCGGACGGCGCCTGTTTCCGTCCTGTGACAGTCGGGACGAGGCCATGAAGAACCCCGCTGCTGGGGGAGTGGCTGCAGCGGGGTCCTGATCAGGGGATACGCCGGTGCGGCGGGTGGGGGGAGAGTGCGGCGGGCGGGGGGAGAAGGGGGATCAGGCGCCGGTACCGGGGCTGAAGACGGTCAGGAAGACGGACGAGGAGTTGCCGGACACCGGCACCGGGCCGGCCGTCCACTTCACCTTCAGCTGGTCCCGCTCGTCCGGCGGGGTGACCAGGAGCGCGGCGGGCGACGCCGTCTTCGCGCCGCTGATCTCCGGATTGGAGAAGGTCAGTCCTGCCCAGGCGCTCGCGCCGGGCCTCAGCGTGACCGTGGTGGCCTTGCCGGAGGAACGCTTGGGGTCCGGGCCGAGCTGGGTGCCGGCGGCGTTCACGAAGGCGGAGCCCGGATAGCCGCGCAGCGTGCAGGTCCGGGCGGACTTGTTGGTGAGCACGATGGGGAAGTTCTCCTGGCCCGCGCCCGGGTTGTTGCGGCCCACCGCGGCGCTCAGTTCGGAGGTGTGGCAGCGGGTGCTCGCGGCGGTCTCCACCGTGCCGTCGCCGCCCGTAGCCGTCTTGCCGGTCGGTTTCGGCGAGGACGACGTACCGGCCGGGGCGGCGCTCGGCGATGCCGGGGCGCTGCCGCCCGCCGTTTCCGTCGCTCCCGTAGTCGCCCCGTCCGACGCGGGCGAGGCGTTGCCCGAAACCTTCTGCGGAGCACCGTTCCCGGTGTCGTTGCCGCAGGCGCTCAGAAGACCCAGCACGGCGACCGCGCTCCCGAGCACGGCCGCTCGACGCAAGGACTGGGACGTATACGCCATGTCTCTCAACACTCCTGCTGGTCGTGGCACGCGCCGTGGGGCCGCGTGCCCTCGGCGCCGCGTGCGCCGTCATGAGAGTCCGATGCGCGCTCCGCCGGAAAAGTTCGCGGCCCGCGCGGTTCTTTCGCCCGTTCTTCCCCCTGTTCTCTACCCGTCAGGTGACCCGGAGGGACCGGATTATGTGGTCCGTGGCGTCGGTGGCACCGGTTTGGCGTATCTGTACATATAGCTGAGGATCCGTCTTGCCGCTCGCCGGGCGCAGCGCGCTCTCACTGATCGAGCCGCCGCCCGGGCAGTCGCTCCAGCTGCGGACCCGGCCCTGCCAGGCCGTGCCGGTGTAGGCGCGGTCACCGTCGTAGTGGCAGCCGCTGTGGGCGAGGGCGTTCACCTTCGCCGTGACGTCGCCGTGCTCGCTCAGGCCGACGAAGAGGCCGTCCACGTCCGCGCCCAGATCCGGCCACTTCGCGAGGTCGTCGGCGACCGCGAGGCCCGGTTCGTGCCCGGAGGGCAGACCGAGGTCCTTGGGATCCCAGCCGGCGTCGCGCAGTTGGCGGCCCCAGCCGGAGGGCACCTCGGCCACGATCCGGCCGGTGGAGTCCTTCACCCGCAGCTCGTCGGCCGGGGCATCCGAAGAGGAGCGTTGGTGCAGCAGCATCACCGTGCCGGCGGCGGCCACGGCGGCGAGCACCGCGGCGACCGAGAGCGTCAGGACGCCGATCCGCCCGCGCACGCCGTCGAGCCGGCGCCGGCGCGAGGGCACGGGCACCCGTTCGGCCAGCCGGTCCAGCTCGTCGGCGAACGCCGCCGCGCCGGGCCAGCGCCGCTCCCGGTCCGGCTCCAGCGCCCGCATCAGGGCGCGCTGCACGTCGTCGGCGAGGTCCGGACGCAGCCGCTGCGGGGGTACGACCCTGCCCGGCGGGCCCGGCACCGTGCCGGTGACCAGCTCGTAGCCGACCGCGCCCAGGCCGTACACGTCGGCCCGGGCGTCGATGCCCATGCCGGGCTCGGCCTGCTCCGGTGGCTGGTACCCGGCCGAGCCGGCGGCCAGGGTCAGCCCGGAGGCCTGCGCCAGGCTCTTGGCCAGCCCCAGATCGGCCAGCAGCACCCGGCGGCTGCCGTCCGGCGCGGTGCGCAGCAGCACATTGCTCGGCTTGACGTCCCGGTGCACGATCCCCGCCTCGTGCAGGGCCGCCGCGCTCCGGGCGGCCAGCGCCGTCAGCCGCAGTGCCTCGGGCACCGGCAGCGGACCGCCCGCCAGCCGGTCGGCGAGGGTGCCCGCGTCGGCGTACTCCATGACGAAGTACGGCCTGCCGTCGGGCAGTTCACCGATGTCGTAGACCTGCACCACCCGGCCGGAGTCGGCCTTGCGCAGCAGTCGTGCCTCGGACAGGAACCGGTCGCGCACGTCGAGGCGGTGGGACCAGTTCTCGGCGAGGACCTTGACCGCCACCGGGGCCTCGAGCTGGTCGTCGTGGGCGAGCCACACCGTGCCGAACGCGCCGGAGCCCAGGCATCGTTGCAGGCGATAGCGGCCGATCCGCTCGAGGGAGTGCATAGGACTATCATGCCTGCTCGGAGATCGACTCGAAGGGGGACCCGCGGTGTACGACGCGGCGCTGACCGAAGACCTCGCCCGGCGCGCCGCCGCGGGGGACCGGGCGGCCCTGGAGCGGCTGCTGGCCGAGGTCCGGCCGGAGGTCGTCCGGCGCTGCGGACGCTTCCTGCCCTGCCGGGAGGACGCGGAGGAGGCCGCGCAGGACGTGCTGCTCCAGATCGCCCGGCGGATCTCCGGCTTCGAGGGCCGCAGCCGCTTCAGTACGTGGCTGTACACCGTCGTCGCCAACTGTGCCCGGCAGAAGTACCGCGAGCTGAAGCGGCGCGCGGCCGAGCAGCCCGTCGTCATCGAGCCCGCCGAGTACGTCGACCCGCGCACCACGAGTGTCATCGCGGGCTCCCGCGTGGACCTGCTGGAGGCGCTGGACCGGCTGGAGCGGGAGCATCCGCACCTGGTCGCGCCGCTGGTCTACCGTGACATCTGCCAGCTGGAGTACGCCGAGGTCGCCGAGCGCATCGGCATCCCGCTGGGCACCCTGAAGTCCCGGCTGCACGAGGCCCGCAAGCAGGTACGGCCCTGGCTGACCGCGTCCTGAGCCACCGGTACCCCTGGTACTACAGGTCGGCCTCGTACAGCGGCAGCTCCGCCCAGATCGTCTTGCCCTCCGCCGTGTGCCGGCTGCCCCAGCGCTGGGTGAGCTGGGCGACCAGCAGCAGTCCGCGGCCGCCCTCGTCGAAGGTCTTGGCGCGGCGCAGGTGCGGGGCGGTGTGGTTGGTGTCGGACACCTCGCAGATCAGCGTGGCCGCGTCGTGGATCAGCCGCAGCCGGATGGGACGGGCGCCGTACCGGATGGCGTTGGTGACCAGTTCGCTGACCACCAGTTCCGCGGTGAAGGTGATCTCGCTCAGCGACCAGTGGTCCAGCTGCTGGACGACCTGCTTGCGGATCGGGGCGACCAGGGCCGGGTCGGCGGGGATGTCCCAGGTCGCGACCTGGGAGGCGGGCAGCCCCTGGGTGCGGGCGAGCAGCAGTGCCACGTCGTCGGCCGAGCCGCCTTCCGGGAGCAGGGCGCTCAGGATCCGGTCGCAGGTCTCCTCCAGCGAGTCCGCGAAGCCCGCCAGGGTCTCGGTCAGCAGCCGGTGGCCCCTCTCGCCGTCCCGGTCGCGGGACTCGACCAGGCCGTTGGTGTAGAGGGAGAGCACGCTGCCCTCGGGCAGTTCCAGCTCGGCGGACTCGAAGGGCAGCCCGCCGAGACCGAGCGGCGGCCCGGCGGGCAGGTCGATCTGCCGGGGCGCCCCGCCGGGCGGCAGCAGCACGGGGGCGGGATGCCCGGCGCGGGCCAGTGTGCAGCGGCGGGAGACCGGGTCGTACACGGCGTACAGGCAGGTCGCGCCGACCTCGCCGGTGGCGCCGCCGTCGCCGCCCGACTCCTCCGCCAGCCGGAGCACCAGGTCGTCGAGGTGGGTGAGCAGTTCGTCCGGGGCGAGGTCGATGTCGGCCAGGGTGCGCACCGCGGTGCGCAGCCGGCCCATGGTGGCCGAGGCCTGGATGCCGTGGCCGACGACGTCCCCGACGACCATGGCGACCCGCATCCCGGACAGCGGGATCACGTCGAACCAGTCGCCGCCCACCCCGGCGCGCGCCGCGGGCAGATAGCGGTACGCGGCCCGCAGGGCGGCCGTGCGCGGCAGCGAGCGCGGCAGCAGGCTGCGCTGGAGGGCGAGGGCGGTCTCGCGCTCGCGGGAGTAGCGGCGGGCGTTGTCGATGCAGACGGCGGCGCGGGCGGTGACCTCCTCGGCGAGCAGCACGTCGTCCGCGGTGAACGGGCCGGGCCGCCGGTACCGGGTGAGCACCGCGACCCCCAGGGTCAGGCCGCGGGCCCGGATCGGCACGGACATCGTGGAGTGGATGCCGAGCGTCCGCACCCGCTCGGTGCGCGCCGGGCTCCAGGTGAGCCAGGCTTCCAGGTCGCCGGAGGCCGCGTCGGCGACGATCGTGCGGCCCGCCGTGAGTGAGTCGGCCTGTGGTGAAGGGAGGGGATAGACGTCGAACCGGCCGAGCTGGACCACCGCCTCCGGGATGCCCCGCTGCACGGACTGGTGCGCGACCCGGCGCAGCCGGACCGGCGCGGTGACCCGGGACGGGGGCTCGCCGCCGTGTTCCTGGGGATCCAGCAGGTCGACGCTCACGAAGTCGGCGAGGGCCGGGACACACACGTCGGCCAGCTCCTGGGCGGTGGTGACGACGTCGAGGGTGGTGCCGATGCGCACGCTCGCCTCGTTGACGATCTGGAGCCGCTCGCGGGCCAGATCGTGCTCGGTGAAGTCGTGCGCGGCGAGGCACACCCCCCGCACCCGGCCGGAGTCGTCGGTGATCGGGGCCATGCGGGCCAGCCAGGCGTACCCGCGGCCGTCACCGCCGATCGGCACGTAACTGCGCACGTCGTGCCCGCGACCGGTGGTCAGCACGCGGTAGAGGTGCTGCTCGATGACCACGCTCTGCGGTCTGCCGCTGATCTCGGGCATGCGCAGCCCGCGCAGGTGCTCCTCCGGCAGGCCGAACTCCTCGGCCATGGCGTCGTTCATCCGGCGCAGTCTGAGCCGCTCGTCGTAGATGGCGACCGCGCAGGGGGACTGGAGGAGCCCGATCTGCTCCAGGGGGTCTTCGCGCGAGGGCGGCCCGTTCGTCTCCAGCGGGGTGACCACGAGCCAGCGTCCGGGGCGGTCGCCGTCGGGCGGGGTGTGGTGCGCCAGCACCCACACGGACACCGCCGAGCCGTCACGGTGGCACAGCGTGACGATGCCGTACCAGCGGTCCGCCCCGGGGGCGAAGGGCAGGGGCTGCTCCCCGCCGGCCAGTATGTTCACGGCCGGGCGGCCCAGGACGTCGGCGGCGCTCCAGCCCAGCAGCCGCCGGGCGCCGGCGTTCCACTCGACCAGCGTGCCCCGGTCGTCGATGACAGCCCGTGCCGTCGCGGCATCGTCGAACGGGTACACCGGGCTCATCGTCGGACTCCATCACGCACACTCACCGTGAACACGTGCGTTACTCGTGGTCCAGCCTAGTGCGTTCCGCCGCGGGGGACCCGACCGGAGCGGCACCGCCGTCAAGGGGCGGATCCGGCCGATGTGGCACCAGGGGCAGGAGTACGGTCCCGCACTCTTGACTGACAGGTGTGCCATCACGTCAGAATCTGTGCGTTCACGATCAGTTGTGAGTACTTCTGGGCCCCTGATGAGGGAGAACCGCAATGACGGTCACTCGCAGATCGGTTTTGGTCGCCGCCACGGCGACCCCGGCGGCCGGAGCGCTCCTCGGTGCGCCGGACGCCCGCGCCGCCGAGGCCTCCGGCGCCGCCGAGGCGTCCGGTGGTGCCGGAGGACGCCGCACCGTCCCCTTGCGGGACGGCTGGCGCTTCGCGCTGGTCGACCCGGGCGGGATCACCGACCCGACCGGCGCGTACGCGAACGCCGCCGACCCCGGGTACGACGACTCGGCCTGGCGTGAGGTCGCGGTGCCCCACGACTGGAGCATCGAGCAGACCCCGACCACCGAGCACGGCACGACCAGCGGCACCGGCTTCTTCCCCGGCGGCCTCGGCTGGTACCGCCTCGCCTTCACCCTGCCGCCGGCCTGTGCGGGCAAGCGCATCTCGGTGGAGTTCGACGGCGTGTACATGGACTCGTACGTGTACTGCAACGGCACCCAGGCCGGCCGCCACCCCTACGGCTACACCGGCTTCGCCCTTGATCTGACCGACCTGGTGCACACCGACGGCACCACCGAGAACGTCATCGCGGTCAAGGTCCAGAACCAACTGCCCAGCAGCCGCTGGTACTCGGGCAGCGGCATCTACCGCGAGGCCCGTCTGGTGGTGACCGACCCCGTCCATGTGGCCCGCTGGGGCACGTACGTCACCACGCCGGACATCACCGCCGAGCGGGCCGTCGTGCGGGTGCGGACCGATGTCGTGAACGAGACCGGCGACGGCACGGACGTCCAGATCGTCTCCCGGGTCCTCGACCCCGGCGGACACCAGGTCGCCCGTACGTCCTCCACGGCGGCCGTCTCCGGCACGGCGAGCGAGACCCACGAGCTCACCGTGGCCCGGCCCCGCCTGTGGGACTTCGACACCCCGCACCGCTACACCCTGGTGACCGAACTCCGCGTCGACGGCCGCACCACCGACACCTACCGCACCGCATTCGGCATCCGCAGCTACCGCTTCGACCCGGACGAGGGCTTCTCCCTCAACGGCGCCCACGCCAAGATCAAGGGCGTCGACCTCCACCACGACCAGGGTGCCCTCGGCGCGGCGATCAGCGTCGACGCGGTGCGCCGGCAGATGACCATCATGAAGTCGATGGGCGTCAACGCCTTCCGCACCTCGCACAACCCGCCCTCGCCGCAGATGATCGAGGTCTGCGAGGAACTGGGCATCGTGATGATGGTGGAGGCCTTCGACTGCTGGCGGACCGGCAAGACCAAGTACGACTACGGCCGGTTCTTCGACGAGTGGTGCGAGAAGGACGCCACCGAGATGGTCCTCGCGGCCCGGAACTCGCCCGCCGTGGTGCTGTGGTCGATCGGCAACGAGATCCCGGACTCCACCTCCACCGCGGGTCTCGCCATGGCGGACCGGATCATCGGCGCGATCAAGGCGGCGGACGACACCCGGCCGGTCGTCATCGGCTCGAACAAGTACCACGGTGTGCCCGCCACCGGCTCCGCGGCCGACCTCATGCTCGCCAAGCTGGACGGCCTCGGCCTCAACTACAACACCGCCAAGTCGGTGGACGCCCTGCACGCCAGGTACCCCAAGCTGTTCCTGTTCGAGTCGGAGTCCTCGTCCGAGACCTCGACGCGCGGCAGCTACCAGGAGCCCGAGCACCTCAACACCGGCGAGAACCACACGCCGGGCAGGCGGGAGGTCTCCTCCTACGACAACAACCTCGCCTCCTGGACGATGAGCGGCGAGTACGGCCACAAGAAGGACCGGGACCGCAAGTGGTTCGCCGGGCAGTTCCTGTGGTCGGGCATCGACTACATCGGCGAGCCGACACCGTACGACGTCTTCCCGGTCAAGGCGTCCTTCTTCGGCGCGGTCGACACCGCGGGCTTCCCCAAGGACATGTACCACCTGTTCCGCAGCCAGTGGGTGAGCGAACCGATGGTGCACCTGCTGCCGATGACCTGGAACCACGAGCCGGGGGACACGGTGGAGGTCTGGGCGTACGCCAACGTGCCCTCCGTCGAGCTGTTCCTCAACGGAAAGTCCCTGGGCGTACGGGAGTTCGACACCAAGAAGACCACCGACGGCCGCACCTACCTGGAGACCACCGAGGCCACCGGCGACGACAAGACCTTCACCGGCGGCCCCTACCCCGGCAGTTACACCAGCCCCAATGACAGCGCGGGCAAGCTGCACCTGACCTGGAAGGTGCCCTACGCACCCGGCGAGCTGAAGGCGGTGGCCCGGCGGGACGGCAAGGCGGTCGCCACCGATGTGCTGCGCACGGCCGGCGCGCCGCGCGCGGTCCGGCTGACCGCCGACCGCAAGTCCCTCGCAGCCGACGGGCGTTCGCTGGTCTTCGTGACCGCCGACATCGTCGACGCGCACGGGGTGGTCGTGCCCGATGCCGAGCACCTCATCGCCTTCGACGTGACCGGCGGCTCCCTCGCCGGGCTCGACAACGGCCGCGAGGAGAGCGCCGAGCGCTATCAGTCGAGCACCCGCACCGCGTTCCACGGCAAGGCCCTGGCCATCGTGCGGTCCGGCACCGAGGCGGGCACCCTCGAGGTCACGGCACGGGCGGACGGCCTGCGCAAGGGCAGGGTGAGCGTGCGTACCGCACCCGCCCGCCCGGTGGTCCGTACGCCCGCCCCCGGCTTCCGGCCCGACCACCCGGCGCCCTCGGACCACCCGCTCGCGGACGCCAGTTACTCCGGCCGCTCCGACACCCTCCCCGCCGCGATGCTCGACGGCGACCCGGCCACCGGCTGGTCCAACGCCTTCGCCAAGTCGGCGACCGCCCTGCTGCCCGCCTTCAACGGGGCCCGTGCGAAGGACTGGGTGTCGGTGGACTTCGGGCGGAACCGCACCTTCGACCGCGTGGAGGCCTCCTTCACGGTGGACTCGACGCACTCGCTGCCGGCCGCGGCGGAGGTGGCGGTGTGGAACGGACGGGCCTACGTCCCGGTGAAGGACGCAGCGGTGCAGTGGGCGACCGCCTCGGACGCCCCGACGGCGATCACCTTCGGCCCGGTGAGCGGCTCCCGCGTCAGACTGACACTGACGAGCGCACACCCGGGTGAGGCCCGGGGAGCGGTTCGGATCAGCCGTCTGGAGGTCTAGCCGGCCTAAGAGGCGTCGTGGAAGACCAGCCCCAGCGTGCGGCGGCGGCCGGAGCGGACGGTGCTCACGCCGTGCCGCATCGCTCCGGCCGACCAGCCGCGCCTGGTGCGGACCGGGTGGTCCCGGGTGGTGAACACCAGGCCGTGGCCCTGGCGCAGAACGGTCGCGGAGCCCCGGGACTGGGCGCGGGGACGCTGCTCGACCATCAGGAACTCGCCGCCTGTGTAGTCGCTGCCGTACTCGTCGAGGGCGACGACGACCTGGAGCGGGAAGACCAGCTCGCCGAAGACGTCGCGGTGCAGGGCGTTCCAGTCGCCGGGGCCGTAGCTCAGCAGGATCTGCGCCGAGCGGTCCTGCCCGGCGGCGTGGCAGCGGGCCAGCCATTCGTCCAGCTCGTCGGGCCAGGGTGCGGGCCGGTCCAGCCGGGCCGCCCAGTCGCGGGCGACCGGCAGCAGCCGCGGGTAGAGGGCCGCGCGCAGAGCGGCCACCGGGGCGGGCAGGTCGTGCGTGAAGTAGCGGTACTCGCCGGAGCCGAACCGGTGCCGGGCGAGGTCGACGGTGGTCCGGAACAGCTCCGGCTTCTCGTACAGGGCGGCCAGGTCGCGGCACTCGGCGGGCGTCAGCAGTCGGGCCGTGGGCGCGCTGCCGAGCTCGTCGAGTTCCTCGGCGAGCACGTCCCAGTCCGTTTCGGCCGCGCGACGGCGGGCCCCGTCGGGGGTGAGAGTCATGGCGGTTCCCTTCGTATGAGCCCGGAGTCCCAGTCTGCCGCCGCGGCCGACGCCGGACCGGCGGGATTCAGACCTGGTGTCCTGGCGTTCCGCTCCCGTAGGTACCGTGGGATATGCCATGTGACCTGCGTCTATTTACGCGCAAGTACCCTCGCGCTACCGTTGGGGCATGCCAGCTCTCAACGTGGAGTTCAGCGAGCGCGAGCTAGAGGACCTGCGGCGGATCGCCAAGGAGCGGGGGACGTCGATGAAGGCCCTGGTGCGCGAGGCGGCCGCGGCCGACATCGCCCGGCACCGCGCGCTTCAGGAGGGTGCGGAGACTTTCCGCCGCTTCTTCGCCACGCACGCCGACGAGTTCGCGGCCGCGTTCCCCGACGACGAGCCCCCCGGCAGGGGCGAGGCCGCCTGACCCATGTCACCAGTCCTCCATATCGACGTCCCATGGCTGCTCCAGCGACATGAGGAAGTGCTGCCGGAACAGCCGACGATCGACGACTTCTCGGCCCTGGTCGCCGCCGTCGCCCGGCACCGGGTCGACCCGCCGCGCCTCGGCGTGAACTCCGACCCGGCCTGGCGGGCCGCCGCCCTGCTGCACACCCTCGCCCTGCTGAAGCCGCTGCCGTCGGCGAACGCGCGGTTCGCCTGTGCGACGGCGGTGGCGTACATGTTCGTCAGCGGGGCCGGCATCGACCCGCCCTACGGCGCGCTCGTCGATCTCGCCCGGGACCTGATGACCGGCAAGACCGATGTCTACGGCGCGGCCGACCGGCTCCGTTCCTGGCAGATCTGACCGCGGCACCCGGCCGCGGCACCCGCCCCCGTCGGCAGGGGAAGTCGCCCCGGGCCGGTGCGGGCCGGCCCGGGGCCGCCGGCCGAGGGCGGGAGGAGCAGGGCCGGCGGCCGGTGTCGCGCAGCAGAGCCGCCGTGCCGCGCGGGGCCTTGTGAGAAAGGCCGATGCCCAGTGCACTACCCGTCGGCGGGCAGTGGGAGCGTGCGCGGCGGGCCGACGTGTGCGCGTCCTTCACACGGGGCGCACGGAAGAGCAAAAGCAGGCCTATAGCCTGACTTTCCGTCAAAACTGTCGATGGTGCCGAACTCCTTGTTGGCCTTTGGCGAGTTGTGCAAGGGTGAACCACTCGAGCGCACACGTATCAAAGGAATCACTCCGTGCCCACCCCCCACCCCCCACGTCCTCCCTATCCACCGTCCGGAGGGGTCTCCGGAGAGTCCGACGAGTCACTCGCGGAACGGCTGCGCGGGAGGTCGGAGGGAGAGGCCGCCTCGTCCGTCGCCCTGCTGATGGCGCGGCACTGGCAACCGGCCCACGAGTACGCGGCCGTCTGCCTCGCCGCCGAGGACACCGTCGCCCACATGGTCACCGCCACCGCCTTCCACCGGGTCCTGGACCGGCTGGCGGCGGGTGAGCCGGCCGCCGCCCTGCGGCCCCGGCTGCTGGTGGCCGTGCGCGACACGGTCGCACACTGGGCGGCCGACGACCGCCTGCCCGAGGTGCTGCCCGACCTGGCGAGCCCGGCCGGGGGCCGCGGCATGCGCGCGGCAACGTCCATGATCCCCGACAACCGCGTCCTCGCCGAGCGGTCCTTCCAGGGCCTCGTGCCGCTCGCGCAGTGCGTGCTGTGGCACACCGAGGTCGAGGCGGAACCGCTCACCGTCCCGGCCGGCCTGCTCGGCATGGACGCCGACACCGTGGCGGCCGCCCTCGAACAGGCCCGCGAAGCCTTCCGGCAGGGCTGCGTCCGCGCCCACCGGGAACTGGCACCGACCAAGGACTGCCGTTTCTACAACCGTCTCCTCGACGTGCCGATCCGGCGCGGCGGCGCCCTGCTGCCCGATGTGCAGCAGCACTTGGCCGAATGCCGCTACTGCCGGCACGCCGCCGAGCAACTCAGCCACATCGAGGCCGGTACCGGCCTCCTGCTCGCCGAAGCGGTGCTCGGCTGGGGCGCACGCGGATACCTCGACTCCCGGCCGGGCCGGGCCGGTTCGGCCGCACCGCGCGGCCGGGACACCTCCCGGCGCACCGGCGGACGGCCCGGCGGGGGAGGACGGCACCGGATGCTGGGGCGGATAACCCTCCCGGCGCGCCGCGCCTCCTCGGCCGCCCGCTCACCGAAGACACTGCTCACCGGCGTCGGCCTGGCCTCGGCCGGGCTGCTCGCGACGGTCCTCGCGATCAGCCTGCTGCCGGACGGCGGGGGCGGCACCGACCCGGTCGCCTCGACCGGCGCCTCCGGTGCCCGGGACGCCGCGCCCGGCACCGGCTCCCGGGCCACGCCCGGCACCTCCGCCTCCCCGCCCGGTACGGCGGAGCTGCCCAACGCGACCCGGCGGACACAGCTGCGCAACGCCGCCGCCGGGCTCTGCCTGGACACCGACGGCAGGCCCCGGGCCGGCGGGAGCGTGCTGCTGGCGGTGTGTTCGTCGGCGGCCACCCAGCTGTGGACGTACGAGACCGACGGCCGGCTGCGCAGCGCCGCCGACCCCGACCTGTGCCTCGACTCGCGCGCGGACGCCGGTGTGGTCGTCCTCGGCACCTGCGCGGACGAGAGGGCCGGGCGGGCCGAGGACGTGCGCTACGACCTCACCGTGCAGGGCGAGTTGCTGCCCCGCTGGGACGAGACCCTCGCCCTCACCACCGCGGGCGGGGACGCCGGCGCCGACATCGTCGTCAAGGTCCGCGACCACTCCACCGCGCAGCGCTGGCTGACCGATCCGCCGTCGGCGAGCCCCGGCTCCCTGTCGGTCACCGGGACCCAGGGATCCTCCGCCGAGCCGGCGGACCTGGCGGACGACGGCACACGGGACTGACGGCGGGGTTCACACGGGCTCCTCCAGATCGCCGGCCCCGACGCCTGCCGGGCCGGCGTGTCCGGACAGGGCGAGGGTGAGGTCGAACTCCGCGAGCAGGCAGCGGATCACGTGCTCCACGCCCGCCTGTCCGTCGAGGCCGAGCCCGTACACGTACGGCCGCCCCAGCAGGACCGCCCGCGCGCCGAGGGCGAGGGCCTTGAAGACGTCGTCGCCGGTGCGCACGCCGCTGTCGAACAGCACCGTCAGCCGGTCGCCGACCGCCGCCGCGATCCGGGGCAGCGCGTCGGCCGCCGCGACGGCACCGGCCACCTGCCGCCCGCCGTGGTTGGACACCACGACCCCGTCCATCCCGGCGTCGGCGGCCAGCCGGGCGTCGTCCGGATGCAGGATGCCCTTGAGGACGATCGGCCCGTCCCAGTGCTCCCGCAGGAACGCCAGGTCCGGCCAGGTGTGGCCGGCGTCCCCGAACAGGCCGAGGAAGTGCAGCACCGCCGCGTCGGGGTCCTCGTGCACCGGCTTGGCGAGCCCCGCCCGGAAGGCCGGGTCGGAGAAGTAGTTGGCGGTGCCCACCCCGTGCACGAACGGCAGGTACGCCTGGTCGAGGTCGCGTGGCCGCCAGGCCAGCAGCGGTGTGTCCAGGGTGACGACGAGCACCGTGAACCCCGCGGCCCGCGCCCGGCCGAGGAAACTCCGCGTCACCTCCCGGTCCTTGCCCCAGTACAGCTGGAACCAGCGCTCGCCGTCCCCCATCGCCTCGGCCACCTGCTCCATGGGCGTGCTGGAGGCCGAGGACAGGATGTACGGCACGCCCTGCGCGGCGGCGGCCCGCGCGGCGGCCGTCTCCGCCTCAGGATGCATGATCGACAGCACGCCGACCGGCGCCAGCGCCAGCGGGGCGGGCAGCGCGCGGCCGAACACCTCCACCGACAGGTCCCGCTCCCGCACGTCCCGCAGGACACGCGGGACGATCCGCCGCCGCTCCAGGGCGGCCCGGTTCGCCCGAGCCGTACTGCCGTCGCCCGCGCTGCCCGCCACATAGCCGACCGGACCGGGGCCCAGCCGGTGCTCCGCGAGCTCCTCCAGCCGGGTCAGATCGGTGGGCAGGCGCGGCACGGCACCCGTCATCCCGTTCAGGTAGATCTCGTACTGGAAATCCGCCCAGTGCTTCGCCATCCCTGCGTCCCGCCTCTCGTCGCCGGTCGTGCGCCGAGCCGACCATACCGGCGGGTAGGCAAGGGAGCGGGTGTCAGGCGCCTCGGGCCGACTCCTGGAGGATCCTGGCCAGTTCGCGCGGCCGGGAGAACATCGGCCAGTGGCCGGTGTCCAGCTCGACCAGGTCCCAGCGCTCGCTCTTGAGCAGCGCGGCCACCGCGGGCAGCGGGGCGCGCCCGTCGCGGACGCACTTGATGTACGTCGCCGGCAGTTCGCCCAACGGGCGCTTGAGAACGGCTGGTTCCGTCATCGTGGCGCCCGGGTGCGGGGTGCCCTCGGTGACGATGCGCTCGATCTGCTCGGCGGTGAGGTCCTGGCCCTCGTAGGCCGCCGGGGGGAGGGGCGGCCAGACGCCGCCGTGCGCGTCGAGGGCCTGCCGTATGTGGTCACTCGCGAAGCCGGCGAGGAACGACTCCCCGTCGGCCGGCACGTTGGAGTCCACGAACACCACGCGCCGCAGCCGTTCACCGAGCCGCTCGGCGGCCTGCCCGACGGGCACGCCCGAGTAGCTGTGCCCGACCAGGACGACGTCCCGCAGGCCGAGGCGCTCCACCTCGTCCACGATGTCCTGGACGTGCGTCTGCTGCCCGGCCGGAATCCCCTGCTTCTCGGCGAGGCCGGACAGGGTCGGCGCATGGACCTCGTGACCGGCCGCGCGCAGTTCGGCCGCCACCTCGTCCCACGCCCACGCCCCGAGCCAAGCCCCCGCCACCAGTACGAAGTTGGTCATGCCGCCAACATAGCCGAGGGGTCCGACAACGCCCCGGCCGCCGGCGCTCTCAGGACTCGTCGGTGTCCTGCTCGGTCTTCGCGGGTGAATCGGTCACCTCCTCCGCCGAGGCGTCCGGTCCCTGCGCCCGTACCCGCTGGACGTGCTCGAGTGACTCCCGCAGTTCGGTGAGCCAGTCGTCGGTGTGCCGCTGGACCAGCCGTACGCACCAGGCGAGGGCGTCGCTGCGGCTGCGGGCGACCCCGGCCGCGATCAGGGTGTCGAGGACCTGGCGCTCGGGCTGGCGCAGACGGGTCATCACGGGCGCGGCCACGTGCGTGAACAGGGCACGCTCGCCGTCGCACTCCACTCCCCACGACACCTTCCTGCGGAACCGGTGCTCGGCCTCGCGGGCCACGGCGATCCGGGCCTCCCGGGTGCGTTCCCGGAACTCCTGGACGCGGCCCTGGACGGCCGCCTCCCGCTCCGCCTCCGAGGCGCCCTCGGTGAGCCGGGGCGCGGGGATGCGGCCGATCACGGTGATCTCCTCGCGGTCGGCGCTGACCTCGACCAGTTCCTGGAAGAGGTCCTCGGGCAAGCGGCCGGTGAACCAGCCGCGCAGCTTCTCTCGCTGTTCTGAAGTAATCATGTAATGACGATTACTCTGCTTCCACATGAACACAAGGGGCCACGGGGAAGTGCGCCGACGGCTGAACCGGAATGTTTCAGGCCTATTAACGAACTGGTGAAATTCAGCCACTTGGCTGCTTGAGGCGATCAAGAACCGCTCAGTTTCGGCGTTGGAACGTTCGAACTCCGTGACTTCACGCCACTGATTCAACACGCAAGGTTACTGAAACCTATGGGTTCGATGTGAGATTCGGCGGCGGACTCGGCAGAGTGGCGCACGCCGCCCCGGCACCCACCGGTCCGGGCCGGCAACCCGTCTATTCGAGCGGAAGGATGCACACAATGCGGACCACCGCGCGCTGGGCAGCGACCCTCGGCCTCACGGCCGTCACCGTCTGCGGACCCCTGACCGGGGCTGCCGTCGCCGCACCGGGCAGCGCCCCGTCGTCGCTCTACGCCCCCTCTGCCCTGGTGCTGACCACCGGCCACGGCGAGAGCGCCCTCACCGCGACGCCCGAACGCGCCGTCACCCTCTCCTGTGCCCCGACGGCCTCCGGCACGCACCCGGCCGCCGCCCAGGCCTGCGCCGATCTGCGCGCTGCCGGCGGTGACCTGAACAGCCTCAAGAGCAATGAGGACGTGTTCTGCACCAAGCTCTACGACCCCGTCGTCGTCACGGTCGAGGGCGTCTGGCAGGGCAAGCGCGTCTCCTACGAGCGCACCTTCGGCAACGCGTGTATGAAGGACGCCTACGGCTCCGTCTACGCGTTCTGAGGACCGGGATCGCCGGTCCCCGCGACCACCGGTACAGGTCCGTTGCTGGGGAGTGCGGACCCTTGTCCCGGGGATCTCGCGATCTCGCACCGGGGGACGGCGGGCGGAGTGGGGCCGCCCGCCGCCCCCCGGTTTCACGGCCGCTTCCCGGGCTGCCCGTCCCGGGGCACTCCGGGAAGCGGCGGAAAACGCCCCAGCAGTCCCCCGACGCGCAGCAGCCGGGGCAGCAGCGGCCCCTCGCAGACCAGGCGCAGCCGTCCGCCGCGCTCCCTGGCCCGGGACTCGGCCCGGCACAGCACCCGCAGCCCCGAGCAGTCGAAGAACTCCACGGACCGCAGGTCCACGAGAACGTCCGGCTCCGGCCCCGAGGTCGCGGCGTCGAGATGCTCGGCCAGCAGGTGCGCCGTCGCGATGTCGATCTCGCCCGAGGCCACCACGACGGTGAACGGCCCGCCGGCCCGGGTGCGGGCGCACGCGTTCGCCGCCGGTGCTTCTGGCAGGATCCGTGGGTCGAGGTCGTCGGCTTCCGGCGTCATATCCGCTCCATGTCGCCCGGCGCCTGGGATCCGGGTAGTTACCCCGAAGGACGCACAGGCATCCGCGCGAGACGGCCCATAAGATCAAATCCCCTCGATCGAGTGAATCTCTGCCTGCGTAGTTGACGTAGTTGATGTCATCGACGTAGTTGACTCAGGCCCTGCGCCGGTGACTGGTGTCGCACCAGGGATAGCGGCGGCTGCGCCGACAGGTGCACAGGGCGACGCGGAACCGGTCCGAGGACACCGTGGTGCCGTCCTCCAGCTCGACCTCCACCGGACCGTCGACGAGGATCGGACCCCGCCGCCGCATGGTGACGCGCCGGGGCGGGACGGGTCGCCCGGCCCCAGGGGTGTCAGAAGGCACGTTCGGCACGGATGACCACCAGCTCTTCCCTCTCGTCGGCCGCCGACAGCAGCCCCCGCTCCCGCAGCCAGCCGAGCCTGGCCCGCAGCACCGGCCCGAAACCGATCCAGCGGCGGCGGCTCACCGCGGCCTCGAGTCCGGTCCCGCGCAGCAGCTCCAGGGTGCGCTCGGCGCCGCTCACCGCGGACTGGACGATCAGCAGCACCCCGCCGGGGCGCAGCAGCGCGGGGGCGTCCCGGCAGATGCGGTCCAGGACCAGACGGCCGTCGCGGCCCGCGTCCCAGGCCCGGGACCGGCCGCGGGGTTCCGGCCGGGCGTCGGGCGACGGTACGTACGGCGGGTTGGCCAGGATCACGTCGAACGACCGTCCGCGCACGGGCCCGAAGAGGTTCCCGCGCCGGATGCGCACCGGAAGCCGGGCCAGCCGCGCGTTGAGCCGGGCCGTCCACACCGCCCGCCGGGACACGTCCACAGCCGTCACCTCGGCGCCCCGCCGGGCGGCGACCAGGGCCAGGGCGCCGCTGCCGGTGCCCACGTCCAGCACGCGGGCACCCGGGGCCAGCGGCTCCTCGGACAGGGCTTCGACCAGCAGGTCGGTGTCGTCCTGGGGCGCGTACACGCCCGGGAGTACCAGTGCGTTCACGAGGCGCGGGTACCCCCGCATTCAGGAGATATGGTGCATTTCCTGTGATAGCGGTATCCGGAGCGAGGACCGTCCCGCGCGCCAGGCGTCCAGCAGCCGCCGGGCGAGACGCTCCTCCAGGTATCCGGTCGCGTCGACGCCGAAGGCGATGTCCGCCGCCAGCCCCGGCTCCTCATCGAGCAGTCCGCCGATGACGTCGTGGCGCACCACCTGCTCGTGCACCGCGTCCGCCGCCACGTGCTCCTCGTAGAAGAACTCCGCGGCCGGCCCGGCGCCCGTGCGGCGCATCGCCTCGGCCAGCCGCCGGGAGCCGGGGGAAGAGGTGATCTCCACCGCGGCGAAGTGGCCCACCAGGGCGCCGCGCAGCTCCCGGTGCAGGCCGAAGAGGGACATCAGGTTCACCGTCGCCAGCACCTCGGCCGTCGCCGCGTCCAGATAGCGGCCGTACGTGGTGTCCAGGCCGAGGTCCGTCATCAGCTCGGCGAACAGGCGGGCGTGCACCCGGTCGGCACGGCCGCCGCCGTACTCGTCGAACTCGACCGCGGCCATCGCCGCCTTGGCCCGGCCCCACAGGCGCGGCAGGACCCAGGCGTGCGGGTCGGCCTCCTTCAGGTGGTACAGGGAGCGCTGGGCCGCGTACTCCCGCAGTTGCCACAGCTCGCCCTCGTCGCGCAGGTAGTGGCTGACGCCCGAGCCGTCGACGGGCTCCACGAGGATCTCCGCGAGGGCGTCGTCGAGGCTGTCGTGGACCGGGGTGCCGGCGCGCAGCGCGGACCGGAAACGCCGCTCCATCACCGCCCGTGCGCGCAGCAGACCGGGGTCCCACTCGCGGTCCGGGGCCACGCCCGCGAAGCCGCGGTAGTGCAGCTCGTAGCAGAGGTAGAGGGCGAGCTGGAGGTCGTCGCCGTACACCTCCGCCGCCGTGATCGCCTCCTCGGGCGGCGGCGGGCCGGCGCCGAGCAGGTACTCGCCGACGGCCGCGGAGACCGGGCCGCGGGCGGGGGGCGGTGCGGGTCCCGGGAAGTGCTGTTCCATGCCGCCCGGGTACCCGGCCGTGCCCCGCCGTCCCGCCCCCGCCCGGCCCGCCGGGAGCACGTCGGCTCGGTGCGGATGCTCAGTTCGCGGCGCCCGCGACGCGCAGGGGCACCGGGTCGGGCGGCGGGGGCTCCTCGGAGCGCCGGGTGGTCTCCGCCCACCAGGCCGGGCCGTCCTCGATGCGCCGCAGCAGGATGCCCTCGCGGATCGCCCACGGGCAGAGGGCTACGGAGCCGATCCCGGTCAGCTTCATCACCGTGTGGCCGACCACCGCCCCGGCCAGGCTCTGCGCGGCGCGCGGCGCCGAGATGCCGGGCAGATCGGCGCGCTCGGCGGTGGGCAGCGCGGCCAGCCGGCCGACCGCGTCGCGCAGGTCGGCACGGTGCAGCATCCGCTCCACGAACGGCCCGTGCCGTCCCGGCGGGGCGCCGCACAGCCGTCCCAGCTGCTGGAAGGTGCGTGAGGTGGCCACCGCGGAGCGCGGGCCCTCCCAGCGGATCCGGGCGGCCACGTCCCGCAGCTGGTGGCGGACCTTGCGCCGCAGGTCGCGCAGCCGCTCGGCCGAGGGCGGGTCCTCGTCCTCGAAGAACTCACGGGTCAGCCGCCCCGCTCCGAGCGGCAGCGAGGCCACGAAGTCCGGCAGCCGGCCGCGGCCGAAGGCGACCTCGAGCGAGCCGCCGCCGATGTCCAGCACCGCCAGCGGACCGGCCTGCCAGCCCAGCCAGCGCCGGGCGGCGAGGAAGGTCAGCTCGGCCTCGACCTCACCGGGCAGGGTGCACAGGTCGACCCCCGTGCCCGTGCGGACGGCCCGCAGGACCTCCGCCCGGTTCGGCGCCGCGCGCACCACGGCGGTGGCGAAGGCCAGCGGCCCCGCCGCCCCCCACTTGGCGGCGGTCCTGCTCGCCGCGGCCACCGCTTCCACCAGTTGCTCCACGGCCTCCTCGGGGATACTTCCCCCGGGCCCGACCTGCTCCGACAGCCGCAGCCGCCACTTGGCGGTGTGCACCGGCAGCGGCACTCCGCCCTCCGCGTCCGCCACCACGAGCCGCACTGTGTTCGAGCCCACGTCCATCACGCTGATCCGCATGGTGGGGCAAGTACCCGCTGGAACCGTCCCATGCCCTTCGCCGCGTGCGGGAGGGACCGCATACGGCCACCCGGGGCATGAGCGGGGGCCGCCGTCTCCCTGTGGACGGCGGCCCCTCGGACAGAATGCGTCAGCTGGTCGTACTCACATGTGGACGACCGGTGCGGCGTCCGCGTCCTGCTGCGGCACTCCCCGCCGGAAGACGAGGAAGCAGATCAGCGCGCCCGCTGCGAAGAGGCCGGCCGACCACCAGAAGGCGGTGGTGTAGCTCTCGATGGTCGCCTGGGCCTGGACCAGCTTGCTGGTGGCGTCCCGGCCGGACAGGTAGTCGGTCGCGGCACTGGCGGCGAGGGTGTTCAGCAGCGCCGTGCCGACCGAGCCGCCCACCTGCTGCATGGCGTTGACCGTCGCGGAGGCGACGCCCGCGTCCTCGGCCGCCACCCCGCCGGTGGCCAGCTGCATGGCGGGCGGCATGACCAGGCCGAGACCGATGCCGGTCACGACCAACTGCGGCAGCACCGCGCTCAGGTAGTGCGAGCCGACCCCGATGCCGGTCAGCCAGGCCATGCCGCCCGCGGCGATCGCGAAGCCCAGCGGGACGACCGCCTTCGGGCCGATCCGGGGCACCAGGACGGTCGTGCCGAGCTGGGCCGTCACCATCAGCGCGCCGACCATCGGCAGGAAGGCCACGCCCGTCTTGGTGGGGCTGAAGCCCAGGTTCAGCTGGAGGTAGTAGGTGAGGAACAGGAACACGCCGAACATGCCCGCGCCGGAGATCAGTACGGCGAGGAAGGAGGCCGCCCGGTTGCGGTCGGTCAGGATGCGCAGCGGCAGCAGCGGGTGCGCGGCCCGGGTCTGCCACCAGGCGAAGGCCGTCAGGAGCACCCCGCCCGCGATCAGGAAGCCCCAGGTCAGCGGCGAGCCCCAGTCGTGGGTCTCCGCGTTGGAGAAGCCGTACACCATCGAGAAGAGGCCCGCGGCGACCAGGATCGTGCCCGGCACGTCGAGCTTGGAGTTCGCCGCGTCCCGGTGGTTGGTCAGCAGGGCCTGGCCGCCGGCGAAGGCGAGCACCGCGATGGCCACGTTGACGTACAGCGTCCAGCGCCAGTCGAGCGCGTCGGTCAGCACACCGCCGAGCAGCAGGCCCACCGCGCCGCCGGCGCCGGCGATCGCGCCGTACACGCTGAACGCCCGAGCCCGCTCCCGGGCGTCGGTGAACGTGGTGTTGAGCAGCGACAGCGCGGCCGGGGCGAGGAGCGCGCCGAAGGCGCCCTGGAGGGCGCGCGCCGTGACCAGCATGGCGAAGCCGTTCGCCGCACCGCCGAGCGCGGAGACGGCCGCGAAGCCGACGACCCCTATGAGGAAGGCCGTCTTGCGGCCGAACAGGTCCGCGATCCGGCCGCCGAGCAGCAGCAGCGAGGCGAACGCCAGCGCGTACGCGGTCACGATCCACTGCCGGTTGCCGTCGGAGAAGCCGAGGTCGGCCTGGGCCGAGGGCAGGGCGATGTTCACGATGGTGGCGTCGAGGACCACCATCAGCTGCGCGAGGGCGACGACCGCGAGGATCCACCATCGCTTCGGCGAGCCGTCGGGCGACGCCTCGACGGTGCCCGGCCGGGCCCCGTCTTTCAGGGTCTTCCGTGACATCGGGGAACCACTCCAGGGAAGTCGTTCGGAGCTTCGGGCAAAGAGGCGGTAAACGAAACGGTTTCGTACACCTACTCGCCCGAGGCTAGACCAGATTCTGCGAAACGGCAAAGTTTCGTTTCGCTGCCGAAGGAGTGATCCGCCATGTCCGCCGAACTCACCGGAACCCAACTCGTGGTGGACGACGGCCGTCCGGCCGTCCGCTTCCACCGCACCTACACCCACCCGGCCGGCCATGTCTGGCGCTTCCTGACCGACCCCGGCGAACTCGCGCAGTGGTTCCCCTCCCGCGCCGAGATGGAGCTGCGCCCCGGCGGCACCATCCGGTTCAGCGGCGATCCGAACATGCCCGCGTCGACGGGCCGGGTGATCGCCGTCGCCCCGCCCCAGCACCTGTCCTTCGAATGGGGCGGTGAGGAACTGCGCTTCGACCTCACGGACGCCGGCGACGGCCGTACCGGCCTCACCCTCACCGACGTCCTGTCCGCCGCGGACGCCGCCGCCCGCAACGCCGCCGGCTGGGAGGTCTGCCTGACCGCGCTGGACGCCAAGGCGCGCGGGGAGACGGCCGAGGGACCGCACGCCGGGCCGGGCGTGCTGTGGAAGGACTTCTACGACGGCTACGTCGAGGCCGGCTTCCCCTCCGGCGCGCCCGTGCCCGGCCTCGGCTGACCCCTCAGGCCAGCTGCCGCCGCACCAGCTCGTGCAGCCGTCCGCCGGTGTCCGCGAGGAGTTCGGCGGGCGGCCCCTGCTGGATGACCTTGCCGTCCTCCATCACGATCACCCGGTCCGCGTCCAGCACCGTGGACAGGCGGTGGGCGATGACGATCCGGGTCGCGTTGAGCTTGCGCGTGCTGTCGATGACCGTGCGCTGGGTGTCGTTGTCCAAGGCGCTGGTCGCCTCGTCGAAGAACAGGATGCGCGGCCGGCGGATCAGCGCCTGGGCGATCATCAGGCGCTGCCGCTGCCCGCCGGAGACCGCGCCGCTGCCCGAGACGATCGTGTGCAGGCCCATCGGCATGCGCTGGATGTCCTCCGCGAGCCCCGCCAGCTCCGCCGCCGCCATCGCCTCCTCCGGCGTGTAAGGCTCGGTGCCGCAGATGACGTCCAGGATCGAGCCGGTGAACGGCTGGGCGTGCTGGAGCACCACCCCGCACTGCCGCCGAACCGCCGACTGGTCGAGGGCGGCGAGGTCCTGGCCGTCGTACAGCACGCTCCCGGACACCGGCCTGTCGAAGCCGATGAGCAGCCTCAGCAGCGTGGACTTGCCGCAGCCGCTGGGGCCGACGACCGCCACGAACTCGCCCGGCCGGACCTCGAACGACACGTCGTCCAGGACCAGCGGACCGTCGTCGGCGTACCGGAAGGACAGCCGCCGCGCCTCGACGGCCCCGGACAGCGGGCCGGGCCGGGTGCTCGCGGCGCGCACCTCGGGGCTCGCCTCCAGCACCGGCCTGATCTCCTCG
This sequence comes from Streptomyces sp. NPDC046915, assembly GCF_040644935.1. Lineage (NCBI taxonomy): Bacteria > Bacillati > Actinomycetota > Actinomycetes > Kitasatosporales > Streptomycetaceae > Streptomyces > Streptomyces sp. NPDC046915. The sequence continues at coordinate 919,667 of NZ_JBEYXB010000001.1, read as the reverse complement.
AACAGCGGCAGCGCGGCCACCGCCGAGACGAAGGCGCCGGTCAGCTGGGTGACCGAGGTGAGCAGCATGGTCACCGAGGTGTTGAAGGTGAGGAACGCCGCCGCCGACATCGCACCCCTGGCCGGGCCCGCCAGCAGCATGAACATCAGCAGGGTGCACACCGGGAGGTACACCGAACCCAGCACCGTGGTGAGGTTCTTGATCCGCCCGACCTTCTGCTGCAACTCGCGGCTGCGCGCGAACTCGCCCGCCCAGGCCGCGTACGCGTAGTTCTCCGCCGCCGCCACCCGCAGCTTCGGCAGGCCGCGCAGGGTCTGGAACGCCTGGTTGTTCAGCTTGTTGCCGAGCACCACCAGACGCCGCTGCCAGCGCACCTGCCACAGGCCGAGCCCCAGGAACACGGCGCCGATGACCACGAGCATGCCGATCGCCGCCATCGCCATCGGCACGCTGTACCAGAACAGCAGGCCGAGGTTCATCACACCGACGGTCACCGACTGGGCGACCACCGGACCGACGCCCGCGAGCAGCCGGCGGATCGCGCTGATGCCCATGGCCGCGCTCGCCAGTTCGCCGGTCGAGCGCCGGGTGAAGAACTTCGTCGGCAGCCTCAGCAGCCGGTCCCAGACGGCCGGCTGGAGCGTGGCCTCGATACGGCCCTCGAGCCGGAGGATGGTCAGGTTCTCCAGGAGCATGAACGCGGCCGCCACCACACTGCTGATCATCACCGCCAGGCAGACCTGGACGATCAGCCCCTGCTGGGCCTTGGGCACGTACTCGCCGAGCACCTTGCCGGTGGCGATCGGCACCAGCGCGCCGATGGCCACGGTCACCAGCCCGGCGAGCAACAGGTTCAGCAGGTCACCGCGGGTGCCGCGCATGCTGAACCGGAGCAGTCCGAGCGGGCCGAGACGCCGCTCGGGCAGCGGGCGGTAGAACATCACCGCGCGCGGCTCGAACTCCTCGGCGTTGGCCTTCTCGACCGGCGTCTCCCGGCCCGTCGCCGGATGCACCGCCACATAGCCGCCGCGCCGCCACAGCAGCGCCACCGGCGCCCCCGACAGGGCCCGGTGCCCCACCAGCGGCCCGACGTTCTCCCGCCACCAGCGGCCGTCCAGCCGCACCGCCCTGGTGCGCACCCGGGACGCCAGCGCCACCTGGTCCACCGGGTCGAGACGGTCCCCGCCGGTGCCGCTCTGCGCGGGCTCGGCGAGGGTGATCCCGGCGGCCTGGGCGACCAGCTTGCAGGCCGCGTAGCCGGCGTCGGCGTCGGCGGGCGTGGTGCGCTTGGCCGAGGGCCTGCCGATGGACGCGAGGAGGGTGCGGTCGGCCTGCGCGCGGACCGCCTCACCGGCCTTGATCCCGGCCGCGGTGCGCGTCTCGTGGGTGCGCTCCAGCTGCTCGATCCACCGGTCGAGGGTGGTCAGCAGCCGGTACTGCTGGTCGACCATGCTCTGCCACACGGCGGGGTCCATCAGCAGATCGGCGGCGGCCTCGGCGCCGTACAGCGACCCGTACTGCACGCTGCCCGGCGGGACCTGCATCCAGAACACGTCCTCGTCGTCCCCCACGCTCGAATCCGCTCGCGCGGGGGCACCCCCATCCCCGGAGGCCGGGTCGCCGGCCATCGGTGCCTGGAAGAGGACCGACAGGCTGCGGCCGACGCCGAGTGCGAGGGCGTACTCCAGCGGGCTGGTCGTCGGCGGCACGTACTGCGGGTTGCCGTACTCGTCGTACGACCAGGTCTGGGTGGACGCGGGCTGGTACAGCTCGCGCAGCCCGATACGGTGCACCACGCAGTCGCGCAACGGGCGGGCGACCAGGGTGTGCTGCGGTCCGGGGACCGGGCCGAGCAGCAGCGAGCCCGCCTCCAGACGGCCGAGGTGATGCCAGTGGCCCTGCTGCCCGGCGTCCACTGCGAACAGGTCCACGGCGCCCGCCGCGACCAGCCACAGCACCTGCGGACCCTCCAGGTCCAGCCGGTTCAGACCGGTGCAGTCGATGGGCGTGCCCAGCGCGCCGAGCGCGCCGAGTACCAGGTCGCCTTCGGGTACGGACGTCATCTCACCGCTCCCTGACCAGCGCGGCGTACGCACCGCCGCGCGCCACCAGCTCGGCGTGCCGCCCGCGTTCGACGACCGTGCCGTGCTGGAGCACGACGATCTCGTCGCTGTCGCGCACGGTGCTCAGCCGGTGGGCGATCACCACACAGGCGCAGCCGCGCCGGCGCAGGTTGTCCATCACGATCTGCTCGGTCTCCGCGTCCAGCGCACTGGTCACCTCGTCGAGCACGAGGATGCTGGGCCGCCGTACCAACGCCCTCGCGATCTCCAGGCGTTGACGCTGTCCGCCGGAGAAGTTCCGGCCGTCCTGCTCGACCTTGCTCTGGATGCCGCCGGGACGGCGCATGACCACGTCGTACAGACCGGCGTCCCGCAGGGCCTCCACCACGGCGTCATCCGGGACCGACGGGTCCCACAGGGCCACGTTGTCGCGGACCGAGCCCTCGAAGAGGAACACGTCCTGGTCGACGAAGGAGACGGAGGCCGCGAGCGCCCCGCGCGGGATGTCCTCCAGACGCTGTCCGTCGATGCGGATCACGCCCTCCCAGGGCGTGTACAGCCCCGAGATCAGCCGGGAGACGGTCGACTTGCCGCTGCCCGAACCGCCGACCAGCGCGACCTGCTGACCCGGGCCGACGGTGAGGTCGAAGCCGGTGAGCAGCGGCTTGTCGAGGGGGCTGTAGCCGAACGCGATGTTCGCGAGCTCGACGTGCCCGTGCAGGCGCCGGGTGGAGTCGGCGCCGCCCGGACGGGCGTAGAGCGGGTCGGCCTGGAAGTTCTCGACGTCCTTGAGACGGGCCACGTCGGCCGCGAAGTCCTGGATGCGGCCCGCGACGCCGTTGAGCCGGGTCAGCGGGGCGGTGAAGCGGGTGACCAGCGCCTGGAAGGCGACCAGCAGACCGACCGAGATATGGCCCTCGACGGCGCGCATCCCGCCGATCCAGAGAATCAGCGCGCTGTTGAGGGTGGCGAGCGTCGGGGCCACCACGCCCAGCCACGCGCTGGGCACACCGAGCCGCTGCTGCTCCTCCAGCGTGGTGGCGTGCTGACCGGCCCACTTGCGGAAGTAGCCGTCCTCGCCGCCGGTCGCCTTCATCGTCTCGATCAGCTGAAGCCCGGTGTACGAGGTGTTGGTCAGCCGCGCGGTGTCCGCGCGCAGCTTGGCGGTGCGGGTGGCGCGCAGCCGTACGACGAACCGCATCGCCACCACGTTGAACAGGGCCACGCCGATGCCGACGAACGTCAGCTGCGGGTCGTAGGTGTACAGCAGCAGCGCGTACAGCACGACCACGATCGCGTCCACGCCGGCCGCCGCGAGGTCGCGGGCCAGGGTCTCGGCGACCTGGTCGTTGGACTGGAGCCGCTGCACCAGGTCGGCCGGGCTGCGCTGGGCGAAGAAGGTCACCGGCAGCCGCAGCAGATGGCGCAGGAAGCGGGCGCTGGAGAGGGTGGAGGAGACGATCCGGCCATGCAGCAGATTGGCCTGTTGCAGCCAGGTCAGCACCACCGTCAGCAGCACGCACGCGCCCATCGACGTGAACAGCACGCCCAGCAGCGAGGTCTGACCGCCGATCAGGAACATGTCGATATAGGTGCGGCTCAGCGCGGGCACCGCCGCGCCGACCGCCACCAGCAGCAGGCTCGCCAGGACGGCCGCGGGCAGCGTGCCCGCGGTGCCGCGCAGCCGGGCCGGCATGGCACCGAGGACGCCGGGCCTGCGCCCGCCCCGCACGAAGTCCTCGCCCGGTTCCATCACCAGGACGACCCCGGTGAAGCTTCCGTCGAACTCCTCCAGGGGCACGAAACGGCGGCCCTTGGCGGGGTCGTTGACGTACACCCCGCGGCGGCCGAAGCGGCGGCCCATGCCGTCGTAGACGACGTAGTGGTTGAACTCCCAGAACAGGATGGCCGGGGCCTGCACCTCGGCGAGGGCGGCCAGGTCCATCTGCATGCCCTTGGCGGTCAGGCCGTAACCGCGCGCCGCCTTCAGCAGGTTGCTGGCCCGCGAGCCGTCCCGGGAGACGCCGCAGGCGATGCGCAGCTCCTCCAGCGGGACGTGCCGGCCGTAGTGGCCGAGGACCATCGCGAGGGAGGCGGCGCCGCACTCGACGGCCTCCATCTGGAGCACGGTGGGGGTGCGGACGGCCCGGCCCCGGCTCTTGGGGACCGTGCGCCGGGGCGGGGCGGCCCGGCGTCTGCCGCGGGTTTCCTGGGCGGTCGTCACGGGAGCAGCCAATCGACGGGACGCTGGTCGGTCAGCCGGATCGAACCGGTGGCCAGGGTCATGGAGTCGAGCGCGTACGGCGGCCCCTCGGCAGAGCTCCACCGGTAACCGCTCCTGGACCCCGAGGACCTGTCGAGCTCGACGAGTACCGCCACCGGGCGTCCCTTCTTGGTGAACTGCTCGCCCAGCTGGGCGTCCCCGAGGAACGCGGCGATCGACTGGGCGGACTGGGCGGTGCGGTCCACCGACTTCACATGGCCGCGCAGCACCCCGTACTCCTGCGTGGACACCGACGACACGGTCAGGTCGACCGGGGCGTGCGCGGGGATCGAGGCGGCGTTCTCGGCGGGGACGTACACCGTCGCGTACAGCGGGTCTGAGGTGTGGGCGACCTTCTCGACGGCGGCGACGTTCGCGCCGGTCTGGATGATCTGCCCGATGGTGGCGGCCAGCGCGGTGACCCGGCCGGCGGCGACCGTGCGGACGACCGATTCGCCCTGGGCCGTGCGGACCTTCAGGACGGGTGCGTCGGCCCGCAGTCGTTCGCCCTGCTTGGCGAGTACGGCGGTGACCTGGCCCGCGACCGGGCTCTGGAGGACGTAACTGCCCTCGGCGTGCGTGAGGATGGCGGGCGCGCCGACGGTGGAGGCGACCGAGCCGGTCACCGCCCAGACGGAGGCGGCCGCCACGGCGAGGAGCGAGACGGACAGCGCGAGCCAGCCCTGGGGGCGGGCCAGCCGCACCGGAAGGTCCAGCTCTTCCGGCGACTGGAGCTTGGCGAGGGCCTGTTGGCGGAACTGCACGGGACTATCCCTCACCTGTGGGTGGGACTGTTACGGCATCGATGAGTCCCGGAGCCGGGGGGCGGCTCCGGGACTCATCGGCAACGAGGTGCGATCAGAGACCGGCGACCAGGCCGGTGAGCGGCTGGGTGTTCAGGCCGGTGACGCCCTCGACGGTGCCGATGGCCGTGTCGCTCAGGCCGGAAACCGGGGCGATGCCGTTCAGGGCGCCGGTGGCGCTGTTCAGGGCGTTCACGGAAAGGCCGCCGGAGACGTTGTCGAGCTCGGCGTCGGAGATCTCGACGGTCTCGACCTGGGGGGTGGAGTTCATGGTGGAACTTCCCTTCATATGGATATTTCACAAGGGGGGAGCGGCCCCCTCTGGGGACAGATGGACCGCCGCGACCGCGGACGCCGGACGCCCGTTCCGGAAGCCCTCAGCGGCCCCCGCGGTGCGATGGATCAAAGCACGCACGTGGCTCGCGGTTCCAATCAACCACCGCTCTCACCTGCGCACTTGACCTTCCGTCGGTCCCATCCGTGCAGGTGTGCGCACCGCTTGTCGGCGACTCCTTCACACGCTGCACGACATCGTCGCGTACGAGCCCTTGCCCCGGCCGCGGCGAAATCGGGCACTCCGCGCCAATGGCATGGCCGGGGGCGCGCACTTGTGCAGATCTCCCGTACGCCGTGACCCGCTTGGGTAATCGATGTGCAGATTCCCTGAAGCAGGGATTCCGCTCACTGTTCTGAACAGACCGTTTCCAGGCCGTCGCTGAGCGTGTTCAGCCCAGAAGGGCGTACACCGTGCTCGCGTGGGCCGCGAGTCCGCCCGATTCGGCGTCGGTCATCGTGACGTCCGCGAACGCCGTCCGGCGGCCCAGTTTGGTCAGCACCGCCGTGATCAGGACATCCGAACCGGTCACCGCCCGCTGGAAGGACGTCGACTGCTGGACCGTCGTCATCGGGACGAAGGCACCGCGAGCGGCCGACACCGCGACCACCGTGGCCGTGTCGGCCGCCGCCATCAGCGCCTGCCCGGACAGCCCGCCGCCCTCCCGCGCCAGCCGGTCCGACCAGGGCAGACGCAGGATCGCGCGGTCCTCGCCCACCGCCTCGACGGTCAGCCCGAGGTCGAGCACCCAGGGCGCGAAGTTGGCGGAGAGGATCTTGTCGGCTTCGGCGGTGGTCATCGTCATATGGGGGATTGTTCCCGGGCCGGCCCGGCGACACGCGGAACTCAACCTCGTCCGGCCGATTCACCGTCGCGCAAAGGTTTTTGGCAAAAGCAATTGAACGCTCCGCGCACCCGCTGCGTACCAACTGCCAACCAGGCGCCCACGATCCACTGCCCCACAGCGGCACTGCCCCACGGTGGCAGACCCCCCGTTTCCAGGAGGTCGAGTAGTTTGAGTCACAAGCGAATGCCGAAGCGCAAGGCCGCGATAGCGGTGGGCGGCGTTGCGGCGCTCGGAGCGGCGGCCTTCCTGCTGCCGATGGCCAACGCGTCCCAGAACGGCGCCTCGGGTGACACCTCCGCCGCCGGCCCCAAGGTTCTCAAGGCGTCGGACGCCTCGGATCTCGCTTCGCAGTTGCAGAAGCTGCTCGGCGACGCCCTCGCCGGCTCCTATTACGACAGCAACAGCAAGCAGCTCGTCGTCAACTTGGTCAGCGGCGACAACAACGTGATCCTCCAGGCGAAGAAGGCGGGCGCGGCCGTCCGCCAGGTCCAGAACAGCACGGCCGAACTCCAGGCCGCCGCCAAGACCCTCAAGGCCAAGGCGACCGTCCCGGGCACCGCCTGGGCACTCGACCCCAAGACGAACAAGGTCGTCGTCACCGCCGACAGCTCCGTCACCGGTGCCAAGTGGGACCGGGTGGAGTCCACCGTCAAGGGCCTCGGCTCCGACATGGCGACGCTCAAGAAGTCCGCGGGCAAGTTCACGACGAAGGTCTCGGGCGGCGACGCCATCTTCTCCCAGGTGCAGAACGGCAACGTCCGCTGCTCCCTCGGCTTCAACGTCAAGGCCAAGGACGGCAGCCCCGCCTTCCTGACGGCCGGTCACTGCGGAGTCGCGGCCAAGGACTGGTCCGACTCCCAGAACGGCCAGCCCATCGCCACCGTGGACCAGGCCACCTTCCCGGCCAGCGACTTCTCGCTCGTGAAGTACAACGACGCCCAGACCCAGGCGCCCAGCGAGGTCAACGCGGGCAACGGCCAGACCGTCCAGATCACCCAGGCCCAGGACGCCACGGTCGGCGAGACGGTGTTCCGGATGGGCTCCACCACGGGTCTGCACAACGGCCAGGTGACCGGTCTCGACGCCACCGTCAACTTCCAGAGCGAGACCGACCCGGGCGGCGTCGACACCGTCAACGGCCTGATCCAGACCAACGTCTGCGCCGAGGCCGGCGACAGCGGTGGCTCCCTGTTCACCCAGGACGGCGGCGCGGTCGGCCTCACCTCCGGCGGCAGCGGCGACTGCACCGCCGGCGGTGAGACCTTCTTCCAGCCGGTCACCGCCGCCCTCCAGGCCACCGGCGCCACCCTCGGCGACGGCGGTGCCGGTGCGGGTGCCGGTGCGGGTGCGGGCGACCAGGCGGGCGGCGACGCGGTGGGCGGCAGCGCCGACCCGTCCGCCTCGGCGGGCGACCAGGCCGGTGCCGGCGACCAGTCGGGTGCGGGCGCCGGGGCCGGCGACCAGTCGGGTGCGGGTGCCGGGGCCGGTGCGGGTGACCAGTCCGGCGCCACCGCCGACCCGTCCGCGACGGCGGGCGACCAGAGCGGCGCCGGCCAGTCCGGCAACGGCCAGGCCGGTACCGGCGAGCAGTCCGGCAACGGCGAGCAGTCCGGTAACGGCAACCAGTCCGGCAACGGTGCCGGCAACGGCTCGTCGTCCACCGAGTCCCACTGACCGGGTCTCACACAGGCCCACAGATCGGCCTCACCCGGCGGTTCCGGCCGACGGTGAACGGCCCGGCCCTCCGGCGGGAGGGCCGGGCCGCGTCGTCGTTCCCGGCCCCTGCTTCCCCTACCGCTCTCCCAGCGCCCGCAGCAGCAGCACCGCCACGTCGTCGCCCCGCTGCCGGGCGGCCGGGCTGTGCCGGACCAGTTCGTCGGCCAGCAGGTCCAGGGGCAGGTCCCCGGTCTCGGTGAGCAGTTCGCCCAGGTCGGCGAGCGAGTCCTCGATGTCCACGCCGGGTGACTCGACGAGACCGTCGGTGTAGAGGACGAGGACGGAGCCGGGCGCGATGGAGACCTGCGTGGTCGGGTACGTCGCCGACGCGTCGATGCCCAGCAGCGGGCCCCCGGCCAGATCCAGCACCCGCACCTTCCCGTCCGGGCGCCTCAGCAGCGGCGGCGGATGCCCCGCCCGGGACATCACGGCCCGGCCGTGCGCCGGATCGAGCCGCAGGTACAGACAGCTCGCGAACAGGTCGGCGCCCAGGTCGATGAGCAGCCGGTTGGTGCCGCGCATGACCTCCTGCGGCGGCTGGCCGACCGTCGTGTACGCGCGCACCCCGGTGCGGATCTGCCCCATCAGCCCGGCCGCGGTCACGTTGTGCCCCTGGACGTCCCCGATCACCGCCGCCGGCAGGGGACGCGCGGGCACCAGGTCGTAGAAGTCGCCGCCGATCTCCATGCCGTGGGTCGCGGGCACATAGCGCGCCGCCGCCTCCAGGCCCGGCAGCCGGGCCAGCGAGCGCGGCAGCAGGGCCTCCTGGAGGCCGTGCGCCAGCCGGTGCTTGGCGTCGTACAGCTGCGCCCGCTCCAGGGCCTGCGCGATCAGGCCGCCCAGGCTCGTCAGGACGGCCCGCTCCTCCGGGGGGAAGACGTGCGGTTCGCCGTAGGCGAGCACACAGGTGCCCACCGGCCGCCCGGAGGCGATCAGCGGCAGGTACGCCCAGGCCGCGAAGCCGTCCGAGGCCTCCTGCCGCCGCGGGTACACACGCTCCAGCTGCTCCTGGGAGTCGTAGAAGCCGGGCACCCCGCTGGAGAGGGCCTGGGTGCCGGGCGTCCGCTCGCTCACCGGCACCCCGTGGAACCGCTCGACGACGTGCGGGTCCGCATACCCGCGGTGCCCCAGCACGTGCAGCCGGCCGCCCCGCGAGCCGAGCATCACCAGCGCCGTGCTGCCCACGGCCGGGGCGATCTCGTCCGCGACCAGCTGCACGACGTCCTCCACGCCCGCCGCCTCGGTCAGCGCACCGGCCAGGCTCAGCACCGTGGAGATGGTCACCAGCCGGGCCGGGCCCGCGTCGCCGGACCTCGCCGTGTCCCGCGCCAGCTCCGCCACCGCCCGGGCCCGGCTGATGCGCACGCTCAGCCCGGTCGTGCTCGGGTACAGCCGGAACGACAGCCAGGTACCCGGCGGGCGCAGCGCCACGAACGAGGTGATGTGCTGGCTGATCAGCGCGGCCCGGTAGCGGTCCTCGTACATCGGGTCGTTCAGCCAGGGCACCGACGCCCACGGCTGGGTGCCGAGCAGCTCGCCGACCGGTTTGCCGAGCAGTTCGCCGGCCGCCTCGTTGGCGAACGCGATCCGGCCGTGCAGGTCGAGCGAGATCAGTCCGTACGGCAGCCGCGCCACCATCCGGGCCGCCTCCACCGTGCCCAGCGTGCCGGCCACGCCGGTCAGCGGCGGCGCCGCCAGCAGATCGGGTTCGCGGCGCGGCGGGCGGTTCGCCCGCGCGGCCCGCTCCAGGCGCCTCGCCAGCCGGTCACAGGCCGACGTCAGGTGCTCCCGCTCCCAGTCGGACAGCTCCGGCGGGTGCGAGCCGGGCCAGGTCACGAACACCGAGCCGTACACGGTGGCCGCGGTCGCCACGGGCACGGCGGCCAGCGCGAAGGGGTACGGCAGCACCACCGCGATGCGCGGATAGCGGCGCGCCATGTCCTCCTCGCCGCCCACCCAGACCAGCCGCCGCTCGCGCACCGCCTCGGCGACCGGGATCGGCGCGCTCAGCCCCACCCGTTCCCAGGGCGCCGCGAAGGCCCGGGGCAGCCCCGCCATCACGGCCATCTCCAGCACCGGCTGGTCGGGCGCCAGCAGGTACACCGCCCCCGAGTGCGCGTGGACCTCGTCCATCATCGCGGCCAGCGCCACCGACAGCACCGGCTGTCCGACCCGCGACTCGCCGGCGGCCGGTGCCTGCCCGGACGTCTGCCCGTCGGACACGCCGACCACCTCCTCGCACGGCCGCGCGTCGCATCCCCAGGGGTCAAGGCTCCCTCGTCACCGAGTCAGGCGCACGGTGAGTCGCCCCGGCGGTGGGTGCCATCTTCTACCCCGTCCGTCCCGGACCATGCCCCCACAGTCGATGCGCGGGGCGGCGTACGAGCGCCGTGTGTGCGCCCCCGCGCACCCCGATGGCCGGTTCTTCGCGCCAACGAACTGTCACGGCCGTCAACAATGGGGCACGCGCTCAACACCTGGACGAAGTACGGCGAGCCGAAGGGGCGGCAGTGATCGGAGTGCTTCTGGTGCACGACGCGTGTCTGGTGCGATCGGTTCTGGCGGAGTGGTTGCGCCGGGAACCCGATATACGGGTGGAGGACACGTCGTGGCGCGGCGCGTCCGCACGGGTGCGGTCCTTACGGCCGGACGTGTGCGCGGCGGACCTGGAATACGCGGACGGCTTCGGCGTGCCGCCACTGGGCGAACTGTGCCCGCGTGGCGTCGGCTCCGCGCCGCCACACCTGCTCGTGCTGGCCGGCAAGAACCGGCCCGGCCTGCTGAGACGGGCGGTCGAGGCGGGGGCGCTGGGCTATGTCGACAAGGAGGGGGCGCCGGAGAGACTTGTGCGCGCGATCCGGCGTGTCGCCGAGGGGGAACGTTTCGTCGACGACTCGCTGGGCTTCGGATTCCTCAAGGCCGCTCAGATGCCGCTGACCCGGCGTGAGCTGAGCGTGCTGTCGCTGGCGGCCGGGGGAGCGTCCATCGCGGAGATAGCCGGCAGCCTGCACCTGTCCCACGGGACCGTGCGCAACTACATGGCGGCGATCACCCGCAAGACGGGGGCGCGCAACCGGATCGACGCGATCCGTATCTCACAGGGGGAGGGCTGGCTCTGACGGCCCGGCGGCCGACGCGGGGGTCCAGCCGCCGACCAGGTCCCGGTACAGCGGCGAGGCCGTGAGCAGCTCGTCATGGGTGCCGTACGCCGTGCGGCGGCCGTCCATCACCAGGATCAGGTCCGCGCGGCGCGCCGAGCTGATGCGGTGCGCGACGACCACCAGGGTGCCGCCGGGACGCCCGGCGAAGGCCCGCTCCGCGCGCGCCTCCGCCTCCGGGTCGAGATGACAGGTCGCCTCGTCCAGCAGCGCGAGCGGCGCGCGGGACAGATACGCCCGGGTCAGCGCGATCAGCTGCCGCTCGCCCGCGGACAGCGCCGACGGCTCGACCTGTGCGCGGGGCCCGCCCAGGGCCTCCAGCACCGGCGTGAGCCCGACCGCGTCGGCGGCCGCCAGCAGTTCCTCCTCCGGCACCGGGCCGGCGCGGAGGTGTCCCAGGTTCTCGGCGAGGGTGCCGGTGTGGACGTACGCCTCCTGGGGGATCAGCACCCGCCGCGCGGTCGCCTCCTCGCCCGGTACGGGGTGCCCGTACACCCGGATCGCCCCGTCCCCGGGGGTCAGCAGCCCCGCGACCAGAGCGGTGAGCGTCGACTTCCCGATCCCGCTCGGCCCCACGACGGCGAGATGCCCTCCGTCCGGCACGCGGAGGTCCAGTCCGTCGATCACGGGTTCACTGGCGGGGCCGTAGGCGAAGGTGACGGAGGCGAGGGCGAGGGCGTCCGGTGACGGGGCCGGGAGGGGCGGGAGAGCCGGCTGCCCGTGTGTGCCCTCGGGGCGGGCGGGCGCCGCGGGTGTCTCCTCCGGGGGGATCAGGCGGCGCAGGACCACCGTCAGGCGGGAGCCGCTGGTGCCGAGGCCGTGGATGAGGTTCTGCAGGGCGGGGAGGAGGGACTGGGTGACGTAGGCCAGGGCGCCGACGAGGGCGCCGGGGGTGACGTCGTGGGCGAGGAGCCAGGGGGCGGTGACGAGGAGGAGGACGACGGGCAGCTGTCCGCCGAGGGCCAGGGACGCCACCCGCAGGACGCCGAAGCGGGCCAGCGAGCGGGCGGCCCGCAGTTCGGCGTCGACGTGGGCTCCCAGGTCGGCACCGGTCTGCGTCTCCGCGCCGGCCGCCGTCACGTCGCGCAGCCCGGGGCAGACCGTGCCCCACTGCTCGGCGAGGGCCTCGTCGGCGACGAGGAAGGCCTCCTGCCGCCGGGCCAGCGGACGCAGCGTCGCGGCGAACAGACCGACCCCGGCGAGCAGGGGCGGCGCGACCACCAGCAGGAGCCGCGGGGAGAGGGAGAGAAGACCCGCCGAAGCTCCTGCCGCGGTGAAGACGAACGAACGCGAGACCATCACCAGTCCCGCGAGGGTGTCCCGCGCGATCTCCACCTGCTGGGTGAGCCCGGACAGCGCCGCCCCGTCCGCCTCCCGCACCCCGCGCGCCACCACCCGCTCCACGAGCCGGTCCCGCACCGGCTCGACCAGCGCGGCGACGGCCCCGTACACCCGCCCGGTCCCGAACGCCCCGACGGCCACCCCCAGCGCCGCCACGCCGAGCCACAGCAGTCCGACCCGGGCCCGGCCGGCCAGGAACCCCTCGTCCAGGGCCCGCGCGAGCGCGTACCCGACCAGGAAGGTCTGCCCCGCCTCCAGCACCGACCAGCCGGCCAGCCGGGCCAGCACCCGCCACCGCAGCGGTCCCAGCGCCCGCACCGTCACCGTGGCACCCCCTCCTCGACGCCGAACACCGCCCGGTACGCCGGGTCCCGCCACAGCCGCGCGTGCGGCCCGACCGCCCGTAACCGCCCCCCGTCCAGCCAGGCCACCGCATCGGCGCGGGCCGCCGTCGCCGCGCGGTGGGCGACGAGCAGCCGGGTGGGACGCGCGTCGCCGCTCAGCAGGGCCTCGGTGACCTGCTGCTCGGTGACCGTGTCGAGGCTGGAGAGGGCGTCGTCGAGGATCAGCAGCCGCCCGCCGTGGGCGAAGGCCCGGGCGAGGCCGAGGCGCTGGGACTCGCCGCCGGAGCGGGGGGCGTCCCGGCAGGCGGTGGCGTAACCGCGCGGCAGCCGGCGCACGAACGCGTCGGCGCGGGCCCGGCGGGCGGCGGCACGCACCCGGTCGGCAGCGAGCGAGGGCCGGCCCAGGGCGATGGTGTCCTCGATGGTCGTGCCGAGCAGGGCGGGGCGCTCGAAGGCGTAGGAGACGGCCGCCCGCAGGTCGTCGTGCGCGAGGTCGCGCAGCGGCACGCCGTCGAGCAGCACCTCACCGGAGTCCGGGTCGGTCAGCCGCCCGGCGAGGGCCGCGAGCAGGGACTTGCCCGCGCCGGAGCGGCCGACCACGGCGAGGGTCGTGCCGCCGGGGACCTCCAGGTCGACGCCGTCGAGCACGGTGCGTCCGCCGCGCCGGGCGGTGACGCCGCACAGCCGCAGGCCCCCGGGACCGGGCGGCAGCCGGCGCGTGCCGGGCGCGGGGGCGGGCTCGGCCAGCACCTCGCCCAGCCGGCGCGCCGCCGCCCCCGCCCGGGACAGCGCGGCGACCCGGCCGACGAGTACGCCCACACCGCCCGCGAGGACGGCGTACCGGGAGGCGGCGAGCACCTCGCCCACGGACAGCCGGTGCCGGGTGAGCAGGAACCCGGCCACCGCGACGACGGCCAGTTGCAGCAGCGGCCCCACGGCCACCGCCCGCGCCGCGGCCCGGCCCTGCACCCGCCACATCCGGTGCCCCGCGCGGGACAGTTCGGGCAGGGGCCGCAGGATCCGCGCCGTCTCCCGCCGCTCGGTGCCCGCCGCGCGGATCGTGCGGGAGCCGCCGACCGCCTCCGCCAGGGCCGCCGCGATCCCGCCCTGCACCCGCTGGTAGTCGGCCACGCAACTCGAGGTGTCGCGGGCGAAGGCGCGCAGCAGCAGCGCGAGGAGCGGCGCGCCGGCGAGCAGGACGACGGCCAGGCGCCAGTCGATCAGGCCGAGCGCCACCACGCCTCCCACGGGCCCGGCGAGCGCGGCGAGCAGCGCGGCGAGGGCACCGGGCGCCGTCCCGGCCTGCGCGCCGCCGCCGACCAGGCGGGCGACGAGGTCACCGGGGCCGAAACGGTCCGTGGCGCGCGGGCCCAGCGCCAGCACGTGCCCGGCGAACCGTCGCCGCAGCCACGCCGTGGCCCGCGCGTCGACGGTGCCGGCCAGCACGCTCTCGCACCCGTCGAGGACGGCCAGCGCCACCACCAGCCCCGCGCAGCACCACACCCAGCGGGCCGCCGGGCCGTGCGCCAGCAGCAGGTCGAGGCTCCGGCCCAGTACGGCCGGAAGCAGCAGGCCCGCGGCGGTGCCGGCGCAGCTCACCGCGCACAGGGCGGCGCAGCGGGCCGCGTCGTGCCGGGTCGCCCCGCGCAGCAGGGTGCGGGTCGGGGCGGCCACCGTGTCGTCGTCGTCGGGGGTCGTCATCGGGCTTCGGGCCTCGCATCGCGGAAGAGACGAGCATCGCGGAAGAGAACGGGCATCGAGGATGAGACGGGCATCGAGGATGAGACGAAGAGACAACGGGTGAAGCCCCGGGCGGTCCCCCTCCCGTGGGAGAGGGCCGCCCGGAGCCATGGGCGCGGTGTGCGTCAGAGGCAGAGGGTGATGCTCGCCGCCGAGTGGCAGGAGAGCAGGCTCAGCGTGCTCGCGCCGCCGTTGGTGTACTCGTCGGACTCCATGGTCTGAAGGTCGAGGAGTGCCATTTCGGTGTCCTTCCGTCGGTGGTGCATCGGTTCCCTTGAACCCCTTGGTGGGGACGGGGGTGGTGTCACGACTCCGTCAGGTCGCGGAGCCGCGTGGTGGGGGCCGCCGGTGGCGGCGGGAGGAACGGCAGGTGCGCGGGGTGCTCGCCGTCGAGGGCCGCCGCGAGCGCGAGCAGGCACCCGGCCGTTCCGGTGGCGAGGTCCATCGACAGCCGCATCATCTGGTGCCCGGGGAAGGCCAGTTGGCCCTGGTACGCCATGGCGAACCAGCCGAGCCCGGCGATCTGCCCGTCGAGCCGGGACGCTGTCGCGCCCGGCGCGGTGGTGCGGCTGAGATGGAGGATCATTCCGGCGCGGCCCTGGAAGAGGCCGGGCTGCGCGTAGAAGCGGGAGGTCGCGGCGGCGAGGATGCCGGCCCTGGCCTGTTCGAACTCCGCGGTGTCCCCGGTGGCGTGGGCGAGGAAGTCGTCGAGGACCAGGCCGATGCCGGCGCTGCCGTCACCGAGGTAGGGCAGGGTCCGCCAGCCCTCGTCCACCTCCAGGCCGCCGGTCCTGACCTGCACCACGCAGCGCGCCAGATCGCGGCGCAGCGCCTCGGCGGCGGCCGCCAGCAGCCGGGGCTCGCCGGTCGCCTCGTACCGCCGCAGCAGGAACAGCGCCGGCCCGGTGGCGCCCCGCAGCAGCCCCGCCCGCCGTTTGGGGCTGTCCGGGACCGGTTCGGCGAGGCGGCCGACGAGGAGGTCCGCGGCCTCGGCGGCCCGCTCGGCGAGTTCCCGCTCGCCGGTCGTGCGGGCCAGCCCGTCCAGGACCAGGCCGAGGCCGGCCAGCCCGCCGTGCAGGTCGGAGGAGAGGCGCTGCCATCTCTCCCGGAGGATGGCGTCGACCAGGTCCAGGGCGCGCTGCCGGTGCCCTAGCCGGTCGAGGACATGGGCGACGCCGGCGAGACCGTCGTACAGACCGAGCGGGGTGCCGGGCGGCGGCGGTGCGGTGTGGGCCAGCAGCCAGCGCTCGCCCTCCTCGTGGCGGCCCGCGCCGGTCTCCGCCAGCGCGTACAGCACGCCCGCCGCGCCGTGCGCGAGGCCGAGTCCGCCGCCGTCGTCGAACTGCGCGATGTCGCCGGGGAAGAGCCGGTCGTCGCGCTCCGGCGTGGCCGAGGCGAGGATCGCCTTGACCATGGAGTCCCGGCTGTACGGCCAGTCGCCGGGCTCCACCGGCTGGATCGGCCCCACCGCGCGGGCCGCGCCCGCCGGATTACGGGTGATCTCCGCGACCGCCTCGTCCAGGAAGGCGCGCGGCACGTCCGGGAACTGCTCGGCGACGACCTCGGCGAGATGGGCCGCCTTGCCCCGGTCGACCACGAACAGCGTGGTCACGGGCAGGAACAGGGCCAGCCGCAAGCAGGCCAGCGCATAGCGGTCGACGTCCTTGCCGCGGCGGTCGGGCGGCGCGAAGAAGCCGGGGTGGGCGACGACCTGGCGGCCCATCTCCTCGGCCGGGGCCGCGGCCTCGAAGTCGATGAGGAACACCGACTCCTCGTCGGGCGCGACCATGATGTTGAAGACGTGCAGGTCGTTGAAGACCAGCCCGCGCGCGTGCACCGCCTCGACGGCCTCCTCGACCGCCCGGTGGATGCGCAGCGCCCACGCCGTGTAGCCGGCGACGGCCTTCGGGTCCGGGTCCGCGGTCAGCAGCGGGTGCCGCTCCGCGAAGAAGGAGTTGAGCGTCCGTCCCTCCAGGAAGTCCATCACCAGGAAGCGGTGGTCGCCGAGGGCGAACCAGTCCCGCACCTCGGGCACCACTCCGGTCCCGGCGGCCCGCTCCAGAGCGGCCTTCTCGCGCTCCAGCCGCGCGACCGCGTCCACGCCGTCGGCGGCGAGCCCCGCGTGCGGCCGCCCCTCCTTGAGCACCACCCGGCGCCCGTCGCGGGTGTCGGTGCCCGCGTACACGCCGCCGCCGTTGGAGAAGTGCAGTGCCTTCTCGATGCGGTACGGCAGTTCGCCGACCGTCGTGGTGTTGCGGGCCGCGAGATGCGGCTCCAGGAAGGACGGCAGGGTCACCCACTCGGGGACCTGGAAGGACGGCGCCCGCCGGTCCGGCACCAGCCGGCCCTCTCCGTCGCGCACCGCCAGGACCAGCGAGCCGCGCTCGTCGACGACATAGGCGCGTGCGAAGGCGCCGTAACGGACGTAGAGCGGACCGTCGTGCCAGCGCAGATCGGTCAGGATGTACGGTCCCTCGAAGCCGGCGAGCAGTTCCCCGAGCTCGTTCAGCACCCGGTGCAGCTGTTCCTCGTCGGCCGGGTAGACGGTGACGAACTTGCCGCTGGTGTCGCGGCCCGCGTACTTGGCGTTGCGCAGGTGCAGCAGATGCGGGGCCGGCACGAACTTGAACGGGATGCGCCGCGGCACGCAGTAGTCCCACACGGTCGCCGCGATCCGCTCCGCGTCCGCCCGCGTCGCCGAGGCATGGATCTTCCAGCCCTGCGCGGGGGACGGCGCCGGCGCGCCGTCCGCGTCGAGCGGCGTCAGCGTCAGCCAGTCGCCGGTGCGCCCCGCGTGCCAGCCCTCCGGGACCTCGCGGCGCGCCGCGTCGTACAGCGGTGCGGCGTCCGGACCGGCCGCGGACAGCCGGTCGGGCGTGTCGTAGAAGTGTCTGTCGGCGAGCGCGTACACCTCGTACCGCTTGTCCATGCCTTCCCCTCCTTGGCCCGCAACGAACTTCCCAGGCCCCCGGTGGTCGCGGACAGTCACCGCTGTCACGAGATCGCCGTGCGGAACGCATGCGTCAAGACATGTTCGGTGCGTTTCGAGCGCCGGCCGGCCCCTGGCTCCCTCGAACCGTCACAGGGGCTGCGCAGGGCCTCCATAAGCGCTGTAATGGCGAACGTGGTCAGTGAGGGTGCGGCGGTGCGCAGAACGAGGACGGAGCGTGCCGAACTTGCCCTTGAAACGGTCACCGCCGATCTTGGTGCTCCCGACCGGCTGCGCCGCGTCCTCGAACAGGCCCTCGTTTTCGCCGGTGCGGCGTTCGCCGGGGTGTACGCGCCCGGCGAGAACGGTGTCTCCCTGTGCCTCGTGGAGTCGGCCGGCCTGCCGCGCACGCTGTACGGGCTGCGCGACAGCTATCCCGCCGCCGGCCGGTCCCCGGCCGCCGCGGTCCACCGCGGGGGGCGGCCGGTGTGGCTCGGGCCCGAGGAACTCGCCGGCTGTCCCGAGGCGCGGCGCACCCCCTACCCGGACTTCTCCCTGGCCGTCCTGCCGGTTCCCATGGACGCCGGGGGCTGCCTGGTCGCCGTCACCGAGAGCCCCGGGGGCTTCGGCACCGAGGACCGCGCCTGCCTGGAACTGATCGCGGAGGCCGTCGCCTGGCGCGCCCCGGCCCCCGCCGCCGACACCGGCGAGCTGCCCGCCGACGCCTTCGGCCTGGCCATGGACACCGGCCGCATCGAGGTCGGCGACGGGATCCTGGAGCTGTTCGGGATCGACCGGGCGGAGTTCGACGGCAAGGTGGAGACCCTGCTCGGCCGGACCGTGCCGGAGGACCTGCCCGCGCTGATGTCGGCCGTCGAGGCCGACCACATGTCCATCGGCGACCGTGAGCTGGAGTTCCGCATCCTCCAGCCGTCCGGCTCGCCCAGGTGGCTGCGGCTGCGCGGCCGGCTGCTGCCCGGCGGCGAGGGGGTGCCGGCCCGCCTGGCCGGCACCGTCGCGGACGCCTCCGCGCTGCGCTCCGACGTCACCGACGTGGTCCGCGTGCAGCGTCTCGCCGCCGCGCTCGCCACCGCCGGCACCGTCAAGGACGTCGGCCAGGCCGTGGTCGCCGCGCTGCGCAGGCCGCTGCACGCCGACCGGATCGCCCTGGCCGAGCTGGAGAACGACCGTCTGGTGGTCACCGTCCTCGACCCGCCCGAACCGGAGGTCTGGCCCGAGCTGTGGCGCACCGAGTGGCGGACCGAGTGGCCCGACGCCCCGGTCCGGGCGATGCCCACGCTGGCCGCCGCCCTGCGCGAGGGCCGCATCCACATGTGGCCCGCGGGCACCTTCCTGGAGCCCGCCCTGGCCGAGGTCGGCCCCGGTGGCCTCGCCGTGCTGCCGCTGCCCGCCGGGGGCCGGATGGCGGGCGCCTGCCTGATCGGCTGGGACCACCCGCACGACTTCGGCCCCGACGAGCGCGCCCTGCTCACCGCCGCGGCGACGCTGGCCGGTCACGCCCTGATGCGCGCCCACGCCTTCGACGCCGAGCACGAACTCGTCGGCATGCTCCAGCGCACGCTGCTGCCGCGCCGCCTGCCCAAGCTGCCCGGCGGGGTCGCCGTCGCCCGCTATCTGCCCACCACCGCCGGGCTGGAGGTCGGCGGCGACTGGTACGACGTGATCCCGCTGCCCGACAACCACGTGGCCCTGGTCATCGGCGACGTACAGGGCCACAACGCGGGCGCCGCGACCCTCATGGGCCAGATGCGCACCGCCCTGCGCGCGTACGCGGCCGAGGGGCACCCGCCGGACGTGGTGGTCTCCCACGCCAACCGCCTCCTGATGGAATTGGAGACGGACCTCTTCGCCACCTGCGCCTACATCGACGTCGACATGGAGGAGGGCTCCGCCTGGTGCGTGCGGGCCGGACATCTGCCACCGGTGCTGCGCCTCCCGGACGGCTCGACCACCATCGTGGAGACGGAGGGCGGCCCGCCGCTGGGCGTGCTCACCCAGGCCGACTTCCCGATGACCCCGCTTCGGCTCCAGCCCGGCACGGTGCTCGCGCTGACCACGGACGGCCTGGTGGAGTCCGCCGAGGACGACATCGACGACGGCATGGACCGGCTCGCCCGCGACCTGTCCGCCTCCGACCCCGCCCACCTCGGCCTCGTCGCCGACGCGCTGCTCGCGGGCGCGCACCGCGAGGACGACGTCGCCCTGCTCCTGATGCGCTACGACGGCATGGCCGTCCGCCCGCTCAGGGAGGGCTGGACGGTGTGGCGGGTCCCGGAGGCCGTCCGGCACGCCCGCCGCTTCACCCGGCGGACCCTGCGCGCGTGGGAGGTACCCGCCGAGGACATCGACTCCGTGCTGCTCGTCGTGTCCGAGCTCGTCACCAACGCCCTGGTGCACACCGACGGCCAGGTCCGCCTGGACCTCACCCTCGTCAGCCACCGGATGCGCGTCGCCGTCACCGACGCCTCGCCCCGCACCCCGATGAAGCCCACCAGCGTCGGCTGGGAGGCCACCGGCGGCCGCGGCATCCTCCTCGTGGAGGCCATGTCGGCGGCCTGGGGCACGCTCCCGGTGAGCGGCGGCAAGCAGGTCTGGTCCGAACTCGCGCTCGACAGCTGACCCGCGCGGGCCCCCGCCACTCGGGTGTGGGTGCGGGTGCCTACGGCAGGTCGGCGGGGTCCGTACCGCCGCCTTGCCTAGGGTCCTGCCGTGGCACACACCTTCGAAGAGCTCGTGGAGAAGCAGCGCGCGGCCGAGGCGGCGCACGCGAGGGCCATGGCCCTGCGCGAGGCGTACGGCCCTCCGGCCCAGGCACAGTGGACCGGCGCCCAGTCGTCGACCTACGAGACGGCCCTGCGGGCCTGGCGTGACCTGGCCCGCGAGGTGCAGACGGCGCTCGGCGAGTACGCGAAGGAGACGGGCAGGTCCCGGACCGAGACCGAGGCGGAGGTGCAGCGGGCCGCCGCGGAACCGGAGGGGACGTGACCTCGCCCGGACCGGAGCGCGCGTCCCGCGGTGAACGGCTCGCCGACGCCGTGGACGCCCGGCTGCCGGCCGTCGAGGCCGGGTCGCTGCTGCGCAAGGCGTTCCCCGAGCACTGGTCCTTCCTCCTCGGCGAACTCGCGCTCTACAGCCTCCTCGTCCTGGTGCTCACCGGCGTCTGGCTGACCTTCTTCTTCGCACCCGAGATGCGCGAGGTCGTCTACACGGGCCCCTATGCGCCGCTCCAGGGCGTGCTCATGTCGGCGGCGTTCGACTCCACCCTGCACATCAGCTTCGAGGTGCGCGGCGGCCTGCTGATCCGGCAGGCGCACCACTGGGCGGCGCTGGTCTTCGTCGGCGCGATCGGCGTGCACATGCTGCGCGTCTTCTTCACCGGCGCCTTCCGCAGGCCCCGCGAGGTGAACTGGGTCATCGGGCTCACCCTGTTCGTGCTCTCCCTCGCCGAGGGCTTCGCCGGCTACTCGCTCCCCGACGACCTGCTCTCCGGCACCGGGCTGCGCATCGCGCAGGGCATCATGACCTCCCTGCCGGTGGTGGGGACGTACGTCAGCTTCTTCGTCTTCGGCGGCGAGTTCCCCGGCCACGACATCATCACCCGGCTGTACCCGGTGCACATCCTGCTGCTGCCCGGCGCGCTGCTCGCCCTGGTCACCGTGCACCTGATCCTGGTCTTCCACCTCAAGCACACCCAGTGGCGCGGGCCGGGCCGGAACAACGCCAATGCCCTCGGCAAACCGCTCTACCCGCAGTTCACCGCCTCCTCCGTCGGGCTGTCCCTGACCGTCTCCGGCGTGCTGGTGCTGCTGGCCGGCCTCGCCCAGGTCAACCCGGTCTGGGTCTACGGCCCCTACCGGCCGGACCTGGTCTCCACCGGCTCCCAGCCCGACTGGTACGTCGGTTTCCTGGAGGGCGCGCTGCGGCTGACACCGCCGTGGGAGACGAACGTCGCCGGGCACACCTTCATGTGGAACGTGCTGCTCCCCGCGGTGGTGCTGCCCGCCCTGCTGTTCCTCGTGCTGTACGCGTACCCCTTCGTGGAGCAGCGCCTGACGGGGGAGTGGCACCAGGAACGGCACCTGTGCGACCGGTCGCGCGAGCGTCCCGTACGGACCGGTCTGGGCGTCGCCGGGACCGTCTTCTACGGCGTGCTGCTGCTGGCCGGCGCCAACGACATCGTCGCCCAGAGCTTCCGGGTCTCGGTGAACACCCTGACCTGGGTGCTGCGCGTCGCGCTGGTGGTGGCCCCGGTGGCCGCGTTCCTCCTGACCCGGTGGGTGTGCCTGGCCCTGGTGGAGGCGGAGCGGCACCGTCTCGCGGAAGGAGTACCGACCGGCGAGATCCGCCAGACCGTGGCCGGCGGCTACGAGACCGACCACCACCCCGTCGACACCTCCCGCCCCGGCGCCCCGAAACGGCCGATCACCGGTGCGCGTACTGGAACACCATCCCGAACACACCGGCCGCCAGCACGCCGAGACCGATGAGGAACAGCCACAGCCCGAACACGACCCCGGTGGCCGCCAGCGCGAAGCCCAGGGCCGTGAGCACCGGCCAGTGACTCTCGTCCGGGAAGAACTCCACCGGCCCGGCGCCGTCGGCGATCTCGGCGTCCTTGCGGTCCTGGGGCCGTGTCCCGCGGCGCCGGTACTGCACCGCGCAGAAGAAGGCGACCACGGCCGCCATCCCGGAGGCGACGATCAGGGCCGCCGTGCCCGCCGGTTCGCGCGACCACACGCCGTAGAGCGCGGCGCTCCCGGCGAAGAACAGCGCGACACCGCCGAACAGCAACGCCTCTGCCTTCACCGCAGCCCCTCCTCCTCCGCCTGCTTGACGATCGCGGGGTGGTGCAGGTCGAAGGCCGGCGACTCGGACCGCACCCTGGGCAGTGCCACGAAGTTGTGCCGCGGTGCCGGGCAGGACGTCGCCCACTCCAGGCCCCGCCCGTACCCCCAGGGGTCGTCCTCCGTGACGTGGGGCGCCCGGGTCGTGGTGCGCCAGACGTTGTAGAGGAAGGGCAGCGTGGAGACGCCGAGCACGAAGGCCCCGGCCGTGGAGATCGTGTTGAGCAGCGTGAAGCCGTCGTCGGGGAGGTAGTTCCCGTACCTGCGGGGCATCCCGGACTCACCCAGCCAGTGCTGCACCAGAAAGGTCAGCTGGAACCCCGGGAACAGCAGCCAGAAGTGCACCTTGCCGAGCCGCTCGTCGAGCATCTTCCCGGTGAACTTGGGCCACCAGAAGTAGAAGCCGGCGAACATCGCGAACGCCACCGTGCCGAACAGCACGTAGTGCAGGTGCGCCACGATGAAGTACGAGTCGGTGAGGTGGAAGTCCAGCGGCGGCGAGGCGATCAGCACCCCGCTCAGTCCGCCCAGCAGGAACGACACGAGGAAGCCCATCGACCACAGCATCGGCGTCTCGAACGACAGGGAGCCGTTGTGCATGGTCCCGATCCACGCGAAGAACTTGATCCCCGTGGGTACCGCGATCAGGAACGACATGATCGAGAAGAACGGCAGCAGCACCGCGCCCGTGGCGAACATGTGGTGCGCCCACACCACCGCGGACAGCATGGTGATCGCGATGGTCGCCCCGATCATCGGCAGATATCCGAAGAGCGGCTTGCGCGAGAAGACCGGGATGATCTCGGAGACGATGCCGAAGAACGGCAGCGCGACGATGTAGACCTCCGGGTGCCCGAAGAACCAGAACAGGTGCTGCCACAGCAGCGCGCCCCCGTTCGTCGCGTCGAACACGTGTGCCCCGAACTTCCGGTCCGCCTCCAGCGCCAGCAGCGTCGCGGTCAGCACCGGGAACGCGGGCAGCACCAGGATCGAGGTGAACAGCACGTTCCATGTGAAGATCGGCATCCGGAACATCGTCATGCCGGGGGCGCGCAGGCACATGATCGTGGCGATGAAGTTCACCGCGGTCAGGGTCGTCGACACGCCCGACACCACCAGCCCCATCGCCCACAGGTCACCGCCCGCGCCGGGGGAGAAGTAGGCGCTGTTCAGCGGCGCGTACGCGAACCAGCCGAACGCCGCCGCCCCGCCCGGCACCAGGAAGCCCGACACCACGATCAGGCCGCCGAAGAGGTACATCCAGTACGACAGCGCGTTCAGCCGGGGGAAGGCCAGGTCCGGGGCGCCGATCTGGAGCGGCATGACGGCGTTGGCGAACCCGGCGAACATGGGCGTCGCGAACAGCAGCATCATGATCGTGCCGTGAACCGTGACGAACTGGTCGTAGCCCTGGAGACTCAGGAACTGAAGGCCCGGACGGGCCAGCTCCGCGCGCATGGCGAGCGCCAGCAGTCCGGCGAGGAGGAAGAAGCAGAACGACGTGACCATGTAGAGCCGGCCGATCACCTTGTGGTCGGTGGTCGTGGCCCAGCGCACCACGGCCCGGCCGGGGCGGGGCGCGGTGACCCGGTACCGATCCAGGACATCGCCGTCGTCCGAAATTTCTGACAGTTCGGGTAGTTCCGACATCGTCCAATGACGCTACTCCGCAGGACGAAACGGCCGACCCGCGCCACGCCGGGCCCGCCCAACCAGGCATCCGCCACGCCCGCCCGGGTACCCGCCGTCCATGGACACTGCCATCAACGAGGCCGCCGGAGCCGTCTCTGCTTTCGGATACATCGCCATCCTCGTCGTGGGCGTCGCCGTCGTGGCCGGGCTGATCTGGGCCTTCCGGATGGGCTTCCGGGTGCGCCGGAGCGAGCCGCGGCCGCCCCGGCCGGAGGAGCAGCCCACGCGTCCGGTCTCCGGGCCGGTGCAGGAGGAGCGCGAGGTGCGCGCATGGGACGAGGTGCCCCGGGCGGCGGACGGGAGCGAGCGGCTCACCCCGCACCAGCTCAACCCCACCGGGACCAAGCGTGCCGCCGACCAGCGCCGCCCGCGCTGGGAACCCGGTTCGAGCGGATCGTTCGGCGGTGGTGGCGGGGGCCGTACGTGAAAAGGCGGCAAGAAGACAGCAAGAGCGCCGCAAGAAGGCAGCAAGGAAGAAGTGAGACGTCGTGACCGCGCAGAGCAGTGAGAAACCCGTCGCAGGCATACCCGAGACGGGGTGGTCGAAGGCCCGTCGGAGGCGGGGCAAGGGACTGCGGACCTGTCTGCCCGCCCTTCTCGACCGAGGTGCCGCGCGGGAGGCGGCCCAGGGTCAGGACGGCACCATCGTCCGCGGCGAGGACTGAGCCGGTTCATCACCGCGCGGACCGCCCGTAGTGCCACAGCCATACTGTCGTAACAAACGAGTAAGGAACAAAGGCCCGTTCCGGACGATCACCTATATGGTGTGGCAGATGAAGGCTCTGGTGCTCTCCGGCGGTGCCGGTACCCGGCTGCGGCCGATCACCCACACGTCGGCCAAACAACTGGTCCCCGTGGCGAACAAACCGGTTCTCTTCTACGGGCTGGAGTCCATCGCCGCGGCCGGGATCACCGAGGTCGGCATGATCGTCGGCGACACGGCCGCCGAGATCGAGGAAGAGGTCGGTGACGGCTCCAAGTTCGGCCTGGAGGTCACCTACATACCCCAGGAGCGGCCCCTCGGCCTCGCCCACGCGGTGCAGATCGCGCGGGAGTTCCTCGCCGACGACGACTTCGTGATGTACCTCGGGGACAACTTCATCGTCGGCGGCATCCGCGATCTGGTCGAGGGGTTCCGCGCGAGCCGCCCCGACGCCCAGATCCTGCTGACCAGCGTCCCCGACCCCCGTTCCTTCGGTGTCGCCGAGCTCGACCCGGCCGGGCAGGTGATCGGCCTGGAGGAGAAACCCGAGCGCCCCAAGAGCGACCTCGCCCTGGTCGGGGTCTACCTGTTCACCCCCGTGATCCACGAGGCGGTGCGGGCCATCAAGCCGTCCTGGCGGGGCGAGCTGGAGATCACCCACGCCATCCAGTACCTCATCGACGCCCGAGCCGACGTCCGCTCGACGGTCATCAAGGGCTACTGGAAGGACACCGGCAACGTCGGCGACATGCTCGAGGTCAACCGTATCGTCCTCGAGAGCATGGACCGGCGCATCGACGGCGATGTGGACGAACTGTCCGAGACCGTCGGGCGGGTGGTCGTCGAGCCGGGGGCGCGGATCGTCAACTCGCGGATCGTCGGCCCGGCCGTCATCGGCCCGGGGACCGTCGTCGCCGACTCCTACGTCGGCCCGTTCACCTCGATCGCCGAGAACTGCCGGATCACGGACAGCGAGCTGGAGTTCTCCATCGTGCTGCGGGACTCCTCCATAGACGGGGTGGGCAGGATCGAGTCCTCGCTGATCGGCCGGCACACCGAGGTGACCCCGGCGCCCGGCGTGCCCAGTGCCCACCGACTCGTCCTCGGAGACCACAGCAAGGTGCAGATCAGTTCATGAATCTCCTCGTCACCGGCGCCGCCGGGTTCATCGGCTCCACATACGTCCGCACGCTCCTCGCCGACGACGCGCCCGACGCGCCGCGCATCACCGTGCTGGACAAGCTGACCTACGCGGGCACGCTCGCCAACCTGCCCGCCGGCCATCCCCGCCTCCAGTTCGTCCAGGGCGACATCTGCGACACCGAACTGGTCGACAAGCTCATGGCCCAGGCCGACCAGGTGGTGCACTTCGCCGCCGAGTCCCATGTGGACCGCTCGATCGCGGGGGCGAGCGAGTTCGTGCTCACCAACGTGGCCGGCACCCAGACCCTGCTGGACGCGGCCCTGCGCTACGGCGTCGGCCCGTTCGTGCACATCTCCACCGACGAGGTCTACGGCTCCATCGACTCCGGCTCCTGGCCGGAGACCCACCCGCTCGCGCCCAACTCCCCGTACTCCGCCTCCAAGGCCTCCTCCGACCTGCTCGCCCTGGCCTACCACCGCACCCACGGCCTGGACGTCCGGGTCACCCGCTGCTCCAACAACTACGGGCCGCACCAGTTCCCGGAGAAGGTCATCCCGCTGTTCGTCAGCAACCTCCTCGACGGCCACAAGGTCCCGCTGTACGGCGACGGACGCAACGTCCGGGACTGGCTGCACGTCGACGACCACTGCCAGGGCGTGGAACTGGTGCGCACCAAGGGCCGCCCCGGCGAGGTGTACAACATCGGCGGCGGCACGGAGCTGAGCAACAAGGAACTCACCGGGCTGCTCCTGGAGGCCTGCGGGGCCGGCTGGGACCGGGTCGAGTACGTCACCGACCGCAAGGGCCACGACCTGCGCTACTCCGTGGACTGGAGCAAGGCCCGCGACGAACTGGGCTACCGGCCGCGCCACGACTTCGCCACCGGCCTCGCCGGCACGGTCGCCTGGTACCGGGACAACCGCGCCTGGTGGGAACCGCTCAAGCGGCGCGCCCAGCAGGAGTCCTGATGCGGTGGCTGATCACCGGCGCGGGCGGGATGCTCGGCCGCGACACCGTCGGGGAACTGCTGCGGCGCGGTGCGGACGTGACGGGCCTGGACCGCGCCGCCCTGGACATCACCGACGCCGGCGCCGTGGGCCGGGCGTTCGGCGAGCACCGGCCCGAGACCGTCGTCAACTGCGCCGCGTACACGGCCGTCGACGACGCCGAGACCGACGAGGCACGGGCCCTCGCCATCAACGGCGACGGGCCGCGGCTGCTCGCCCGCGCCTGCGCCGAGCACGGCGCCCGTCTGATCCACGTCTCCACCGACTACGTCTTCTCCGGCGAGACCCGTACCACCCCCTACCCGGAGGACCATCCCCCCGCGCCGCGCACCGCGTACGGCCGCACCAAGCTGGCCGGGGAGCGGGCCGTCCTCGAAGAACTTCCGGGCGCGTCCGCCGTCCTGCGCACCGCCTGGCTGTACGGCGTCCACGGCCGCAGCTTCGTCCGCACGATGCTGGAGCTGGAAGGCCGCCGGGACACCCTCGACGTGGTCGACGACCAGCGCGGACAGCCGACCTGGAGCGCGGACGTCGCCACCCGGATCGCGGACCTCGGCGCGAAGCTCCACCGGGACACCGGCGCGTACGGTGTCCTCCACGCCACCAGTTCCGGCGAGGCCAGCTGGTACGACCTGGCCCGGGAGGTGTTCCGGCTCGCCGGCGCCGACCCGGACCGGGTGCGGCCCACCGACAGCCGGGCCTTCACCCGGCCCGCGCCCCGGCCCGCCTACAGCGTCCTCGGGCACGACCGGTGGCGGGAGATCGGTCTGGCACCGCTCAGGGACTGGCGGTCCGCCCTGCACGAAGCACTGCCGCACATGGTGAAAGGAATATCCAGCGATGTCGATTCGTGAGACCGTGAAGTCCGCCTTGGGCGAGAAGAACATGCGGGTGCTGCGGCGGCTGAAGCGTCGTGTCAGCACGTTGACCCAGCCCGCAAAGCCCGCCAGGCCGAGCGGACTCGACGCGATCTCCAACGATCTCAACAAGCTCGCCGTGCACTTCAAGACGGACAAGTGGGGGACGCACCGTTACACCCAGCACTACCAGCGCCATCTCCAGCACCTGAAGAAGGATTCGTTCAATCTCCTGGAAATCGGCGTCGGCGGTTACAGCCGGGCCGGGCAGGGCGGCGCGTCACTGCGTATGTGGAAGGCGTTCTTCCCGAAGGCGCAGATCTTCGGAATGGACATCCAGGACAAGTCATTCGTCGACGAGGACCGCATCACGACCTTCATCGGCGACCAGTCCGACCCCTCGTCCCTGAACGCCGTCGCCGACAAGATCGGTGACCTCGACGTCATCATCGACGACGGCAGCCACCGCAGCCCGCACGTGCTCACGACGTTCGCCACGCTCTTCCCCCGGCTCAAGGACGGTGGCATCTACGCCGTCGAGGACACGCAGTCCTCGTACTGGCCCGAGTGGATGGGCAGCGAGGACCGCGACGCCCCGAACACCAGCATGGGGATGCTGAAGCGGCTGACGGACGGGCTGAACTACGAGGAGTTCGTCGACGAGAACTACCAGCCGAGCTACACCGACCTCAACGTCGTGGCGGTGCACTTCTACCACAATCTGGTGATCATCGAGAAGGGCCGGAACGCCGAGGGCACCAACAAGCGGAGCGCGCTGAAGCAGCGCTACGCCAAGTCCTGACCGCGCAGCCGCTCGTAGTGGGCGGAGCAGTCCGCGTACGTGGGAAGCAGCCCGGACCGCTCCGCCTCGGCCAGTGACGGGGCCGCCGCGTCCTTCTCGGACAGCAGCGGCTCGATCCCCTCCGGCCACGCGATACCCAGAGCGGGGTCGAGCGGGTGCAGTCCGTGCTCGCGCCCCGGCGCGTACCCGGCCGAGCACAGGTACACCACCGTGGCGTCGTCGGTGAGCGCCATGAAGGCGTGCCCCAGCCCCTCCGCGAGGAACACGGCGTGCCGGGTGTCGTCGTCCAGGCGTACGGCCTCCCAGCGGCCGAAGGTGGGCGAACCGACGCGGATGTCCACCACCACGTCCAGGACGGCCCCCCGGACGCAGGTGACGTACTTGGCCTGACCGGGCGGTACGTCGGCGAAGTGGATCCCGCGCAGCACGCCCCGCCGCGACACCGAGCAGTTGGCCTGGGCGAGGCCGAGGTCGTACCCGGTGGCCTCGCGGAACTCCTCGCCCCGGTACCACTCGTGGAAACTGCCCCGGGAGTCCGGGAAGACCTTGGGTTCCAGCACCCAGGCGTCCGCTATCTCCAGTGCCCGCACGTCGTCACGCCCTCCGTGTCTCGTCCGTGGATGTCATCCTCCGCCGGGCCGCGCCCGCGAAGCGCCGCACCGTGCGCAGCAGCCGTCGTACCGGGCCGGGCACCGGCGGCCCCGACACCTCGACGTCCCCGCTCCGGCTCACGCGCAGGGCCAGCGGCAGGGCGAGGAAGCGAGGCGTTCCCGCCTCCGGCGCCAGGCACAGCTCCGGCCGCCACACGGCACCCTGCATCGCGGACAGGGGCAGCCCGGTGCGCAGCAGCGAGCCGTTGCCGTCGGCGGGGGTGAGCGTCCCGGTCTCCTGGAGGGGGCCGCCCGACGCGGTGCCGGTCCAGCGCAGCCGGACGTCGGTGCGGTCGGCGACGTACAGCGGCAGCGCGAGGCTGAGCAGCCCGTCGCCGGAGACCGCCGCGTCCTCGGGGGTGAGCGCGGTCAGGCCCAGCGACTTGGTCGCCCGGTCCACGTCCAGGGAGAAGTTCTGGTGCTGCTTGGTCCAGTACGGCAGCACCACCCGGCCGGCGACCACGCCCGGGGGCGGTGTGGGACGGCCGTGGCCCGGGGCCGGGCCCAGCCGGCAGTCCTTGGACCAGCCGCCCAGGCCGACCCGGACGTACGCGTCCCACAGGCCGGTGCCCAGCGGGCCACCGCCGGCCGCCGCGGCGGGGTCGACGGTGACCGTGGCGCGCAGCACCAGCCGGATCCGTCCGTCCTCGGCCGGGACGCGCTCGCGGGTGAGCTCGGCCCGATGCAGGAAGGAGGCGGAACTGGCGCGGTCGCGCAGGACCAGGTCGGCGGTGGCCTTCCCGAAGCCGTTCACGGCGGCCGCGCCGAGCCAGTCGATCGCCTCGTCCAGGTCCCGGGGGATGCCGTCGGCGGGCGCTCCGGTGCCGTCCGTCGTGAAGGTCAGTGCCTGGCCGGCGGAGTGGTACTCGGCGGTGAAGGTGACCCGCAGTCCGCCGTCCCGCCACTCCAGGGCGGTCGGTACGGCCTTGGGGGCGATGCCGATCTCCCACTGGGCGTAGGCGACCAGTTCGTCGTAGCGGTCCTCGCGGATCAGCGCGGCGACGATCCGCTGTCCCGGGCGCAGCCCGGCGGCCACGCCGGGCCCGAAGCGTTCGAGGACCACCCCGCGGATCTCCTGGAAGAGCTCCCGGCGGTAGTCGTCCGGCATGGCCAGCAGGCGGCGCCCGCTCATCCGGTCGACCATCTCGACGCGCAGCCAGCGGCGCAGCAGCCGGTCGCGCAGCGGGCCCGGCTCGGTGTACTGCTCGACGACGTCCAGGGCCTCGCGGAGGTTCTTGAAGTAGCCGACCGGCTCGAAGCGCTGGAAGCCCGCGTTGGAGCCGTCGTCCCGTTTGACGTGGTAGTAGCAGACGTAGTCGCTGAGCACCGAGACGTTGTCGGCCCGCAGGTACGCCTCGGTGACGAAGACGTGGTCCTCCAGGCGCCGCCGGCCCTCCGGGAAGCGCAGACCGGTGCGGTCCAGGAAGGCGCGCCGGACCATCTTGTGCGGGGTGAGGCTGTCGATCAGGGGGGCGTTCTGGACGGTGGCGTGCGGATGGTTGCGGCGGAACAGCTCCACCGGCACCGGGCGGCCCTTCCCGGCCATCTTTCCGACGATCACATCGGCCTTGTTCGCCACCCCGTACTCGTACATACGTTCGAGGGCTGCGTCGCCGAGGTAGTCGTCGTTGTCGACGAACATCACGAACTCGCCCCGGGACGCCTCGATGCCCACGTTGCGGGGCTTGCCCGACCACCCGGAGTTCTCCTGGTGGATCACCTGGATGTGCGGGTGCTCGGCGGCGAGGGTGTCCAGGCGGACAGGGGTGCCGTCGGTGGAGCCGTCGTCGACGAAGATCACCTCGAACTCGTCGGGAGGCAGCGACTGCCGCAGCATCGAGGCGATGCAGTCCTCGATGTAGGGCCCCGGGTTGTAGACGGGGACGATGACGCTGACCTTGACCGGCATCCGGCTTCCAAGCCCCCTTAGATCGCCACGCGTTGCCTGGGTGGCACGTGCGCGTGGCCGAATGCTAACCCGGCCCCTTGTATGGACGTTTGTTCGCCCTCGGCAAGGGGCCCGGCCGGGCGGTCAGTCGTGCGTCTTGGTAAGAAGTTCCAGCACTTCCGCCGTCGTGCCCGACTCGCCGAGCCGCGGGAAGATCCGCTCGACGCTGCCCCGGTGCGCCTCGGGGTCGCTGTCGGCCATCGCGTCCGTGGCGAGGGTGACGTGGTAGCCGTGGGCGTAGGCGTCGCGGGCGGTGGACTCCACGCCGATGCTGGTGGCGATGCCGGTCAGCACGATCTGGGTGATCCCGCGGCGGCGCAGCTGGACGTCGAGGTCGGTGCCGTGGAAGGCGCTCCAGTTGTGCTTGGTGACGCGGATGTCGCCGGGGTGGCCGCTCAGTTCGTCGACCACGGTGTCCCAGCCCTCCGGGAAGGCGAGGCCGCGTGCCTGGCGCTCGGTGCGGCCGGGAACGGCGTCGGCCCAGTCGGGGGCGAAGGAGACCCGGACCAGGACCACGGGCAGGCCGTGGGCCCGGAAGGCGTCGGCGAGCTCGGCCGTGCGGGCCACCACGTCCGGGCCGGTGTGCGGCTGGGTGGGCATGCCCACGATGCCGTTCTGGAGGTCGATCGCGACGAGGGCGGTACGGGGGTCCAGGGCGGTCAGTGCCATGGGTGATGCCTTTCGGGGTCAGGGGGTGAGGGAACCGAGGGAACGGCCCGGGCGGGGCGCCGCCGGCAGCCGTGCCGGGCCGAAGGGTGTGAATCGGGTATGAACAGGGCAAGGCCAGGTGGCCGGGTGGTGTCGGCGCGGTGCCGGAGAGGACCGCGGGTGGAGCGTGGAGACCGGGCGGACGTCCCGCGCGGCGCGCCGGACGGGCCCGGGGTCAGGGCTGCGACAGCCGTTCCAGGAGGGTCAGCGCCTCCAGCACCGTCTGCCGCTCCTCCTCGGAGTACCGGTCCTGGAAGGCCCGGGCCAGCCACTCCTCGCGGACCTGCCGGTTGCCCTCGACGCGGGCCCGGCCGGCCTCGGTGAGGGTGACCAGCTGACGCCGGCCGTCGTCCGGGTCGGGGGCCCGGCGGATCAGGCCGTGCTGGTCCAGCGCGGCCAGGGTGGTGGCCATCGACTGCGGCCGCACGCCCTCGGCGGCGGCCAGGGCGCTGGCCGTGGCCGCGCCGTGCTTGCCCACCAGGGTGAGCGCCGACTCCTGGGACGGGGACAGGACCCTGTTGTCCTCTTCCCGTGCCACCTCGCGGATCCGGCGCCGCAGCCGACTGAAGACCACCCGCAGGTCGCGCGCGGTACGGGCCGCGGAGTCGGAGATGTCGTCCATGCCGCCCACCCTATGACCGTCAGGCAAAGCTGTCCAGTCCAAACTGTTCAGGTGTACCTGATTAATTGTGTGGCGGCCGGTCATGACGCTCCGTTCCACCGGGCGATCCCGGGGTACTCGCCCGTCCGTGACCGGGCAGGACCGTCGGGCGAGAACGAGGACGTGAGCAGATGACCCCTGGGGACGTGACCGGCCTCGAGACGGCTCTGCGCGCCGAGGTGGACGGCGAGATCCGCTTCGACGCGGGCAGCCGCGGTGCCTACGCCACGGACGGCTCGAACTACCGGCAGGTCCCCATCGGTGTCGTCGTCCCCCGCACCGTCGAGGCGGGGGCGCGAGCCGTGGCGGTCTGCGCCCGGTTCGACGCCCCCGTCCTCTCCCGCGGCGGCGGCACCAGCCTGGCCGGACAGTGCACCAACACCGCCGTCGTGATCGACTGGACCAAGTACTGCGACGCGCTGGTCTCGGTGGATCCCGAGGCACGGACCTGCGTGGTCGAGCCCGGCATCGTGCTGGACCAACTCAACCGCCGACTGGCCGGGCACAAGCTCCAGTTCGGACCGAAGCCGTCCACGCACAGCCACTGCGCGCTCGGCGGCATGATCGGCAACAACTCCTGCGGCGCCTCCGCGCAGGCCTACGGCAAGACCGTGGACAACGTGCGCCGCCTGGAGATCCTCACCTACGACGGCGTCCGCGCCTGGGTGGGACCGACGTCCGCCGCCGAACGGGAACGGATCACCGCCCAGGGCGGCCGGCTCGCCGACCTCTACGACGGCCTGGACCGCATCGCCACCGACTACCTGGCCGACATCCGCCGCGGCTACCCCAAGATCCCCCGCCGCGTCTCCGGCTACAACCTCGACTCACTGCTCCCCGAGAACGGCTTCGACGTCGCCCGGGCCCTGGTCGGCAGCGAGGGCACCCTGGTGACCGTCCTGCGCGCCGAGGTCGACCTGGTCCCGGTGCCGCCGTACAAGTCGCTGCTGGTGCTCGGTTACGACGACATCTGCGCCGCCGCCGACGACGTGTCGCACCTGCTGGAGCACTGCTCGCCCAGCCAACTGGAGGCCCTCGACGGGCGGATGGCCCAGCTCATGCGCGAGGAGGGCGCCTACCTGGACTCCCTCGCCATCCTTCCGGAAGGCGACAGCTGGCTGATGGTGCAGTACGCCGGCGACAGCCAGGACGACGTCGACGAACAGGCGCACGCCCTGCTGCGCGCCGTCGGACGCGGTGAGAAGGACGCGAACGTCGCCTTCTCCGACGACCCGGACCGCGAGGAGAAGATGCTCAAGGCCCGCGAGGCCGGGCTCGGTGTCACCGCGCGGCCCCCGGACGACCGCGAGACCTGGGAGGGCTGGGAGGACTCGGCCGTCCCGCCGGAGCGGCTCGGCGACTATCTGCGCGACCTGAAGAAGCTGTTCGAGGAGTTCGGCTACGACCACCCTTCCCTGTACGGGCACTTCGGGCAGGGCTGTGTGCACACCCGCATCCCCTTCGGGCTGAAGACCGCCGAGGGGGTACGGGATTTCCGCCGGTTCCTGGAGCGCGCCGCCGACCTCGTGGCCTCCTACGGCGGCTCGCTGTCCGGCGAGCACGGCGACGGCCAGTCCCGGGGCGAACTGCTCACCCGCATGTTCGGCGAGCGGCTCGTCACCGCCTTCGGGGAGCTGAAGACCCTGTTCGACCCCCGCGACCGGATGAACCCGGGCAAGATCGTCCGCCCGAACCCCGTCGACGGGCAGCTGCGCCTCGGCTCCGGCTGGCGCCCCGCCACGCCCGGCACCCACTTCGGCTTTCCGGAGGACGAGCACTCCTTCACCCGCGCGGTCATGCGCTGCGTCGGCATCGGCAACTGCCGCGGTCACTCCGGCGGCGTGATGTGCCCCTCGTACCGGGCCACCAAGGAGGAGGAGCACTCCACGCGCGGCCGGGCCCGGCTGCTGTTCGAAATGCTCGACGGGCACGCGGACTCCGCCGTCAAGGACGGCTGGCACTCCACCGAGGTCCGCGACGCCCTCGACCTGTGCCTGGCCTGCAAGGGCTGCAAGTCGGACTGCCCGACCGGCGTCGACATGGCGACGCTCAAGGCGGAGTTCCTCGCCCACCACTACGAGGGCCGAGCGCGTCCCGCCGCCCACTACTCGATGGGCTGGCTGCCGGTGTGGGCGCGGCTGTCGCGCTTCTGGCCCGCCCTCGTCAACAGCGCGCTGCACGCGCCCGGCCTCGCCCGGCTGGGCAAGCGGCTGGCGGGCGTGGACGGGGCCCGGCCCGCGCCGGTCTTCGCCGGACGGTCCTTCGTCGAGTGGTGGCGGGAGCGCGGCACCGAGGAGCCCGACCCGGCCGACCCGCGGACCGTGGTGCTGTGGCCCGACACCTTCAGCACGTACTTCCACCCGTCGATCGCCATGTCGGCCGTACGCGTCCTGGAGGACGCGGGCTTCCGGGTCGCCGTCCCCGACAAGCCGGTGTGCTGCGGCCTGACCTGGATCTCCACCGGTCAGCTCACCGTCGCCGAGAAGGTGCTCCGCCGCACCCTGGACGTGCTGCGCCCCTACCTCGAGGCGGGCACCCCGGTCATCGGCCTGGAACCCTCGTGCACCGCCGTGTTCCGGGCCGACGCGCCCGAGCTGATGCCCGCCGACCAGGACGTGCGCCGGCTCGCCGGACAGGTCCGCACCTTCGCCGAGCAGCTCGTCCACCACGCGCCCGACGACTGGCGGCCACCGCGGCTCGCCCGGCAGGCGACCGTACAGACCCACTGCCACCAGCACGCCGTCATGAAGTTCGACGCCGACCGCGAACTGATGCGCCGCGCCCACCTCGACGCCGACGTCCTCGACGAGGGCTGCTGCGGCCTGGCCGGCAACTTCGGCTTCGAACGCGGTCACCACGAGGTGTCCATGGCCGTCGCCGAACAGGGCGTCCTGCCCGCCGTCCGAGAGGCGGCCCCCGACAGCCTGCTCCTCGCCGACGGCTTCAGCTGCCGCACCCAGATCGAGCAGGGCGACACCGGCCGCCGCGCCCTGCACCTCGCCGAGGTGCTGGCCCTCGCGATGGACGGCAACCTGCCGAGCGACCGGCCCGAGCGCCTCGCCGGCCGGCCGCCGGAACCCTCCCGCACCGCCCGCTGGGCGACCACCGCCTCCCTCGCCGCCCTCACCGGCGCGCTGGCCGGCGGGGCAGCACTGCGGCTGCGGCGCCGCACATGACCCGGCAGCAGCACCACCGCACCACCGAACCCGCCCGCACACGGGCCCACTTCAGGGAGGAGACATGACCGACCAGCCGGTCGTCGAACAGGTCGACAGCTCCGTCTACACCGTGCCCACCGACGCGCCCGAGGCCGACGGCACCCTGGCCTGGGACAAGACCACCCTCGTCCTGGTCACCGTCCGCAGCGGCGAGGTGAGCGGGCTCGGCTACACCTACGCCCCCGCGGCCACCGCGGAGCTCGTGGACGACCTGCTGGCCGGTGTCGTCACCGGCTCCCCGGCGTTCGACGTGCCCCGGCTGAACGAGGACATGTGCCGCGCGGTGCGCAACGCGGGCCAGCCCGGCATCGGCGCGCAGGCCGTCGCCGCCGTCGACATCGCCCTGTGGGACCTCAAGGCCCGCCTGCTCCGTCTGCCCCTGGTCAGCCTGCTGGGCGCGGCCCGCGACGACGTGCCGGTGTACGGCAGCGGCGGCTTCACCACGTACGACGACCGGCGGCAGGACCGGCAGCTGCGTGCCTGGACCGAGGACCAGGGCATCCCCCGCGTCAAGATCAAGATCGGGGAGTCGTGGGGCACCCGCGAGGACCGCGACCTGGAACGCGTCCGCCGGGCCCGCGCGAGCATCGGCGACGCCACCGCCCTCTACGTCGACGCCAACGGCGGCTACGGCGCCAAGCAGGCCCTCCGCGTCGCCGACGCCCTCGCCGGGCACGGCGTGACCTGGTTCGAGGAACCCGTCTCCTCCGACCACCTCACCGCTCTCGCGGGGATCCGCGCCCACGCCCCCATGGACGTCACCGCGGGGGAGTACGGCTACACCCTCCCGTACTTCGAGCACATGCTCGCCGCCGAGGCGGTGGACTGCCTCCAGATCGACGTCACCCGCTGCGGCGGCATCACCGTCTGGCTGCGCGCCGCCGCCCTCGCCCACGCCCGCGGCCTCGACGTCTCCGGGCACTGCGCGCCGCACGCGCACGCGCACGTCGCCGCCGCGGTGCCCAACCTGCGCCATCTGGAGTGGTTCCACGACCACGTCCGCATCGAGCGCATCCTCTTCGACGGCGTCCTCGACCCGGCCGGCGGCAGCATCGCCCCGGGCGCCGGCGGCTCGCCCGGACTGGGGCTCACCCTCGACGCCGAGCGCGCCCGGCCGTACCGCGTGCGCTGACCGAGGAGACCCCATGAGCAACCACTTCGCACTGTACGCACCGCACGCGCTGCACGACTACGCCCTGCTGGCCGACGGTGAACGCGGCGCGCTGATCGGGCCCGACGGAGCCGTCGTCTGGCTCTGCGCGCCCGGCTGGCACGACGACGCCCTGTTCGCCTCCCTCATCGGCGGCCGGGGCGGCTACGCCGTCACCCCGCGCGCCCCCTACGTCCCCGGCGGCTACTACGAGAACGGCAGCCTGATCCGGCGCAGCCGCTGGGTCACCACCGAGGGCGTCGTGGAGTGCCGCGAGGCGCTCGCCTTCCCCGGCGAGCCGGGCCGCGTGGTCCTGCTGCGCCGGCTGCACGCCGTCGACGGGCCCGCACACCTCACCGTCGTACTCGACCCGCACGCCGACTACGGCCGTGCCCCGCTCGACTCCGCCCACCGCGACGACGCCGGCGTGTGGCACCTGCTCACCGGCCCCCACCGGCTGCGCTGGCAGGGCGCGCCCGCCGCGGCCCTCCGCGAACAGGGGCTGACCGCCGAACTCGCACTGAAGCCCGGGGAGACCCACGACCTCGTCCTGGAGTGCTCCCCCTCCCCGCTCCCGCGGACCCCGCCGCACGCCGAGCAGGCATGGTCCGCGACCGAGCGGGCCTGGCGGCGCGCGGTACCCCCGCTGGACCACACCATCGCCCCGGGCGACGCCCGCCTCGCCTGCGCCGTGCTGCGCGGCCTGACCACGCGGGACGGCGGCATGGTCGCGGCGGCGACCACCAGCCTCCCGGAACGCGCCGAGGAGGGCCGCAACTACGACTACCGGTACGTCTGGATCCGCGACCAGAGCTACGCCGGACAGGCCGCGGCCACCGCGGGCGTCCCCGAACTCCTCGACGACGCCGTCCGGTTCACCGCCGAGCGGCTGTGCGCCGACGGCCCCCGCCTCGCCCCCGCCTACACCGTGCACGGCGCACCCGTGCCCGGCCAGCGGGAGCTCGACCTGCCCGGTTACCCCGGGGGCTTCGACCGGGTCGGCAACCGGGTGGGACAGCAGTTCCAGCTCGACTGCTTCGGCGAGGCCCTGCTGCTGTTCGCCGCGGCGGCCCGGCACGACCGGCTCGACGCCACCGCCACCGAGGCCGCCGAGGCCGCCGTACGCGCCATCGCCGACCGGTGGCGCGAACCCGACGCCGGGATCTGGGAGCTGTCCCCACGGCAGTGGACCCACAGCCGCCTGATCTGCGTCGCCGGACTGCGCGCCCTCGCCGCCGCCGACCCGCGCCACCCCCGCGCCGAGACCTGCGTCCGGCTCGCCGACACCGTCCTCGCCGCCACCACGGCCACCTCCCTGCACGCCGACGGACACTGGCAGCGCGGCCCCGACGCCCCCGCCGTGGACGCCGCCCTGCTGCTGCCCGCCGTACGCGGCGGCCTGCCCGCCGACGACCCCCGCACCCGCGCCACCCTCGACGCCTGCCGCCACTCGCTCGCCGAGGACCACTTCCTGTACCGCTTCCGTCACGACGACCGGCCCCTCGCGGAGGCCGAGGGCGCCTTCCTGCTCTGCGGATTCGTCATGGCGCTGGCCGAACACCAGCAGGGGCGGACCGTCCCGGCACACCGCTGGTTCGAGCGCAACCGCGGCGCCTGCGGCGCCTCCGGCCTGTACGCCGAGGAGTACGACATCGCCCAGCGCCAGCTGCGCGGCAACCTGCCGCAGGCCTTCGTGCACGCGCTGCTGCTCGAGACCGCGGCCCGGCTGGGCCAGGACCACCCGCACCCCGAGAGGAGCTGACCATGCCCGCCACCGTCGTCATCACCGGTGCCAGCGCCGGTATCGGCCGCGCCACCGCCCGCCTCTACGCCCGGCGCGGCGCCGACGTCGTACTCGTCGCCCGCGGCCGCGGTGGACTGGAGGCCGCCGCCGACGAGGTCGCCGCGCTCGGCGGCCGGCCGCTGGTGCAGGTCGCCGACACCGCCGACGCCGACCAGGTCGAGGCCGTCGCCGAGGCCGCCGAGAAGGAGTTCGGCCCCATCGACGTCTGGATCAACTGCGCCTTCACCAGCGTCTTCGCGCCCTTCGACGAGATCGGCCCCGAGGAGTACCGGCGGGTGACCGAGGTGACCTACCTCGGCTTCGTCAACGGCACCCACACCGCGCTGAAGCGCATGCTGCCCCGCGACCGGGGCACCATCGTGCAGGTCGGCTCCGCGCTCGGCGAGCGGGCGATCCCGCTCCAGTCCGCGTACTGCGGCGCCAAGCACGCCATCAACGGCTTCACCTCGTCCCTCCGCGTCGAGCTGATGCACCGCGGGAGCAATGTGCACGTCACCGTCGCCCAGATGCCCGCCGTCAACACCCCCCAGTTCGACTGGGTGCGCTCCCGCCTGCGCAAGCACCCAAGCCCCGTCCCCCCGATCTACCAGCCCGAGGTCGCCGCCCGGGGCGTGCTCCACGCCGCCGACCACCCCCGCCGCAAGCAGTACTACGTCGGCGCCACCACCGTGGCCACCATCTGGGCCAACCGGCTCGCCCCCGCCCTGCTCGACCGCTACCTGGCGCGCACCGGCTTCGACGCCCAGCAGACCGACGAGGAGGCCCCGACAGGCCGCAGCAACCTCTTCGAGCCCGTCGACCGGCTGCCCGGCGACGACCACGGCGCCCACGGCGTCTTCGACGACAGCTCCCACAGCCGCTCCTGGCAGGCCGCCCTCGCCCACCACCCCGCCGCCACGGCCCTCGGCACCGGCCTCGCCGCGGTGACCGCGGTGCGCGGCATCCGGCGCCTCGCCAGGTCCGGCTGACGCCGACGTGCCCCGATAGCCTGAGCCCGTGCGCCTGCTCCTCATGTCCGACACGCATCTCCCCAAGCGCGCCAAGCAGCTGCCGGACCAGCTCCTGGCCGAACTCCCGCGGGCCGACGTCGTGGTCCACGCCGGGGACTGGGTCGACACCTCCACCCTGGACCTCCTGGAGGACCGCAGCCGCCGGCTGGTCGGCGTGTACGGCAACAACGACGGGCCCCGGCTGCGTGCCCGCCTGCCCGAGGTGGCGTACGCCGAGCTGGGCGGTCTGCGTTTCGGCGTCGTCCACGAGACCGGCCCCGCCCAGGGCCGCGAGGCCCGCTGCGCCGCCCGCTTCCCCGATCTCGACGTCCTGGTCTTCGGCCACAGCCACATCCCCTGGGACACCACCGCGCCCGGCGGCCTGCGGTTGCTCAACCCCGGTTCGCCCACCGACCGCCGCCGCCAGCCGCACTGCACGTACCTGACGGCGACCGTCACCGACGGCGCGCTCACGGACGTGACACTGCACCGGCTGCCACAGCGGTGAGGGCCGTCGGCGACGCCTGACAGCCGGGGGTTCCGCCGGTGCCGCGTGGTACCCGGGAGGTATGCCCCAAGCACCGGCAACCCTCCTGCGACGCGCGGTGAGCCCCGGTCGGCACGCCGGTTCGCCGCGCGCCGTCCTCGTCGTCATGTGTGCCGGATACTTCCTGGTGCTGCTCGACGTCACGATCGTCAACGTCGCCCTCCCCGCCATCGGCTCCGGCCTGGGCGCGGATGTCGGCGGCCTGCTGGGGGTCCCCCCCTCTGGGGGAGGGTGGTCGACGGCTACGCCCTGACGCTCGCCTCGCTGATGCTCACCAGCGGCACCGCGGGCGACCGCTACGGGCACCGGCGCATCGTGCTGACCGGCCTCGCCGTCTTCGGCGCCGGGTCCCTGGCCTGCGGCCTCGCTCCCGGAGTGCGGTTCCTCGTCGTCGCCCGGGTGATCCAGGGCGTGGGCGCCGCGCTGCTGCTGCCGGGCACGCTCGCCATCATCGGCCGGGCCTTCCCCGACGACGCCCGGCGGGCGCGGGCGATCGGCGTATGGGCGGGCATCGGCAGCCTGGCGCTGCCCGCGGGACCGCTGCTCGGCGGCGCGCTCACGGACGGGCCGGGCCGGCGCGCGGTGTTCCTGATCAACGGGCCGATCGTGCTTCTCGCGCTGGTCTGGTCCGCGGCGGTCGTCCGGGAGAGCGTCGCGGACCGGGCCCGCGCCCTGGACCTGCCCGGCCTGCTGCTCGGCGCCCTGGCGCTGCTGGCGGTGACGTACGCCTTCATCGAGGGCGGACGTGCCGGCGCGGGCGCGCCCGGGGTGGTCACGGCCGCGGTCGTCGCCGGGTCCGCGCTGGTGGCGCTGGGCGTCGTCGAGGTGCGGCGCGGGGACACCGCCATGCTGCCGCCGGCGCTGCTCGCGCGGCCCGCCTTCGGCACGGCGAACGCCTGCGCCGCGATCATGAACCTGGGCACCCTGGGCACCCTGTTCGTGCTCACCCTGTTCCTCCAGTCGGTGCAGCACCGCTCGGCTTTCCTCGCGGGGCTGGCGCTCGTCCCGCTGTTCACCCCGCTGGCGGTCCTCGCGCCTGTCGGCGGGCGGATCACCAGCCGGATCGGCGCCCGCGTGCCCGCGGTGGCGGGCCTGGTGATCGCCGCGGCCGGACTCGCGCTGCTGGTGCGGGCCGTGCCGGGCTCCGGGTACGCCGTGCTGCTCCGGGCGTTCCTGCTGTGGGGCGTCGGCTGCGGTCTGCTCACTCCGGCCGTGGTCGCGGCGGCCGTCGCCGCCGTCCCCGCCGAACGCTCGGGCCTCGCCTCGGCGGTCAACAACAGCGCACGCCAGACGGGCGGTGCGGTCGGGATCGCGGTGGCCGGCGCGGTGGCCGGCCGGCCCGACGACACGGCGCGTTCTGTCCACGGCTTTCACGCCGTGGCCCTCGCTCCGCCGGCCTATACCTGGCGGCGGCCGTTCACGCGCTCGCCCTGCTGCCGGGGTCGCTGCTACCCGTCAGGCGGGCCGGGAGGTGACGGAAACGAGATCCGGGCCGCCCCGCGATGGGGACGACCCGGGCACTGTGGATGATGCGCTGTCACGGACCTCCTTCCGGGAAGTGCCGTAGACGGACATGCATGCCATCCGTTGCTGTTGCGCCGCCTACCCGTCCCCGCGTCGCCTCACACACCGATTACGCCAATGTCCGGAAAAAAATCCCCGGGCACCGGTTCTACGCCCGTCTGCGCGGATGAATGGCACCCTCCGTCACCGTCAGCGGCACCCCGCTTCCGCCCCAGCGCAGCGCGACGATCTCGGCGGCCACCGACACGGCGACCTCCTCCGGTGTGCGGGCCCCGAGGTCCAGGCCCAGGGGAGAGCGCAGCCGGGACAGCGCGGCCGGGGTGAGCCCGGACCCGGCCAGGTGCCGCATCCGGTCGGCATGGGTACGGCGGCTGCCCATCGCCCCGACGTACGCGGCGGGCCGGCGCAGCGCTTCCCGCAGCAGCGGCACGTCGAACTTGGGATCGTGGGTGAGCACGCAGATCACCGTGCGCTCGTCGGTGTCCGTGCCGCGCAGATAGCGGTGCGGCCAGTCCACGACCACCTCGACGCCCTCGGGGAAGCGGGCCGGCGTGGCGAACACCGGCCGGGCGTCGCACACGGTGACCCGATAGCCGAGGAAGGCGCCGACGCGGGCCACCGCGGCGGCGTAGTCGATGGCGCCGAACACCAGCATCCGCGGCGGTGGCGCGAAGGAGTGCAGGAACACGGTGACGGAGTCCTCGCGGCGTTCCCCGCCCGGCCCATAGTGCCGCAGGGCCGTCGCGCCCAGCGCCAGCTCCCCCCGCGCGTCGGCGGCCACGGCCACGTCCAGCCCTCGCGAGCCCAGCGCCCCGGCGGCCGTCTCCGGCCACACCGCGAGGGTCGCCCCGCGCGGCGCCGGCCCGTCGACCACACTCGCCACGGTCACCGGCTCCCCGTCCGCGACCGACGCGGCGACCGCCCCGAAGGACGGGTCCAGCTCGGGCGTGACGGGACGGATCAGCAGGGTGATCTCGCCACCACAGGTGAGCCCGACCGCGAACGCGTCCTCGTCGCTGTAGCCGAAGGTCTCCAGCCGGGCCTCGCCGCCGGCGGCGGCCTCCCGGGCGAGTCCGAAGACCGCGCCCTCCACGCAGCCCCCGGACACGCTGCCCACGACCTCGTCGTCCGGGCCGACCGCCATCGCCGACCCCGGCCCGCGCGGCGCGCTGCGGCTGACCGCGACGACCGTGGCGAGCCCGAACGGCAGGTGAGCGGCGTACCACCCGCTGAGCACCGGGAGAATGTCCCGCATCGTCCGCTCCTCCGCTCGCCCCGCGCACAGGTTTGGTTGAACGTTAATCCGTTGGCGGGCCGGCCGCCGTTCTGCTGCACTGCACCGGTCGAGTTCCCCGAATCCCAGGAGCAGTGATGCGCGCACCGTTCATGTCCACCCAGGAAGGAATGGCCCACTCTCTCAAGGACATGACACTTGGTGCACTTGCTCAATCTGGGGATCCTCGCGCACGTCGACGCGGGTAAGACCAGCCTGACCGAACGGCTGCTGCACACGGCCGGGGTGACCGACGAGGTCGGCAGCGTCGACGCGGGCACCACCCGGACCGACACCCTCGCGCTGGAGCGGCAGCGCGGTATCACCATCAAGTCGGCCGTCGTCTCCTTCCCGCTCGACGGCGTGACCGTCAACCTCATCGACACCCCCGGTCACCCGGACTTCATCGCCGAGGTGGAGCGGGTGCTCGGCGTGCTGGACGGCGCGGTGCTGGTCGTCTCGGCGGTCGAGGGCGTGCAGGCGCAGACCCGTGTCCTGATGCGCACGCTGCACCGGCTGCGCATTCCCACCGTGATCTTCG
This sequence comes from Streptomyces sp. NPDC046915, assembly GCF_040644935.1. Classification (NCBI taxonomy): domain Bacteria; kingdom Bacillati; phylum Actinomycetota; class Actinomycetes; order Kitasatosporales; family Streptomycetaceae; genus Streptomyces; species Streptomyces sp. NPDC046915. The sequence continues at coordinate 876,046 of NZ_JBEYXB010000001.1, read as the reverse complement.
TCAACAAGATCGACCGGCGTGGCGCACGGGACGAGGACGTGCTGCGGGAGATGGCCCGCCGGCTCACCCCGGCCCTCGTGCCGATGGGGACGGCCACCGGACTCGGCACCCGCACGGCCCGCTTCGTCCCGGGTCCCGGCCCGGCCGCAGCGCTCGACGTCCTCGCCGAGCACGACGACCGGCTGCTCGCCGCGTACGTGGAGGGCGCCGCCGTCCCGCCCGGCCGCCTGCGCAGCGCCCTCGCCGAGCACACCCGGCAGGCGCTCGCGCATCCGGTCTACTTCGGCTCGGCCGTCACCGGCGCGGGTGTGTCCGAGCTGGTCACCGGCATCCGGGAGTTCCTTCCCGGCGCCGGAGGCGACCCCGAGGGGCCGCTGTCGGGCTCCGTGTTCAAGGTGGAGCGGGGGCCGGCGGGGGAGAAGGTGGCGTACGCCCGGATCTTCTCCGGCACCCTGCGCACCCGTGACCGGATCCCGTTCGGGGACGGCCCCGAGGACGGCAAGGTCACCGCGATCGGTGTCTTCGAGGACGGCACCGAGGTCCGCCGGGACAGCGTCGGGGCGGGCCGGATCGCCCGGCTGTGGGGCCTCGGCGGGATCCGGATCGGCGACCGGCTCGGAGCGGTGCGCAGGACGGCGTACGAGCGTCACTTCGCGCCCCCGACCCTGGAGACGGTCGTCGTCCCCGGGCCGGGCACGGACCGGCGGTCGCTGCACCTCGCGCTCACCCGGCTCGCCGAGCAGGACCCGCTGATCGACGTCCGGCACGACGAGGTGCGGGGCGAGACCTCGGTCTCCCTCTACGGCGAGGTGCAGAAGGAGGTCGTCCAGGCCACCCTCGCCGACGAGTTCGGGCTGGGGGTCACCTTCCGGGAGACGACGACGATCTGCGTCGAGCGGCCCGTGGGCACCGGCGCGGCCGTCGAGTTCAACAAGAAGGACGCAAACCCGTTCCTGGCGACCGTCGGCCTGCGCGTGGAGGCGGCCCCGGCCGGATCGGGCGTCGGCTTCCGGCTGGAGGTGGAACTGGGCTCCATGCCGTACGCCTTCTTCAAGGCCGTCGAGGACAGCGTCCGCGAGACGCTCGGCCAGGGGCTGCACGGCTGGCAGGTGACCGACTGCACGGTCACCATGACCCACTCCGGCTACTCGCCCCGGCAGAGCCATGCCCATCAGGGCTTCGACAAGAGCATGTCGAGCACGGGGGCCGACTTCCGCGGTCTGACCCCGCTCGTGCTGATCGAGGCGCTGCGGCGCGCGGGCAGCAGGGTGTACGAGCCGATGCACCGCTTCCGTATCGAGGCCCCGGCGGACACGCCGGGCGCCCTGCTCCCGGTGCTCGCCCGGCTGGGCGCGGTGCCGGGGACCACCGCGACGCAGGGTGCCGTCTGTGTCCTGGAGGGCGCGATCCCGGCCGCCCGGGTGCACGAACTCGGGCAGCGGCTGCCGGGGCTGACCCGGGGCGAGGGCGAGCTGGAGAGCGCCTTCGACCACTACGCGCCGGTCACCCGCGGCACGCTCCCCGAGCGGCCCCGCACCGACCACAACCCGCTGGACCGCAAGGAGTACCTGTTGAACGTGACGCACCGGGTGAGCGGTTGAGGAGCTGAGGACCGAGGGGTGGACGAGCCGTAACTTACTCCAGAGTCAGAGGTGTTGACTGTGTCTTGACATCGCCGGACTGTAGTGGACATGTCGAAAATCCGGGCGCGTCTGATCGTTGTCCTGGTTGTCCTCTGCGGATTCCTGACGGTGGCGGGTGCCCAGCCCGCCACCGCCGCCACCCCTGCCACCCCTGACGATTCCCTCTGGTTCGACGGCACCCCGCTCACCGTGCAGAACGGCCGCTTCACCGACGGCCAGGGCCGCGAGGTCGTCCTGCGCGGCTACAACGTCTCCGGCGAGACCAAGCTGGAGGAGAACGGCGGCCTGCCCTTCGCCTCGGTCGCCGACGCGCAGAAGTCCGCCACCGCCCTGCGTGCCCTCGGCGGCGGCAACGCGGTCCGCTTCCTGCTCTCCTGGGCGCACGCCGAACCCGTGCGCGGCCAGGTCGACACCGCCTATCTGGCCGCCGTCACCGACCAGATGCGCGCCTTCCTCGACGCCGGCATCCGCGTCTACCCCGACTTCCACCAGGACCTCTACTCCCGCTACCTCTTCAACACCGGAAGCTGGTACACGGGCGACGGCGCCCCCGAGTGGGCGGTGGACGCCGGGGGTTACTCCGCGGAGTCGTGCGGGATCTGCTTCTTCTGGGGGCAGAACATCACCCAGAACTCGGCGGTGACCAAGGCGCAGTACGACTTCTGGCACAACGACTACGGCCTCCAGGACGCCTTCCTCACCACGGCCCAGTCGACGATGTCGTACCTCGTCCAGCACCTCACCGACGCCGAGTTCGCGGGGGTGGCCGGCTTCGACCCGTACAACGAGCCGTACGCGGGCACGTACGAGTCCGGTCGGACCAGCCGCACCTGGGAGCGGGATCTGCTGTGGCCCTTCTACCAGAAGTTCCGGGCCCGCATGGACGCGGCCGGCTGGCAGGCCAAGCCCGCCATGGTCGAGCCGAACCTCTTCTGGAACTCCAACATCGACTCCCAGAAGCAGGAGGGCGGCCTGCTGGACGCGGGCACCCTCGGCTCACGCTACGTCTTCAACACCCACTTCTACGACCAGAAGGCCATCTCCGGCATCCTGATGTGGGGCAAGGCGGGCGACGGCCAGTACGCCACCGACTTCGGCACGGTGCGTGACCGGGCTGCGGCAGCCGGGACCACGGCCCTGGTCAGCGAGTTCGGGCACCCCCTGTCGGGGACGGTGTCGGACAAGGCGCCGACCGTGCTCAAGGCGATGTACCAGGCCCTGGACTCCCGTCTGCCCGGGGCCAGTTGGTGGACGAGCCCGGCCTCCTCCGGCCCGGTCCTGTCCGGCACCCAGTGGCAGTGGGACATCTACAACGGACGTCACCACGAGCTGATGAACGGCAACGCCGGCAAGGTGCTCACCTCCGGCGACGCCTGGAACGACGAGGACCTCTCCGCCGTACGCCTGGACGACTCCGGCACGGTGACACTGCGTCAGGACGCCCGGCTCCTCGACCGGCTCTACCCGGCCGCGACGGCGGGCACCACGCTCGCCTTCAGCTACGAGGACCGCTCCCGGGACGGCTCGACGACCCTGACCTGGAACCCGGTGCCCAGCTCGCTGCCCAATGTCTCGCGGCTGGTCGGCTCCGGCCAGTACGGGCTGCTGGTGTGGCGCTCGGGCAGCGGCACGGCACCCACCGAACTGCACCTCCCGGCGTCCTTCCCCACCTCGGCGACCACGGTGGTCTCCGACCTCGGCACCGCGTACGCGCCCCCGTCGTACACCGCCTCGACCCCGGTCGGCGTGGCGCCCGAGCCGGGCGGCACGGGAAGCCGCCGGCTGCTGCTCACCGACACCGACTCCGGGGTCCCGCACTACGCCCTGGTGACCAACGGCACGACGAGCACCCCCTCCGCGGACCTGCTGAGCGCGGCGAAGTCCGAGCTCGCGGCGTGGGCGGCGGCGCACTTCTGAGCCGTGCCGGCCTCCGGGGAGCCGCCGCTCCCCGGAGGCCGTGCGGGGACGTCAACTGCCGGACGGCCCCGTCCAGTCGGCCTGCACATGCCCGAGCCGGACGCGCTGCGGATGGTCGCCCACCGCCACGGACGTCACCTTCTGGCCGGTGGCGAAGTCGATGGCCGTGACCTGGTCGGCGCCGCTCTCGGAGATGATGCAGTCCTTGCCGTCGCCGCTGACCGTGGCCCAGTAGGGCTTGGAGGCGGTGACCAGCGGCCCCTCCTGGAGGGTCGAGCGGTCGACGACGGTCGCGTAGTCGTCCATGGTGCCCGCCACGCACAGCTTGGTGCCCGAAGGGTTCATCGAAATGCCGTGGTGGCGCGAGTCGTTGACCCAGGTGGTGCGGTCCTCGCTGGTCGCCGGGTTCTTCGGCAGCGTCTTCATCCGGGTGATCTTGTCGGAGGCGACGTCGTACTCCAGGAAGCCGTTGAAGAAGGACACCTGGAAGTACAGCTTCGACTCGTCGGGGGAGAAGACCGCCGGGCGGACGGCGTCGGAGAAGTCCTTCAGGCCGAAGGCGTCCAGCCGGCTCCGCATGTCGATGATCTTGACCTGCTTGAACGTCGTCGCGTCCACCACCGTGATGTGACGGTCGCCCTTGGTCCAGTCCCAGCCCGGGTCGTCGAGGGAGGTGTTGACGTCCCCGATGGCCATGTTCCAGATGTACTTGCCGTCCTTGCTGAAGATGTTCTCGTGCGGCTTGTCACCGGTGGCGAACGAGCCGAGCTGCTTGCCGGTGTTGATGTCGAGCACGTGCACCGTGTTCGCGGTCGACGCGGAGACCGCGACCCGGGTGCCGTCGGGGGAGACGGCCATGTGGTCGGCGCGGTAACCGGACACCGGGAAACGCCAGTTGATCTTCCCGGTGGCCAGGTCGATCGAGACCACGTCGGCGAAGCTCGGACGGGAGGCCACCACCGACTTGCCGTCGGGCGTGGAGTACATGTCGTCCACGAACTGGTCGTGGCCCTCGCCGACGCTGTTGCGGATCGCCTGGAAGTAGATCCACTTGATCGGATCGGCGTTGATCTCCGCCATCCGCGCGTCCTTGTCCGGTATGACGTTGATCCGTCCGACCTTCGCGAAGTCCCCGGAGGACTTGATGACATCCGCGGTGCCGTCCCAGTTGTTGCCCACGAACATCACCTCGCGCAGGGCGGAGGCGTCCGAGGCGGCGGAGGCCGCGGATGCCGCCGTGGCGGGGGCGGCGACGGTCAGGACGAGGGCGGCTGCTGCCGCGCAGAGGTGCCTGGATCTGAAGGCGGGCATGACTGCTCTCTCCTCTGAGAAATCTGAACACAGGCGCTTTCAAAGTTACTTACTGGAAGGTAAGGAAGGGGCGGTCTACTCGACAAGATGCGTGCACGACAAGATTGACCATCGGCGGGATGAAGGAGGGGGGAAGCGTGGCGGGCAGGCTCAAAGCCCCGAAGGGCCGCTACGGCGGCAGGTCGGCCGAGGAACGGCAGGCCGAGCGGCGCCGTCGTTTCCTGGACGCGGCGCTGCAACTGTTCGGCGACAGCCCCGGTTTCCGCGGGACGACCGTCGCCGCGCTGAGCCAGGCGGCCGGCTTGTCGACCCGTCAGTTCTACGAGGAGTTCCGCACCCTGGAGGACGTGCTCGCCGCGCTGCACCTGGAGGTCAACGACTGGGCCGAGCAGGCGGTGCTGGCGGCGCTCGCCGAGGCGGAGACGCTGCCGCTGGCCGAACGCGTCACGGTGCTCTTCCGGGCCTACGCCCGCGACGTCACCTCCGACCCGCGCCGTATCCGCATCACCTTCGTCGAGATCATCGGCGTCAGCCCGCGCCTGGAGGAACAGCGGCTCGCCCGCCGCGCCGGCTGGGTCGACCTGATCTGCGCCGAGGCCACCGCGGCCGCCGCGCACGGGGATGCCGCACGGCGCGACTACCGCCTCGCCGCGACCGCGTTCATCGGCAGTGTCAACGGCCTCCTCCACGACTGGAGCGCGGGCTGGGTGGACGCCACCCTGGACGAGGTGGTCGACGAGCTGGCCCGGCAACTCCTGGGGATCCTGCGGCCGGAGGGCTGGGACCGGGGGCGCTGAGCCCGGTCGCCGGGCCGGCGGTCCGTCTCCTCGACCGGTCGGTCAGCCGGTCGGTCAGCCGGTCAGCCGGTCCACCGCCTCCGCCACCGGGGCCACCCCGTCCTCCGCCCGGATCCGGGAGCCGAGAGACCGGGCCCGCTCGGCGTAGCCGTGGTCGCGGGTCACCCGGGCGAGCGCGGCGGTCAGGGCGTCGGTGGTCAGGCCGCGCAGGGGTACGGCGGTGGGGGCCACGCCGAGGGAGATCAGGCGGGCGGACCAGAAGCCCTCGTCGAACTGGACGGGGACGGGCACGGCCGGCACCCCGGCCCGCAGCCCCGCGGCGGTCGTCCCCGCGCCCGCGTGGTGGACCACGGCGGCCATGCGCGGGAACAGCGCGGAGTGCGGGACGTCGCCGATGGTCAGCATGTCGTCCCCGTCGGCCGCGAGCCCGCCCCAGCCCCGCTGGACGACCCCGCGCAGCCCGGCCCGCCGCAGCGCCGTCACGACCTGCGCGCTCACCCGCTCGGCGTCGGGCACCGTGGCGCTGCCCAGCCCGACGAAGACCGGCGGCGGGCCCGCGTCCAGGAAGTCCCGCAGCTCGGCGGGCAGCCGGGTGTCACCGTCGTACGGCCACCAGTAGCCGCAGACCCCGAGTCCCGTCCGCCAGTCCCGGGGCCGGGCCACCACCAGCGGGCTGAAGCCGTGGTGCACCGGCCATCCCTGCCGCTCCCGGGTCCGCCGCCCGTCGGCGGCCCGCGCCCGGGGCAGCCCCAGCCGTTCCCGCACGGCCGGGACGGCGGCCGCGAAGATCCGCCCCTCGGCCAGGAGCACCCCGTGCCCGGCGATCCGGTTCCCGGTCCCGCCCCAGGAGCCGCCCCCGAGCACCGGCGGGGCGAACTCCCTTGTGGGAGTCAGCGGTTGCAGGTACACACCCATGCTCGGCAGCCGCAGCCCCTCGGCGATGGCGTGCCCGAGCGGCCCCAGTGAGCCGGACAGCAACAGCACGTCGCTAGCCCGGGCCGCGGCCACCAGGTCGTCGGTCAGTCCGCCGACCAGCCGCCGCGCCATCTCCACCACCCGCAACAGCTTCCCCGCGCCACTGGCACTGCGGTGCAGCCCACGCCCCCGCGGGGACGCCAGTTCCGCCCGCGGATCCACGGGCAGCGGACGGAACCCCACTCCGGAGCCCGCCACCAGGGGCGCGAAGCAGGCGTGAGTGACCAGGGTGACCTCGTGCCCGGCACGGCTCAGGCCGTGACCCAGTCCGGTGTACGGAGCCACATCGCCCCGGGATCCCGCCGTCATGATCGCTACGCGCACGACGGCCAGTATGGCGGCGCGGCACCCGCGGCGGTACGAACGACCCGGCGCGGGCGTCGACTTCACGCCTTCGGCCCTCGCCCGGTCACTCCTGTCGCGTCCGTTGACTTACCCCTCCGGCGGCTCTACGGTCGGCGCGCGACGCGTTCGGCTTGCCGATCCGTGTTCGAAATCTCGTGCGCGCTGAAGAGTGTGAACCCCCCGGAGGAGCCGCATGTACCCCCCACCCCGATCCTCGCGCCAAGGCCTCGTCCGACGCGGCAGAGCCGCGGCCGTACGCGCCCTCGCCCTGGCCCTGACCGCGGCCGCCGCGCTGCTCTTCGCCCAGCCGGTGACGGCGCAGGCCGCGACGGCCCGTCAGATATCCGTCCCCACCGCTCCCATGGGCTGGGCCTCCTGGAACAGCTTCGCCGCCAAGATCGACTACAGCGTCATCAAGAAGCAGGTCGACGCGTTCGTCGCCGCGGGACTGCCGGCGGCCGGGTACAAGTACATCAACATCGACGAGGGCTGGTGGCAGGGCACCCGTGACAGCGACGGCAACATCACCGTCGACACGTCCGAGTGGCCCGGCGGGATGAGCGCCATCGCCGACTACATCCACAGCAAGGGCCTCAAGGCCGGCATCTACACCGACGCGGGCAAGAACGGCTGCGGCTACTACTACCCGACCGGCCGCCCCGCCGCCGCGAACACGGGCAGCGAGGGCCACTACGACCAGGACATGCTCCAGTTCTCGAAGTGGGGCTTCGACTTCGTCAAGGTCGACTGGTGCGGCGGTGACGCCGAGGGCCTCGACGCGAAGACGACGTACCAGTCCATCAGCGACTCGGTCGCCAAGGCGGCGTCCACGACCGGCCGTCCGCTCACCCTCTCGATCTGCAACTGGGGCAAGCAGAACCCCTGGAACTGGGCGCCGGGCCAGGCCCCGATGTGGCGGACCAGCACCGACATCGTCTACTACGGCAACAAGCCGTCGATGTCGAACCTGCTGTCCAACTTCGACCAGACCCTGCACCCCACGGCCCAGCACACCGGCTACTACAACGACCCGGACATGCTGATGGTCGGCATGGACGGCTTCACCGCCGCCCAGAACCGCACCCACATGAACCTGTGGGCGATCTCCGGCGCCCCGCTCCTGGCGGGCAACGACCTGACCACGATGACCTCGGAGACCGCGGGCATCCTCAAGAACCCCGAGGTCATCGCCGTCGACCAGGACGCGCGCGGGCTACAGGGCGTCAAGGTCGCCGAGGACACCACCGGGCTCCAGGTGTACGGCAAGGTGCTGTCCGGCGGCGGCAACCGCGCGGTCGTGCTCCTCAACCGCACCTCCGCTGCCAAGAACATCACCGTGCGCTGGTCCGACCTCGGCCTGACCGACGCCTCCGCGACCGTCCGTGACCTGTGGGCCCGGTCCGACCTCGGCAGTCACGGCACGAGCTACACGACCGGCGTCCCGGCGGGCGGCTCGGTGATGCTCACGGTCACCGGTGGCACCGAGGCCGCGAGCAGCACGTACTCGGGAACGTCCGGCTTCACCGGCGTGGTCGCGGGCAGCACCGGCGTGAAGACCGTCGACGTCTCGTACACCAACACCGCCTCCACCGCCCGCACGGCCACGCTCCAGGTCAACGGCCAGGGCAGCACGACGGTCTCCTTCCCGCCCACGGGTTCGAGCGCGGGCACGATCTCCCTCGCGGTCGCCCTGTCCAAGGGCTCCTCCAACAAGCTCACCTTCTCGAACGCCCCGGCACTGGACTCCATCACGGTCAGACCGCTGCCCGGCACGAACGGCACCCTGGTCGCCGGCAAGCAGTCGGGACGCTGCCTCGACATCTACGACAACACCCTCACCAACGGCACCCAGGCCGAGCTGTGGGACTGCAACGGCGGCCAGAACCAGTCCTGGGCGTACACCTCCCGCAAGGAACTCGTGGTGTACGGCAACAAGTGCCTGGACGCCTACAACCTCGGCACGACCAACGGCACGAAGGTCGTCATCTGGGACTGCAACGGCCAGGCGAACCAGCAGTGGAACGTCAACAGCGACGGCACGATCACGAACGTCAACGCCGGTCTCTGCCTGGACGTGTACGACAACGCCACGGCCAACGGCAGCGGGCTGGACCTGTGGTCCTGCAACGGCCAGACCAACCAGCAGTGGTCGCGGACGTAGTGACCGGCTAGACGAGGGCCAGCAGCACGAACCCCGCGGCCGCGGCGCACGCCAGCAGCCAGCCGGCCAACAGGCGGCGCCGCAGGCAGCGGTAGGTTTCCTCGTACTCGTTCCGCAACTCTCCGGCTCGCTCGGCGGTGCGTCGCCAGGAGGCACGGGCGAGTGCGAGGTACTCCGCCTCGAACCGGCGCTCCAGCTCCGCACGCTGACCGTCCGTCAGCCACAGGAGCGGGGCGCTGAGGTCCGCGGCGGCCCGGCGGCCCTCCTCGCGGGCGGCGGCGAGGAGCAGATGGCCCTCGATGTCGTTGATCAGCGCCCGGGTGTCCATGGTGCTCACGCGGAGGTCACCTCTCTGTCCCGCGCCGGGGCCGGGGCGTGGTGCAGGTCGAAGGCCGGGGACTCGCTGCGGATGCGGGGGAGGGTGAGGAAGTTGTGGCGGGGCGGTGGGCAGGAGGTCGCCCACTCCAGGGAGCGTCCGTAGCCCCAGGGGTCGTCGGTCTCGATCTTCTCGCCGTACCTGGCGGTCTTCCAGACGTTGTAGAAGAAGGGCAGCAGGGACGAGCCCAGCACGAAGGAGAAGACCGTCGAGACGGTGTTGAGCGTCGTCAGGCCCTCGACCGCGAGATAGTCGGGGATCCGGCGCTGCATGCCGTTCACGCCCAGCCAGTGCTGGACCAGGAAGGTGCCGTGGAAGCCGATGAACAGCGTCCAGAAGGTGATCTTGCCGAGGCGCTCGTCCAGCATCCTGCCGGTGAACTTCGGCCACCAGAAGTGGAATCCGGCGAACATCGCGAAGACCACGGTGCCGAAGATGACGTAGTGGAAGTGGGCCACCACGAAGTACGAGTCGGAGGTCGCGAAGTCGAGCGGCGGCGAGGCGAGGATGACGCCGGTGAGCCCGCCGAAGACGAAGGTGACGAGGAAGCCCGTCACCCAGAGCATGGGGGTCTCGAAGGACAGGCTGCCCTGCCACATGGTACCGATCCAGTTGAAGAACTTCACCCCGGTCGGGACCGCGATCAGGAAGGTCATGAAGGAGAAGAACGGCAGGAGCACGCCACCGGTGACGTACATGTGGTGCGCCCACACCGTCACGGACAGACCGGCGATCGAGATGGTCGCGGCGATCAGGCCCGTGTAGCCGAACATCGGCTTCCGTGAGAACACCGGGATGATCTCGCTGATGATGCCGAAGAACGGCAGGGCGATGATGTACACCTCCGGATGGCCGAAGAACCAGAAGAGGTGTTGCCACAGCAAGGCCCCGCCGTTGGCGGCGTCGAAGACGTGGGCGCCGAACTTGCGGTCCGCCTCCAGGGCGAACAGCGCGGCGGCCAGGACCGGGAAGGCCAGCAGGACCAGGACACCGGTCAGCAGCACGTTCCAGGTGAAGATCGGCATGCGGAACATCGTCATGCCGGGCGCGCGCAGGCAGATGATCGTGGTGATGAAGTTGACCGAGCCGAGGATCGTGCCGAAGCCGGAGAAGGCCAGACCCATGATCCACATGTCGGCACCGACGCCCGGGGTGCGGACCGCGTCCGACAGCGGGGCGTAGGCGAACCAGCCGAAGTCGGCCGCCCCGTCCGGGGTGAGGAAGCCGCCGACGGCGATGAGCGAGCCGAACAGGTACAGCCAGTAGGCGAACATGTTCAGCCGGGGGAACGCCACGTCCGGCGCGCCGATCTGGAGCGGCATGATCCAGTTGGCGAAGCCGGCGAACAGCGGTGTCGCGAACATCAGCAGCATGATCGTGCCGTGCATCGTGAACGCCTGGTTGAACTGCTCGTTCGACATGATCTGAAGGCCCGGCCGGGCCAGCTCGGCGCGCATCAGCAGCGCCAGCACGCCACCGACGCAGAAGAACGCGAACGACGTCGTGAGGTACAGCGTGCCGATGGTCTTGTGGTCCGTGGTCGTCAGCCACCGGACGGCCCTGATGTCTCTGATCCTCTTCACGCCCCGCCTGTGTCCGCGACCCCCTCCCGGCGTCACACCCCCGGGACGCGAGGAGAATCACGGAAACAGGTGTGACGATCGAGCGGGTGCCGGACACGAACCGAACATGAGCAACGACGAGACCTTCGCCGCTGCCTATCGCGAGCACTACTGGGCGGTCAGCCGCTATGTCGCGCGGCGACTGGACGGGCGGACCAGCGAGGTGGAGGAAGTGGTGGCGGATGTGTTCACGGTCGCCTGGCGGCGCCGGGCGGACCTGCCGCCGTCACCGCTGCCCTGGCTGTACGGCGTGGCACGCAACTGCCTGGCGAACGCGGTACGCGGATACGGGCGCCGGCGCCGGCTGGTGGACCGGCTGGGCAACGACGAGACCGCGCACGGCAGGCACGTCGTGGACAGCCCCGACGCCGAGGCCCCCGGCGCCTGGGTGCACGACGCGCTGGCCCGGCTCTCCCCGGCCGATCAGGAGGTGCTGCGGCTGACCGCGTGGGAGGAGCTCGGCGTCGACGAGGTCGCCGTCGCCCTCGGCTGCGGCAGACGCGCCGCGGCGATGCGCCTGCACCGGGCCCGCCGCCGGCTGAGAGCCGAGATCGACCGGACGCAACCCGCCGGCGCCGCCGCGGCGGCACCCACCGAGGAACACCGCCATGGCTGACGAACTCGAACTGCTGCGTGACGCCAACCCGGTGCCCGCCGAGAGCCCCCACTTCGGCGACGGCCCGCTGGACCACCACGCCGAACGGCACCTGAACCGGCTGCTGCACGACTCCCACCCCGGCCGGCGCCGCCCGTACGCCCGGCTCGGGTGGGGCCTCGCGGCCACCGCCGTCGTCGTGGCGACCGCCCTGACCGTGCTGCTCGGCGGCCCCGGCCCCACCCCCGCCGTGGCCGCGCCCCGCCCGCTGGTGGTCGAAGCCGGCTCCAGGCCCGTACCACTGGGACAGCTGGCCGAACTGGCCGCGGCGGCCGCGTCGGACGGCTCCCCGAGCCTGCGCAAGGGCACCCATGTGCAGACGTGGGCCATGGGCATGAGCGACGACAAGCCGCCGGTCACCCTGCCCGAGGAACGCGTGGTCCGCTGGCGGGCGGACGACAGCCACACGGAACTCGTCGTCGCGACCGACCCGCTGCGCCCCGGCCGCCCGGTCCTCAGCGACGAGGGCGACGAGCCGCACCTGGTCGAGGACGGCCACGTCATCAGCAGGCAGACGTATCCGCCCAGCTGGAGCGACGCCCCGCCCGCGGCACGGCCCCCGCACCAGGCCGCCCGCCTGCGCGCCTACCTCACGGAGACCGCGCGCGCCGGGTCCCTGACCACCCCGGAACTCCTCGACGCCACCGCGGAGTTGCTGGACCACTGGACACTCGGTGCCCGTGAGTCCGCGGCGCTCGTCCGGCTCCTCGCCGACACCGAGGACCTGCGTCCGGCCGGCCGGGTCACGGACCGGCTCGGGCGGCCCGGCCAGGCGTACGTCTACGACGGCAAGGGCAGCCGGCGCATGCTGATCCTGGACCCGGCCACCGGCACCGTCCTCGGCCTGGAGTTCATGGCGACCGCGGCCGAGCCCGAGTACGGCCTGAAGCCCGGGGACGTCATGGAGTACAGCGCCTGGATGCGCTGACCACACCCGTGGCAGGCGGTGCCGGCCCGTGTCGCCGGGAGAGCGTGCCGGGGAACCGGTCGCGTGTCAGGGCGACTTCGGCCGCCGGGAAGCGCGGGACCGGCGCCTCACCGAGTCAGGGCGCGCCGCCCGCGCAGCGCACGCCGTCTCGGCGGACGCGGGCGGGAGCGCACCGCTCGCAGCACCGAGCGAAGAAGAACGGCGGACACTGCCCGACCTGCCGTGGAAGCCGGTCCTGGCCGCCGAGGACGAGCGCGGCGCGCTTGGCCCAGGGCCGCCCGGGCCGAGAAGGTCCAGGTCAGCCGGGAGCTGACCTGGACCCGCGCGGTTCTGCTGCCTATTCGTCCCATGCCTGGATCATGATCTGTGCGGCGATCTTCCCGTCGCGCAGGGTGATCATCGATTCGGCGAGCACGCGGGTGCCGTCCGCGTACTCGCAGGACTCGCTGAAGGCGGCGTGATCGCCCTGCACGATGCACTGTTCCAGCTTGTGCGTCATGTCGCGGCTGTAGACGTCGTCGAGCAGTTCGGCTATCTGGCCCCGGCCGTGCAGGATCTTCGGATGACTGGGCTGGCTGTTGTGGTCGACGATGCGGATCTCCGCGTCGTCCGCGTAGAGCGACAGAAGGTTGTTCCCGGTGTTGCCTTCTATGCCCCGGCGCAGGGTTTCGGTGTCGAAGGCGGAGCCTGTCGAGGTGCCCATGGTGACCTCCTTCGGGGGCCCGCGGCCCGAGGCGGAGCGGGCCGCGCCGGTCCCTCCTTCGAGACTCCTCCGCCCCCGCGGCCTCGGCAAGCGCAGAGGGCGCGCCCCGCACCCGGCGTCAGCCGGCCGTCGCCAGGAACTGTGTCGCCGCCAGTTCCGCGTACAACGGATCGGACGTCACCAGTTCCCGGTGCGTGCCCAGCGCGCGGACCCGGCCCGCGTCCATGACCACGATCCGGTCGGCCATGGTGACCGTGGACAACCGGTGCGCGACGACCAGGACGGTCGTGGACCGGGCCACGTCGGCGACCGTGTCCCTCAGGGCCGCCTCGTTCACCGCGTCCAGCTGCGAGGTCGCCTCGTCCAGGAGCAGCAGCCGCGGGCGGCGCAGCAGCGCGCGGGCGATCGCCACCCGCTGCCGCTCGCCGCCCGACAGCTTGGTCCCGCGGTGCCCGACCAGCGTGTCCAGGCCCTGCGGCAGCCGGGCGACCAGTCCGTCCAGCCGGGTCGTCTTCACCACCCGTGCCACCGCGTCCTCCTCCGCCTCCGGATTGCCCAGCAGCAGGTTGTCCCGCAGCGAGCCCGACAGCACCGGCGCGTCCTGCTCCACGTACCCGATGGCGGACCGCAGCCGGGGCAGCTCCCAGGCGGCGAGGTCGAGGCCGTCGACGGTGATGACACCGGCGTCGGGGTCGTAGAACCGCTCGATCAGCGAGAACACGGTGGTCTTGCCCGCGCCGGACGGCCCGACGAAGGCCGTCATGCCGCGCGCCGGTATCTCGAAGCTGACCCCGTGGTGCACGTACGGCAGGTCGTCGGCGTACCGGAAGCGCACGTCCGTGAAGGCGAGCGAGGCCGGCTCGGCCCCGGCGGACGGCAACGGGACGGGCCCGGACACCGGTTCGGCCGGCAGCCGCAGTGCCTCCTGGATACGGGCGAGCGCGCCCGCGCCCGTCTGGTACTGGGTGATCGCGCCGACGACCTGCTGGATCGGCGACATCAGGTAGAAGACGTACAGCAGGAACGCGACCAGCGTGCCCACGTCGATCGAGCCGGTCGCCACCCGCGACCCGCCGACCGCGAGGACCGTGATGAAGGCGATCTGCATGGCCAGCCCGGCCGTGTTGCCCGCCGCGGCCGACCACTTGGCGGCGCGTACGCTCTGCCGCCACGACTCCTCGGCCGCCGCGTGCAGCGTGGCCTCCTCGCGGTGCTCCGCGCCCGACGCCTTCACCGTGCGCAGCGCGCCGAGGACCCGCTCCAGTGAGGCGCCCATCACCCCGACCGCGTCCTGCGCCCGCCGGCTGGCCCGGTTGATGCGCGGCACGATCGCGCCGAGCACCGTGCCCGCGCCCAGCACCACCGCCAGCGTCACGGCCAGCAGCACGGGGTCGACCAGGCCCATCATCACCACCGTGGCGACGAGCGTGAGCCCGCCGGTGCCGAGCGCGACCAGCGAGTCGGTGGTGACCTCGCGCAGCAGGGTGGTGTCGGAGGTGATCCGGGCCATCAGGTCGCCCGGCTCGCTGCGGTCCACGGCGGTGATCCTCAGCCGCAGCAGGTACGACGACAGGGTGCGCCGCGCGCCGAGCACCACCGACTCGGCGGTGCGCCGCAGCACGTACGAACCCAGCGCGCCCACCACCGCGTTGGCGACGACCAGGCCCGCCATGCCCAGCAACGGGCCGGTGATCGACCTGTCGTGCGCCAGGTCACCGATGAGTCCCCGCGCCACCAGCGGCAGCAGCAGCCCGGTCGCCCCGGTCACCAGCGAGAGCACCGCGCCCGCCAACAGGGCCCAGCGGTGGGGTCTTGTGTAGCCGAGGAGCAGCCGCCACGTGGTCGGCCGGGTCGTGTCCGTCGCTGCGTCGCTCACAGGGCTCCCTGTCCTCACCAGGCGGGTGGATGCTCCAGGCTAAGTCGGCCGTGAGCCCGGCGGAGAATCATTTCCCAGGTCGGCGCCGCTCCCTGCGGTACTGATCAGTCACACGTAGGGTCTCGGTGCAGGAGCATCGACGGAAGGAGCCGGCACCATGGCGCAGGAAGTACGCGGCGTGATCGCACCGGGCAAGGACCAGCCCGTGCGGATCGAGACGATCGTCGTACCGGACCCGGGGCCGGGGGAAGCCCTGGTGCGGATCCAGGCCTGCGGCGTCTGTCATACCGACCTGCACTACAAGCAGGGCGGCATCAGTGACGACTTCCCCTTCCTGCTCGGGCACGAGGCGGCGGGTGTGGTGGAGTCGGTGGGCGACGGTGTCACCGATGTGGCGCCCGGGGACTTCGTGATCCTCAACTGGCGTGCGGTGTGCGGCCAGTGCCGGGCCTGTCTGCGCGGGCGGCCCTGGTACTGCTTCAACACGCACAACGCGAAGCAGAAGATGACCCTGACCGACGGCACCGAGCTGTCCCCGGCCCTGGGCATCGGCGCCTTCGCGGAGAAGACGCTGGTCGCGGCCGGGCAGTGCACCAAGGTCGACCCGTCGGTCTCCCCGCAGGTGGCCGGGCTGCTGGGCTGCGGCGTGATGGCCGGCATCGGTGCCGCGATCAACACCGGCAACGTCGGCCGCGGCGACTCGGTCGCCGTGATCGGGTGCGGCGGCGTCGGGGACGCGGCGGTCGCCGGGTCCTTCCTGGCCGGCGCGGCGAAGATCATCGCGGTGGACATCGACGACCGCAAGCTGGACACGGCCCGGGAGCTGGGCGCCACCCACACGGTCAACTCCCGGCAGAAAGACCCGGTCGAGGCCATCCGCGAGCTGACCGGCGGCTTCGGCGCCGACGTGGTCATCGAGGCGGTCGGCCGCCCGGAGACGTACCAGCAGGCCTTCTACGCCCGCGACCTCGCCGGCACGGTCGTCCTGGTCGGTGTGCCGACCCCGGAGATGAAGCTCGAGCTTCCGCTGCTGGACGTCTTCGGCCGCGGCGGCGCCCTGAAGTCCTCCTGGTACGGCGACTGCCTGCCGAGCCGTGACTTCCCCATGCTGATCGACCTGCACCTCCAGGGACGGCTGCCGCTGGAGAAGTTCGTCACGGAGACCATCCAGCTCGACGAGGTGGAGAAGGCGTTCGAGCGGATGCACCACGGCGACGTGCTGCGCTCGGTGGTGGTGCTGTGATGGCCGCGCGCATCGAACGCCTCGTCACCTCCGGGCAGTTCACCCTCGACGGCGGCACCTGGGACGTCGACAACAACGTGTGGATCGTCGGCGACGACCACGAGGTCGTCGTCATCGACGCGGCCCACGACGCCGACGCCATCGCCGAGGCCGTCGGTGACCGCCGGCTGACGGCGATCGTGTGCACGCACGCCCACAACGACCACATCGACGCCGCGCCCGCCCTCGCCGACCGCACCGGCGCCATGATCTGGCTGCACCCCGACGACCTTCCGCTGTGGAAGCTCACCCACCCCGGCCGCGACCCCGACGCCCACCTGGCCGACGGGCAGGTCATCGAGGCGGCCGGCGCCGACCTCACCGTGCTGCACACGCCCGGCCACGCGCCCGGCGCGGTCTGCCTGTACGACCCCGGTCTGGGCGCCGTCTTCACCGGCGACACCCTCTTCCAGGGCGGGCCCGGCGCCACCGGCCGCTCCTACTCCCACTTCCCGACCATCATCGACTCCATCCGCGACCGCCTCCTGACCCTGCCCCCGGAGACCAAGGTCCTCACCGGCCACGGCGACCCGACCACCATCGGGGACGAGGCACCCCACCTGGAGGAGTGGATCGCACGCGGCCACTGAAAGACGACAGAAGATGTCCGGTTTCCCGGCGACCCTGGACGGTGACAGCAGTCGTACGGGTACGGGAGGCCGGACATGCCGGGTCCGCTGGAAGGCAAGGTCGCACTGGTCGCGGGGGCGACGCGCGGGGCGGGGCGGGGGATCGCCGTGGAGCTCGGCGCGGCCGGCGCCACCGTCTACGTCACCGGCCGCAGCACGCGCGCGCGGCGCTCGGAGTACGACCGCCCCGAGACCATCGAGGACACCGCCGACCTGGTGAGCGAGGCCGGCGGCCGGGGCGTTCCCGTACCCACCGACCATCTGGACCCGGCGCAGGTCCGCGCCCTCGTGGACCGGATCGCCCAGGAGTCCGGGCGCCTCGACGTCCTGGTCAACGACATCTGGGGCGCCGAGCACCTCTTCGCCTGGGACACCCCGGTCTGGGAACACGACCTCGACAAGGGCCTGAGGCTGCTCCGCCTCGCCGTCGAGACCCACGCGATCACCAGCCACCACGCCCTGCCGCTGCTGCTGCGCCGCCCCGGCGGCCTGGTCGTCGAGGTCACCGACGGCACTGCCGACTACAACCGCGACACCTACCGGGTGAACCTCTTCTACGACCTCGCCAAGAGCCCCGTCCTGCGCATGGCCTTCGCCCTCGGCCACGAACTCGGCCCGCGCGGCGCCACCGCCGTGGCCCTGACCCCGGGCTGGCTGCGCTCGGAGATCATGCTCGACACCTTCGGGGTACGGGAGGACAACTGGCGCGACGCCCTAGCCCGCGAGCCCCACTTCGCCATCTCCGAGACCCCCCGCTACGTCGGCCGCGCCGTCGCCGCCCTCGCCGCCGACCCGGACGTGACCCGCTTCAACGGCACGTCCCTCTCCAGCGGAGGCCTCGCCAGGGAGTACGGCTTCACGGACCTCGACGGCAGCCGCCCGGACGCCTGGCGGTACCTGGTGGAGATCCAGGACGCGGGAGAACCGGCCGACACCACGGGCTATCGCTGATCGCTCGCCGGTGGCAGTGGCCAGCGGGCCGAGTGGCCGGGTGGGAGTGCCAGGTCCTCTCGGACGGCCGCGTAGTAGCCCTCGCGGCCGGCGCGTTGCTGTTCCAGCAGGTTCTGCCAGGCCTCGGGGTCGTGTGTCCGTTCTCGCAGGAACCGTTGCATCTCCATCGCCGTCACAACCCACACCCGGGCCTTCTCCACCACGGCCGGGCTGCCCAGCAGGAGCAGCGCCTCGCCGGCGGGGTCCCGGGCGAGGTCGGCCTCGGCCAGCAGGGGTGCCGCCTGCTCCGGCGACAGCGGGTGCGGATGCGGGTCGTTGCCGAGATGGGCGGCGACCCGGTACGTCAGCGTGACCGCCTTCTTCAGCGTGCGCGCGTAGTCCGCGTACACCGCCAGCCGTCGCTCCTCCCAGCGGGCCGCCTGTTCGCGGCGGAACCGTGCCCGGTCTCCCCGCACCACCGCCAGATACGAGCCGAGCGCGCCGATCACGACGCCGATCAGGGCGGGGAGTTGCTGTATAAACGCGGACATGCGCGCACGCTACCTGCCCGGTTGATCGTCCCGCCCGTACCGTCTGTCCCATGACCGATCTCAAGCGCTTCGCAGGACAGGGAGTTCTCGTCACGGGCGCCGCCCGCGGTATCGGCGCGGCCGTCGCCCGGCGCCTCGCCGAGGAGGGCGGCCGGGTGCTGGCGACCGACCGGGACCTGCCCGAGGCGGAGCGGACCGCGGCCGGGCTGCGGCAGCGAGGGCTGGCGGTGGAGGCGTACGGGTGCGACGTCGCCGACCGGGAGTCCGTGGAGGCGGCCGTCGCGCACGCCGTCGGCGCCTTCGGCTCGCTCGACGTGCTGGTGAACTGCGCCGCCCACTGCACCCCGGATGTGCCGCTCTTCGAGGACGAACCCGACGAGGCGTGGGCCCGCGACCTCGACGTCACGCTGACCGGCGCCTACCGCTGCTGCCGCGCCGCGCTGCCCCACCTCGCCGCCTCCGGACGGGGCGCCATCGTCAGCGTGGGCTCCGTCAACGGCCTGCGGGACTTCGGCAACCACGCCTACAGCGCCGCCAAGGCCGGTCTCGGCTCCCTCACCCGGACCCTCGCCGGGCACGCGGCGGCCCGAGGCGTCCGGGTGAACCTCGTGACGCCGGGCACGGTCCGCACCTCGGCCTGGGAAGGGCGGGACGACGACCTCGACGCCGTCCGTGCCCTGTACCCGCTGGGCCGGGTCGGCGAACCGGAGGACATCGCCGCCGCGGTCGCCTTCCTCGCCTCCGGCGACGCCGCCTGGATCACCGGCACCACCCTCGTGGTCGACGGCGGCCTCACCTCCGTGCACACCGGGTTCCATGCCGCGGTCCACCGGAGCTGAGCCCTCAGGGCGCGACTGCCGCCAGCACGTCCAGTACCCGCCGCGTATCGGCCTGTGTGGTACGCCAGTTGCTGAACGCCGCCCGCAGCCCCGGCACCCCGTCGTACACCGTCGGCGTCAGGAACGTCTCCCCGGAGGCCGTGACGTCCCGGGCCAGGGCGTCCACCCGCTCCGGCGTGGGATCCTCGGCGAGGGTGAAGCACACGACGTTGAGCCGGACCGGGGCCAGCAGCCGCAGCCCCGGCAGGGCGTCGACGGCCGCGCCGAGCCGCCGGGCGAGGGCGACGTTGCGCTCGACGATCTCGCGGTGACCCGCACGGCCGTAGGCGACCAGGGAGAACCAGGCGGGCAGGGCACGCAGCCGCCGGGAGTTCTCCGGGGTCAGGTGCAGGAAGTCGGGCTCGCCGGCCGGGAGTCCGAGATAGGGCGAGGCATTGTGGAACACCGCCACCTGGAGGTCGCGGCGGCGGGTGAACTGGACGGCGGCGTCGTAGGGGACGTTGAGCCACTTGTGCAGGTCCACGCAGACCGAGTCGGCCCCGTCCAGCCCGTCCACGAGGTGCGCGTACGCGGGGGAGAGCGCGGCGAAGCCGCCGAACGCCGCGTCCACGTGCAGCCAGAAGTCGTACCGCTCCTTCAGAGCGGCGATCGCCCGCAGATCGTCGAAGTCGACGGTGTTCACGGTGCCCGCGTTCGCCACCACGATCGCGGGCCGGCCGCCCAGTTCCGCCAGCACGGCGTCGAGCGCGGCCACGTCCACGGCCTCCCGGCCGCCCGGCAGCGGCGCCACGGTCCGCAGCCGGCCGCGCCCGATGCCGAGGACCGACAGCGCCTTGGTCACGCTGGAGTGCGGGCTGCCGGAGAGCACGTCGACCGGACCGAGCGCGGCGGCACCGTCCCGGGAGACGTCCACGCCCAGCCGCTCGCCCAGCCACTCCCGGCCGATGGCCAGGCCCACCGTGTTCGACACGCTCGCCCCGGTGACGAACGCCCCGCTGTGCGCCTCACCCAGCCCGAACAGCTCCCGCAGCCAGGCCACCGTCTCGTGTTCCAGGGCCGCCGCCCAGGAGCCGGCGGCGCCGGACACGTTCTGGTCGTAGGCGGCCGTCAGCCAGTCCCCGGTGACGGCGGCGGGCGTCGCACCGCCGGTGACGAAACCCAGGTAGCGGGGACCCGCCGAGCCCGAGAAGCCCGGTGCCCACCGCTCGGCGAACCGCGCGAGGGCCCCCTCCGCCCCCGCACCCTCGGCCGGCAGGGGCGCCCCGCCCGGCGCCGGTTCCGGGTGGGCCACCGGCCGTTCGGCGAGGCCGCCCAGTTCGCGGACGGCCAAGTCGCGTGTGGACTGAAGGAGTTGGGGGAACCGCGAGAGGTCGTCGGCGAGTGTGGGGTGCATGAGCCGCAGCGTACGAGGCCCGCGAGGCCGGCCACCCGGTCCACCTCGGGAAAACTGGCCTGATACACGGTGACGAAATTAACCGATTCGTCACAGAGTGATTGTTCCTACAACCGTCAGCGCCGGTTATCGGTCCAGCTGTCGGGCATCGTGGGAACGGTGAACCGGACAGAAAGGCGAGAGGCAGGCATGGGGGACATACGCAGACGGAGCGCTGTAGCGCTGGGCATCACCGGAATTGTGGCGCCGCTCACACTCGCACTGGGCACCGCTCCGGCGCAGGCGGCGAGTTGTACGACACAGGCGGGTCCGTACCAGAAGCAGGTGGAGAAGTTCCTCGGCCGTCCGGTCGACGGAAAGCAGTCCACCACCGACTGCAAGGCGATCCAGGCCTTCCAGAACAAGCACGGCATCACGCCCGCCGTCGGCTACGCGGGTCCCGTCACCTGGGGCGTGATGGACCTCATGAACAAGCAGAAGGCCGTCGGGAACGACCCGAACAAGGACGGCAAGTGCCCGGTGAACAAGGGCCGTATCGCCTGCGTGAACCTCAGCCTCCAGCTGAGCTGGGTCCAGGACGGCGACAGGCTGGTCTACGGCCCGGTGCCGGTGCGCACCGGCCGGAACGGGTTCGAGACCCGCACCGGCCTGAAGAAGATCTACTGGCGCGACATCGACCACGTCTCGACCGTCTACGACGTCCCGATGCCCTACAGCCAGTTCTTCGACGGCGGCCAGGCCTTCCACTCCGTGAACCTCAGCATGTGGAACCCGCCGGGCTCGCACGGCTGCGTCAACATGACCACGAAGGACGCCAAGAAGTACTGGTCGCTGCTGAGGACCGGCGACGACGTCTTCGTCTACGGCCGCAAGCCGGGCACCTGATCCGTCATCCCCGGGGCGCGTCCCCGAAGTCCGGGATCTCCAGCCTGACCCCGCCCTGCCGCGCGGACTCGTGCGCGACGATGCCCGGCAGGGTGTAGCGGGCCGCGACCCACGCGTTCACCGACGGCAGGGTGCGGATGCCCACGGCGGTCACGAAGTCGTCCACCAGGAAGTGGTGGCTGCCCTCGTGGCCGTTGTGCAGGTGGTCGAACGCCCTCGGCAGCCGGGACCGGTCGTGCACCGGCGCCGACCCGGAGGTGAAGGCCGCCCGCAGCTCCGGCGCGATGTGCTGGAGCGAGGGGTCGTCCGGCGACATCGTGGGCTTGGGCTCCAGCAGCTCCGTGATGTCCTTCACGCCCTTCTTGTCCTGCCACAGCGCGACCGTGGCGAGCTGCTCCATGCTCGCCTCCGTACCGAAGAACCGGAATCGCGATTCCCGTATGTGGGACGGGTAGCCGACCCTGCGGAACTCGTTCGTACGGAACGTGCCGCCGCCCGCCACCTCGAACAGCGCGGTCGCGTTGGAGAAGTCGTTGCCGAACTGGCTGACCTCCTTGTCGAACACGCCGTCCCCGCGCTCGTCGACCACGCCGATCGCCGACACGCTCACCGCGTGCGTCCCCCAGGCCCCGAGCACCCCGCCCACCGAGTGCGTCGGATACAGCAGCGGCGGATAGCTGGCGGTCGCCTTCCAGTTCTCGCCGCCGCTGTACTGGTACGCCTCGTAGAACCCCAGGTCCATGTCGTGGACGTAGTCGCCCTCGGCGTAGAACAGCCGCCCGAAGGCGCCCTCGGCGATTCTGTTGCGGGCGTGCACGGTCGCCGGGTTGTACTGGCTCGTCTCGCCCATCATGTAGGTCAGCCCGGTCGCCCGGACCGCGTCGATGATGGCCGCGATCTCCTCCGTGCTGATCGCCATCGGCACGGCGCTGTACACGTGCTTCCCGGCGTTCAGCGCCCGCAGGACCAGCGGGCCGTGGGTCCAGCGCTGCGTGAAGATCGCGACCGCGTCCACCGCCGGGGACTCCAGCATGGCCTCGTACGAGGGAAAGGTGCCCGCGAGCCCCTGCGCGGCGGCGAGCCGCTCGGCCCGCTCCGGCAGCAGGTCGGTGACGAACACGTCGCCGACCCCCGGGTGGGCCTGGAACAGCGTGGCGAACTGGCCGGAGAACTGTCCGGCTCCGACGATGCCGAGGGAAAACGTCTTGGGCGTCTTGGGTGTCATGGATGCCATGGGTTTACTTTTGAATCAAAAGAATCTAGGTGTCAAGAGCCCGTAACGCCCCGCTTCGGCTTCCCTGCCGCCCGGCCGAAATGGCAGACTTACTTCTGATGCAAAAGCAACCCACTCCCGGATGGCCCCCGCTGACCCCCGCGGAGCGCTCCGTGGCGATCGAGGTGCTCGTCCACGGCCCCCTCTCGCGCACCGAGCTCGCCCGGCGTCTGCGCCTCTCGGCGGGCAGTCTCACCCGGCTGACCAAACCGCTGATCGAGTCCGGACTGCTGGTCGAGGTGCCCGAGTCGGGCATCGCGGCCCAGGCCCGGCAGGGGCGGCCCTCGCAGCCCCTGGACGTCGTGGCCGGCTCCCGGGCCTTCCTCGGGTTCAAGGTCACCGGCGACATGGTCTACGGCGTCGTCACCACGCTCCGCAGCGAGGTCGTCGCCCGGCTCGACCGCCCGCTCACCGGTCACCACCCCGGCGAGGTCGCCGACGTGCTGGCGGCGATGACGCAAGAGCTCGCCGCCGCCGCCACCGCCCCGCTCGCGGGCATCGGCATCGGTGTGGGCGGCCTGGTGCGGGAGCGCGCCGTGGTCGGTGAGTCCCCCTACCTGGGCTGGCGCGACGTGCCCCTGGCCCGGCTGGTGGGGGAGCGCACCGGGCTGCCGGTGGTCGTCGAGAACGACGTCGCCGCCCTCGTGGAGGCCGAGACCTGGTTCGGGGCGGGCCGCGGCCTCGACCGCTTCGTGGTGCTGACGATCGGGGCCGGCATCGGCTACGGGCTGGTGCTCGGCGGCAAGCGGGTGCCCCACGCCGAGGAGGACCGCGGCTTCGGGCACCACTGGATCGTCCAGCCCCACGGCCCGCTGACCCCGGACGGTGCGCGCGGCAGCGCCGTGTCCCTTCTCGCGATCCCCAGCATCCGCTACCAGATCCGGGCCGCCACCGGCCACGACGCGACGTACGAGGAGATCCTCGCCCGCGCCGCCGAAGGGGAGCCGATGGCCGCCCGGGTGATCGACGAGGCGGCGCGGGCACTCGGCACGCTGGTCGCCCAGATCGCCAACTTCGTGATGCCGCAGAAGATCCTGCTCGCCGGGGAGGGCGTCGGGCTGATGGACGTGGCCGGCGCGGCGGTGCACGAGAGCATCAGGGCGGGCCGCCACCCGATGGCCGCGCCGGTCGGGCTGGAGACGAAGGTCTCCGACTTCCACGACTGGGCGCGGGGGGCGGCCGTCCTGGCGATCCAGGTGCTGGTGCTCGGCACCGTCGAAGGCTGAACCCGCCGTAGCTCTCCGCTCTCTCGAGCTCTCTCGACGTGATGATGAACACGGTCCGCAATGCCCGAATTCCTCGTACTTACTCACGATGCCTTCACGCCGACCGGCATATGCTTCACACCATGTCCACCACTGTTGAAGCCGCCTCCGAGCGATCGGCCGCGGAGGTCAACGAGGAGATCCGGGCCCTGTGGCTCCGGTCGGGCGGGATACTGACCACCGAGCAGCGCGAGGAGTACCAGCGGCTCGTGATGGAGTGGGCCGCCGTCGCTCCTCCGTCGGACCACGCGGCCTGATTCGCCGACCCCGCAGCACCGTCCAGGGCACCCGTGAGCGCACGGGTGCCCTTCTCGCTGC
The DNA here is from genome assembly GCF_040644935.1 of Streptomyces sp. NPDC046915. Taxonomy (NCBI): domain Bacteria; kingdom Bacillati; phylum Actinomycetota; class Actinomycetes; order Kitasatosporales; family Streptomycetaceae; genus Streptomyces; species Streptomyces sp. NPDC046915. Next base: position 851,372 of record NZ_JBEYXB010000001.1, on the reverse strand, counting down.
CGTCTCCGGCCGGATCGGCCGCCTCGGGCCGGGGCGTCAGCCCCAGGTCGCCCCGTAGTACCGCTGGTACGCCCTGCGGTCCTGTTCCGAGCGGAAGTAGCGGGTCGCGACCAGGGCGATCAGGCTGCCCGCGATCACCAGCAGGCCGGGGCCGACGTTCTTGGTGTCGGTGAGGCGGGACAGGAAGGTGGTGCCCACCGCGGTGCCGGTGGCCGGGGCCGACGTGCCGGGGGAGGCCGCGCTGGGCGCGATGGCGCCCTGGGTGGCCGGGGAGGACGGCGCGGACGAGGCGTTCTGGCCGCCCGCGGCGTTCTGCGCCGACACGATCAGCTGGACGCCGAGCGCCGACATGGCCTTCGTTATCGGCTGGAAGAAGGTCGTACCGCCCGCCGTGCAGTCGCCGCTGCCGCCCGAGGTCACGCCCAGGGCGATGCCCTCCGAGAACATGGGGCCGCCGCTGTCGCCCGGTTCGGCGCACACATTGGTCTGGATGAGGCCGGTGACGGTGCCCTCGGGGTAGTTCACGGTCGCGTTGAGCCCGGTCACCGTCCCGTCGTGCAGCCCGCTCGTGCTGCCGCTGCGGAACACCCGCTGCCCGACCGTGGGATCGGCCGCGCCGGTGATCCGGACGCCGTTGCCGTTGCCGATGGCGACCACGTCGGCGCCGTCCCCGGCCTTCCCGGTCGCGTACTGGATGAGGGAGAAGTCGTTGCCGGGGAAGTTGCTCTGGAGCGTCGTGCCCAGCTGCTGGTTGCCCTGGTTGTCGGCGAACCAGGTGGATCCGGAGGGACCGCAGTGGCCCGCCGTGAGGATGAAGTCGCTCTTGCCGTTGGTGACGTTGAAGCCCGCCGAACAGCGGCCGCTGGTCGACAGGATCGGCTGCGCCCCGTTGAGGCGGGTGGTGAAGGTGCTCTGGGTGCGCTCCATGCGCACGAAGCCGCCGATGCCCTTCGCCACCTCGGACATCCGCTTCCAGTCGGCGGCCGACACGGTCTTGTCGGCCTGCACGACGACCTGGTTGGTCCGGTAGTCCAGGGACCACGCCGTGCCCGCCACGCGGGGCGCCGAACGCAGGGCGGCGGTGGCCGACTTCAGCTGGTTCATGTTGTGGTGGACGACCTTCGGCTCGGCCCCGGCCTTCTTCACCGTGGCCGCCGCCTGGTCGTCGGTGACCGCGACGACCGGGCGCCCGTCGGTGCCGATCCAGCTGCCCGCCGTACGGGTGGTGCCGAGCTTCGCCACCAGCGCGGTGCCGGTGTTCCCGGCCTGTCCCGCCGTACTGAACGGCGTGGCGGACGTGCCGGGAGTCTCGCTCGCCATGGCCTGGGTGACCATGACGCCTCCCAGCAGGAGTCCGCCGACCGCCGCCAGCTGTGTCACTCGCCGGACGACCCGTCGTCGTGCGTGCCTCATCGCATGGCTCCCGAACCCCGAACGCACGGTGCCTGGACAACACCGCGGGGCCCTCCGGTCGTTGAGCGCCCTGTCCTTCATACGTGGCCCGGGGCGAGGGCGTTCACCACACCGGTGATCTTCTTCGGTCAGCTCTTGCGGCCCACCCCGCCGAACATGGCCACCTCCTCCGGCTCGGCCCCGTGGGAGTGCTCCGGGCGCCAGCGCGAGCAGGACACCACGCCCGGCTCCAGCAGGTCGAGGCCGTCGAAGAAGCGGGCGACGTCCTCGGGGGTGCGCTGGGTGAGCTTCGGCGTGCCGTGCTCGTTCCAGAACTTCACCGCCTCGTCCACGTCGGGCATCGCCGGGCTGGTGATGGTGTGCGACAGCACCAGGTGACTGCCGGAGGGCAGCCGGTCCACCAGCTGCCGGACCAGGCCGTACGGGTCCTCGTCGTCGCCGACGAAGATGACCACGCCGAGCAGTATCAGCGCGACCGGCTCGCTGAGGTCCAGGGTCTGCGCGGCGTGCTCGAGGATCGCGTCGACGTTGCGCAGGTCCTCGTCGAGGTAGTCGGTGCGGCCCTCGGGGGTGCTGGTGAGCAGGGCCCGCGCGTGGGCGAGGACCAGCGGGTCGTTGTCGACGTACACGATCCGGCTCTCGGGGGCGACGCGCTGGGCGACCTCGTGCGTGTTGTCGGCGGTGGGCAGGCCGGTGCCGATGTCCAGGAACTGGCGGATGCCGAGGTCGTCGGCCAGGTGCCGCACGGCCCGCCCCAGGAACAGCCGGTCCGCGCGGGCGTACTCCCCGATCCCCGGGTGCAGCGAGCGGATCTGGTCGCCTGCCGCGCGGTCGACCTCGTAGTTGTCCTTGCCGCCGAGCCAGTAGTTCCAGATCCTGGCCGTGTGCGGCTGGTCGGTGTTGATGCGGGCGCGCAGCGACTCGGCGACGTCATTGGTGACTGCCGGATTCTCGGTCACTTCGGTCAGCTCCTGAGGGGCCGGATGAGAGGTACAGGGGTCAAAGGGCAATCTAGACGCCGGAGTTGATCTCCGCTGGTCGTCCGGCGTTTTCCACGGCGCGCGGCGGCCCCGCCCCGTACCGGGTCACACCCCCGGCCGCCTATCTTGACCCCATGACCAGCACCCCGCACGGCACACCAGGTGAACCGGATCCCCTGCGCGTGCTCACCCTCGACCGTCTCCGTCGTCGTACGAGCATGAAATGGCGCACCTATCCCGAGGACGTGCTGCCGATGTGGGTGGCCGAGATGGACGTGCCGCTCGCCCCGGCCGTGATCCGCGCCGTCGCGGACGCGATGGAACTCGGCGACACCGGCTATCCGGCGGGCACCGCCTACGCCGAGGCGCTGGCCTCCTTCGCCGCCGAGCGGTGGGGCTGGGACGGGCCGGCCGTGGAGCGCACCGCGATCGTGCCCGACGTGATGCTGGGCGTCGTCGAGATGCTCAGGCTGGTCACCGGGCCCGGCGATCCGGTGGTGGTCAACCCGCCGGTCTATCCGCCGTTCTTCCAGTTCGTCACGCACATGGACCGGCGCGTGGTGGAAGCCCCGCTCGGCGCGGGGCTGCGGATCGACCTCGGGGTCCTTCAGGAGGCCTTCCGGGCGGCGGTCGCCGGCGGCGGACGGGCCGCGTACCTGCTGTGCAGCCCGCACAATCCGACCGGCACCGTGCACACCGCGGAGGAGCTGGCCGCCGTCGCCGCGCTCGCCGAACGGTACGGCGTGCGGGTCGTCGCCGACGAGATCCATGCCCCGCTGGTCGCCGCCGGCGCCGCCTTCGTGCCGTACCTGAGCGTGCCGGGCGGGGAGCACGGCCTGTCGCTGATGTCGGCGTCCAAGGCCTGGAACCTGGCTGGGATCAAGGCCGCGCTGGCCGTCGCCGGACCGTCGGCCGCCGCCGACCTGGCCCGGCTGCCCGAGGAGGTGAGCCACGGCCCGAGCCACGTCGGCGTGATCGCCCACACGGCCGCCCTGCGGGACGGTACGGGCTGGCTGGACGCCCTGCTGGCCGGCCTCGACGACAACCGGCGGCTGCTCGCCCGCCTGCTGGCCGAGCACCTGCCCGCGATCCGGCACCGCCCCGCCGAGGCCACCTACCTGGCCTGGCTGGACTGCCGGGCCCTGGGCCTGGGGGACGATCCGGCGGAGGTCTTCCTGGAGCGCGGCCGGGTCGCCCTCAGCTCCGGCATCCCGTTCGGCACGGGCGGAGCCGGGTACGTACGGCTGAACCTGGCGACCTCGCCGGAGGTGATCACGGAGGGGGTGCGGCGGATGGCGGCGGCGCTGACATGATGGGCCCATGCGTGTGCTGATGCCGCTTCCCGACCGGGACTTCGACGTGACCGAGGTGGCCGTGCTCTGGCGGCTGCTGACCCGCGCGGGGCACGAGGTCGTCTTCGCCACCGAACGCGCCGGCACCCGGCCCGCCGCCGATCCCCGGCTGCTCACCGGCGTGCTGTTCGGGCAGCTGGGTGCGGCGGACGAGCCGAAGCGGTTCTACGAAGAGCTGTGCGCGGCACCGGAGTTCACCGCCACGCAGGGCTGGGCGGAGGTGGACGTGGCCGGCTTCGACGGCCTGCTGCTGCCGGGCGGACACGCACCCGGCATGCGGCAGTACCTCGGCTCGGCCGGACTGCGGTCCCAGGTCGCCCGGTTCTGGGCGCTCGGCCGTCCCGTCGGGGCGATCTGCCACGGCGTCCTGGTGCTGGCCCGCACCGAGGACCCGGCGACCGGCCGCAGCGTGCTCGCCGGCCGGCGCACGACCTGCCTGCCCAAGTACATGGAACGCACCGCCTACTGGACCACCGCCTGGCGGCTGGGCCGCTACTACCGCACCTATCCCGCCTACGTCGAGGACGAGGTGCGCTCCGCCCTCGCCGACCCGGCCCGGCAGTTCGAGGCCGGACCCCGCGAGCTCACCCGGCGCGGCACCGCTGACGACGACACGCACGCCTTCGCCGTCCAGGACGGCGCCTACCTGTCGGCACGCTGGCCGGGCGACGCCTACCTCTTCGCCCGCCGCTATCTCGCCCTGCTCGGGCAGGCGGCGTCCTCCTAGACTGACGGTATGGACGACTCGTCGCTGGACCGGCTCTCCGCGGGCAAGTACCTGCTCGTCACCAGCTACCGCAAGGACGGCACCCCGGTCGCCACCCCGGTCTGGGTGGTACGGGACGGGGCCGCGCTCGGCGTCTGGACGGTCGCCGACTCCTGGAAGGTCAAACGTGTCCGCCGCCACCCGGACGTCCTCGTCGGCCCCTGCGACGTGCGCGGCACGCCGACCGGCGACCAGGTTCCCGCCACCGCGGAGATCGGCGACGCGGCCACGGCCGAGCGCTACCGGGGGCTCATCGCCCGCAAGTACGGCATCGCGGGCCGCCTGACGCTGCTGGGCAGCCGGCTGCGCCGGGGGCGGGAGGGGACCGTGGGCATCACGGTGACCCTCAAACCCTGACGGCGAGGCCCGGAAAAGGCCCGGCGGGACCGCGGCTCCCGCGCCGCGGCCCCGCCGGTGTGCCGTACGTGTGCCGTACGCGTGCCGTACGCCGTTACGAGGCGTCCAGCACGGTGCCGTCCAGGACCAGCCCGCCGGACTGCGGGTCGCCCTGCTCGTCGAGCTGCTGGAAGCGCACCGACTCCTCGGACTCGGTGACCCGGTCCTTGACCGTGGGCAGGGTCACGTCGATGCCCAGCTTGCCCGCCGGGACGTTCAGCCACAGGTAGAGGCCGTCCACCTTGGACAGTGGCCGCTCCGGGTCCGGTGACGCGCCCGCGGTGTCCCTGAGCCACGCCGGGTCGACGTCCTTGGTGGACAGCTCGGTCCCGGCGACGGGGACCGCGGTGAAGGCCGTCCCGAGGTCCACGTCGGCGGCCTCCGACAGGGAGATCCGCCACTTCAGGGGCTGTCCCTCGGTGACCCGGCCGGCCACCGGGGTCACGGTGATCCTGGGCGCGGGGTCGTCGTTGTGGACGGTGATCCCGCCGCGGTGGGAGCCGACGACCGTGCCCTTCACCGCCTTGACCAGGATGTCGTGCGGCACGTCGTCGCCGTACCGCGTGTTCCCCTCGACCTCGACCTGTACGTCGATGTCGTGACCGCCGGGCCGGACCGTCACCAGCCGGTTCTTCGCCCGCCCGGTGGCCGGGTCGACGACGTACACGCGCACCTGGCCGCTGCCCTGCCCGGACACCTGGACCGGCACCCGGTAGGTGCGTACGCCCGAGTCGCCCTCGTCGACCGTGGTCCGGCCGACATCCACGCGCGACAGCTTCGCCGTGCCCGCCGCCGGGGTGCCCGGCCGCCAGCCCCAGGCGTCCATCAGCCAGGCCTGCCCCGACCGTGAACGCGGGGTCAGCCGCAGGGACTTGACGTGGTGCAGGTCGAGCCCGGCCCGGCCGGCCGCCGCGAGCGGCACGTGCAGTTCGCGCGCCCAGTACGAGGCGGTGCGGTCACTGCCGGGCAGCCCGTCCACCCGCGCCCGGCCGAGCGTCGCGGTGCGGCCGGAGGTGTCGGTGAGGGCCACGTCCAGCTGCGTCCCGGAGGTGTTCGGCGGGACGATGACGCGCAGCGCCAGCGCCTTGGCGCCGCCGAGGGAGACGGGCCGGGCGGCGCTGATCCGCGCCGGGGAACCTGAGGACGTCCAGCGCAGCGCGATCGCGTGCCGGCCGGCCTCCTTGTCCGTGTCCCACGTGGCGAAGTGCGGCGAGCTGCCCTTGGCGTTCCGGCCGAGACAGGCGACGGACGGGTCGGGGTCGACCGCCGCGCACAGCCGGGCGCCGGAGACGGACACCTTGCCGGCCGGGTCGTCCGGGAGGAACCGCGCACCCCGGTTCGCGCCGACCGCGTGGCTGAGCACCCGCGCCGGGTCCGCCGACGGGGCCCGCCGGCCCGAACCGTCGAGCAGCGGACGCACCCGGTCGTCCCCGGCGACGAACAGCCGGGCGGCCGCCGCGATGTAGGTGGAGCCCGCCTTGTGCTGCTGGTTCGCGGTCAGCCGGGTGGCCGAGCCCTTCTTGCACACCGGGTCCGGGTGGTCCGGCTCGTCCCAGAAGTCGTCCTCGGCCGGGGCCTGCGCCTGCCCCGGCGTCCACTCGGTGTTGAAGAAGTTGTGGTTGGCGCCGATCACGTAGACGGCGCTGTGCAGGGCGGTGCCCCGGCTGACGCCCCGGGTGCCGTCGACGTACACCTCGCCCTGGAGGTCGGAGACATCGCCGTCGCAGCCGGGCAGGATCGACACCGACGGCACGTCGGCCACCGGGTTCTGGCCGAAGACGGTGGGGCCGATCAGTACGGTGCCGCTGATGTGCCAGCGCACCGGGCCGTGGTAGCCGTCCTGGTCCGCGGGCGGCGGGTAGAGGCTGTCCATCGCCGCCCGGTTGACGCCCTCGCCGCCCCGGGAGTGCCCGATCAGCAGGACGCGGGACAGATCGGCGCGCGGCGCGTCACGGACCACCGCCGGCGCGGTGCCGGGGTGTTCGGCCCAGTCGGCCCACTGCGCCAGGTGCAGCCGCACCAGCGACGAACGGGCCTGCGCGCCGCCGTCGTCGGCGTCCCCGTCCTGGGCGTTGATGCCGTTGGCGGAGATCGACACCGTCACATAGCCCTGGGAGGCCAGCAGCTTCTGGTCGCGCAGGTAGCCGCGGTGGCTGGGCACCGGCTTGGTGCCCCTCTTGCACGGCCAGTCGCCGTTGATGTCGCCGTTCGGGGCGTAGCAGGTGTAGTGACGTCCGTGCAGGAACAGTGCCAGCGGCCTGCGCCCGGTGGCCCCGGACGGCGCCACCACCACGCCCTTCATCTCGACCGGCTCCGAAAAGCCGGGCAGCCGTACCGACTTGAGCGTGTACTCGCCGGTCACGGTCCGGTACCGGCCGGGCTTGCCCGGGTCGACACCGTTCGCGGGCAGCGGGGCCGGAGGCCGGGCCGCCGCGGTGCCGCGGTCCTGTGACGCGGTGGCCGGCCCGCCATCCAGCCGCCGCCCGCCCGACCACACTTGGAGGTTCTTCAGCTCGTCCGGCCGCACACCGTCGAGGCCGAGCCGGAAGCTGTGCCCGTCCTTCCCCGGAGCCGGAACGCCCAGCAACCGTCCCGCCGTTCGGAACTCCACGCGCGCGTCGCCCATGGGCACCCGCGCCGCCGACCGCCACACCAGCTCCGGTGCCGAGCGGGCACCGGCGATGCGCCAGCCCGGTGGCAGCCTCTCGTCGGCCGCGTTCACCGACGACGGTGCGCCTGACCGCTGTTGCGCCTGTGCCAGCCCTGGAGAGCCTCCCGCCACCGCGAGCAACACCGCGGCGGTGACCCATATTCGCCGGGCACGGACCACTGTTCCCCTCCTCCGACGCCGAGTTCGGACACCCCGGCCGTCCCGGGGGCCCCTCGCGTTCCGGAGGACGGGAAGAGGCGACTGTGGGTTGCCTGTGAGGAGCAGGTGGATCCCGCGGAGGTGATTCCTGGAGGGGAGCCGTCAACTCCAGGCGCGGTACGGCTCGTCGAGCAACTGGAAGACGGGCTCGCCGCGGACCGGGTCCTTCGCCGTGGACAGCCGCACCCGGTCCCCGCTGTGGATGCCGACGGGCGGCCCCATCACCCGCCCGCGGACGACGAAGCCCTCGGCCATCTCGATCAGCGACACATTGCGCGCGGCGGGCGTGTTGCGGTGCACCACGGTGGAATGGCGGACCGTGCCCACGCCCTCGCTGCGCTCGGTGCGCAGGTCGCTGCCCTGGCAGACCGGACACAGCAGCCGGTGGTACATGGCGGTGCCGCACCAGTTGCAGCGCTGGAAGACAAGGGTGCCCGAGTCCGGGGCCTGGGGGTCGAGGACGCCCGTCGCGGAGCCGCCCGCCGGACGAGCGGAGCTTCCTGAATGGTGGTACACGCTGGTCAACTCCCTGCGCTCGGCCGGAATCCGCGTGCCCGGCACGGGCCGCGCAGACACGTGCCCGGTTCGCCGTGCCACCGTGCACGCCGACAGAGTATGGCACTCAGTGCCACTCGTAAAGGCACTCCGTACCCCGAATCTGCGTCAGCCGGTCCGCCGCACGGGTCGGGTCAGTCACGCCCGAGTGCGGACTCGAGCTCCTGCACCACGCGCCACAGCGGCGCCCCGCGCCGGGAGACCAGCACGATCACGTCCTCGGCCCGCTGCTCGCCCGGCACCACCACGGAGGGCCGGCCGAAGGCGGACTGCACATACCCCAGCGCATGGTCCACCGTCGCGCTCGCGTCGCCCTCGCCGCCCGAACGCAGCCAGGAGCGCAGCGCGTTGTTGTGCGCCGCGACCACCGCCGCCGCGATCACGTCGGCCCGCAGCGCACCGTCGGGCCGGCCGGCGAAACGGGCGCGCAGGTACTCGGCGAGCGCCCGCTCGTAACGCCACACCACCGACAGTTCGTACGCCCGCAGCCCCGGCACCTTCTTGGTGAGCCGGTAGCGCTGCACGGAGAAGTCGGGGTTCTCCGCGTACATCCGCAGCACCAGCCGGGCCGCGTCGCAGACCCGCCGCACCGGTTCGTGCTCCTCGCCGCTCGCGGCCAGGAAGGCGGTCATGTCGGCCAGGCAGCGCTCGTGGTCGGGGAAGACCACGTCCTCCTTGGAGGGGAAGTAGCGGAAGAACGAGCGCCGGCCGACCCCCGCGAGGGCCACGATGTCGTCCACCGTGGTCTGTTCGTAGCCGCGTTCCAGGAACAGCCGGAAGGCCGCCGCCACCAGGGCGTCCCGCATGGGCGGCTTCGCGGCCGCCGGCGCGCTGCTGGAGCTCATGGACGTGAACGTAGCACTCGTCCGGATCTCGTGGCACTCAGTGCGGCTTCGGGGGAACTGAGTGCATTCTGAACTCCGGGGGCAGCGCTTGCGTATCTCTGCTCGGACGGAAGGAGAGCGTTGTGTCGACACCGCACGATCAGGGCGGCCCGAGCCGTGGCCCGGTCCTCGAACCCATCCGCGTCCTGCGTCCCCGTCGCCTCGACGCGCTCGCCGAGCTGATGCGGGAGATGGAGCAGGACGCGGCCCGGACGGAGCCCGCCCCGGACCCGTCCGGCTCGGACGCCTTCGCGGATCCCGCCGCCACGGACGCCTCCGCCGATCCTTCCGGCCCCGAGGACTGGTCGGAGCCGCCCGCCGAGGACGACACCCAGGAACTGCCGCGCGTCGCAGATGCCCCGTCCGGGCGGCAGCGGCGTGCCGCGCCCCGCACCGGCCCCTTCGGATTCGGACCCGGGCTGCGCCGCGCCGCCGTCGCGGTCGCCGTCACCGCGGCCGCGCTGGTCGGCTTCGCCTGCGCCCTGCTGCTGCCCGGCCGCCAGGACACCGCCTCCGCCGCGCAGCCTTCCGCACCGGCCACCTCCGCCGGCCCCACCGAGTCGGCCGACACCACGCCTACCGCGACCGCCACCGCCGACCCCGACGGTGCCGGCACGCTCCGCCAGGGCGACAGCGGCCCCGAGGTCACCGAACTCCAGCAGCGCCTGCTGCGCATCCCGGACGTCTACCGCGACGGCTCCACCAACGGCAGCTACGACACCGAACTCACCGCGGCGGTGGCGCGTTTCCAGCTCTGGTACGGCATCCGCGGCGACGAGTCCGGCGTCTACGGCAACGACACCCGCCGCTCCCTGGAATCCCGTACCAGCCTCGCCACCGGGTGAGGCGGGGGCGACCGGGGGCACCCGGGGGGTGAGTACGGCCCCGGGCGGCGGGCGTGGTGACGGAGGTGAGGCGGGCATGGCGGACCCCGAGGTGTTCACGCGCCGGCTCGACCCGGACATGTGCGTGGTCACCGCCGCGGCGGGCGAGGAGCGCTCGGGCTGTCTGGTCGGGTTCTCCTCGCAGTGCTCCATCGAGCCCGTGCGGTTCGTGGTGTGGCTGTCCAAGGTCAACCACACCTACCGGGTCGCCCTGGACACCGAGTGCCTCGCCGTCCACCTGCTGACCCGCGAGCAGTACGAGGTGGCGGCCCTGTTCGGCGGGGAGACCGGCGACCGGGTCGACAAGTTCGCCCACGTGCCCTGGACGCGGGGCCACGGCGGTGCGGTCGTCCTCCAGGACACGGCGGCCTGGTTCGTCGGCACCGTGGTGGGACGCGTCGACGGCGGCGACCACGTCGGCTTCCTCCTCGACCCCGTGCAGTGGGGCGAGCGGCGCGCGGGGACCCTGCTGCGACTCGGCGACGCGCTTGCCATCGAACCGGGTCATCCGGTGGACTGACCCGGCCCGGCACTTGGTCGAACGCCTGGCATGAGGCAGGGAAAAGAACCGGCGGTGTGGGAGTGACGTGGGTCACCACGGGCAGTCTCCCGCGGTCGGCCTCCCGCAGCCCGCACCCGCAGACGGACCACCGAACGATCGAAGGCCATGCCCATGACCGGCTCCCGCATCCCGGGCCTGGTGCTGCCCGCCGTGTTCCTGCTGGCCGCCGTCGTCGGCCTGTGCTGGTACTGGCGTCACCGCGACGACGACTAGGACGTGTCCCCGTCCCCCCGACGGGCCAGCCCGGCGGGCCGGCTCACCGTCCCCAGCCCAGGCTGAGGGCAGGACGTCCGCGCGAGATCGGAGATGCCCATGAGCGGTGGCCCCCGGGCCGCGGGGGCAGGCCCGGCCACGCGCGTGTGCATCGCGGTCGTCGGGGACTGTCCCGTCTTCCGGCACGGCGTCTCCCACCTGGTGGCGACCGCCCCCGATCTCCGGCTGGTCGTCACCGCGCCCTCGATCGAGGTCGCGAACGGCGATCTGCGGGGCACGGAAGTGGTCCTCATGGACCTCCAGAAGCCTCCCGCGGCCCTCTCCGCGGCCGTGGCGGAGCTGCGTGAGCGGGGGCACGCCGTGATCGTGGTGTCCTCGTCGCCGCAGATCGACGCCGTCCGGGTGATCCGGGCGGGCGCCAGCGGCTATCTGAGCCGGCAGGCCGAGGGGGAGGAACTGCTGACGGCGATCCGGCGCGTGGGCTCGGGCCGCGCCTACGTGTCCGTGCCCGCCGGCCACCTGCTCGGGCCGTCCCCGCACTTCACGGACCGGGAACGGGAGGTGCTCGAACTCCTCGCGGGCGGCGCGACGGACCAGGAGATCGCCCGCCGGCTCTCCATCAGCACCCACACGGTCCACTCGCACCTCGACCGCATCGGCGAGAAGACGGGTTCCCGGCGCAGACCCGACCTGACCCGCCTGGCCATCGAACACGGCCTGACCGACCGCGGCTGACCCGCCTCGACGACTGACATCCCGGCGAGGGGAGCCTTCAGGGCGCCGGGCTCCGGGCTCGTGGGTGCCCCGGGCGAGGCCCGCGTCGCGGCTCCCGCCGGACCGTTCGGCCCCGGCCCGGCCGGCGGCCGGACGCGGCTGACCTGCTCGCCTCGGGCGACCGGGGTCGGTGCCGGGTTCGCTCTGTGTGCGTCGGCCGGCGGAGCTCAGGGTGTCTCGGTCGGGATCCGTATGTCCGGCACGCGGCCGTCGTCGCGGTCTTGTCGTCCCGTTCGGTCCGGGTCCGGCCGGCGGGCGGACGCGGCTGACCGGGCGGGGCCGGCCTGCTCGACTCGGGCGACCGGGGTCGGTGCCGGGTTCGCTCTGCGTGGGTCGGCCGGCGGGGCTCAGGGTGTCTCGGTCGGCATCCGTATGTCCAGTACGCAGACGTCGTCGCGCCGCTCGCCCTCCAGCATCGAGGTGAGCAGGGACTCCAGGGCGCCGGGTCCGTCGGTGTCCTGGGCGAGGACGGCGGCGGCGAGCCGGGCGAGGCCCGCGTCGATGCCCTCGCCGGGCCGTTCGACGAGGCCGTCGGTGTACAGCAGGAGCCGGTCCCCGGGTTCCAGACGGCACTCGGCGGCGTGGTAGACGGGCGTAGGGGACGCCCCGAGCAGCATGCCGGCGGGCCGGTCGAGGAAGCGCGCCTCGCCCCCGCGCAGCAGCAGCGGCGGTGGATGACCCGCCTGGGCCCAGGCCAGCCGGCGCTCCTCGGGCTCGTAGCGGGCCAGGACCATGGTCGCGGTGCCGTGGCTGTCCCGGGAGTGCAGCAGCAGCATGTTCAGCCGGGCCAGCGCACCGGTCAGCGACGAACCCGTGCTGACCATGCCCTTCGCGGTGAAGCGGAGCTGGGCCATGGTGGCGACGGCGCCGATGCCGTGCCCCGCCACGTCACCGACCACGAACAGGGCGTTGTGGTCGGGCAGTTCGACGGCGCTGAACCAGTCACCGCTGACGTGGATCTCCGACTGGGCGGGCACATAGGCCACGTCGACCCGCAGCCCGGCCAGCTGGACCGGCTTGCTCGGCAGCGGCAGCAGCGCGTGCTGGAGCCGGGCGGCCATCGCCCGCTCCGCCTGGAGGATGCCGCGTTGCATCAGCACCGCCCGCTCGCTCTCCACCAGCGCCAGTTCGGCGCTGCGCTGGGCGGTGAGGTCCTGTACGAACCCGTGCACCTCGACGGGCGTACCGTCCTGGTCCGCCACCGCCTCCGCGACCGCCCGCAGGTGCCGGACCCCCCGCGCGGTCCTGATCCGGAACGGCACGTCGAACGAACGCCCGGAGCGGACGAGGCCGGTGACGGCACGCGAGACGGCGGGGGCGTCCTCCGGGAGCACCAGATCCGGCAGGCGTTCCAGAGCGACGGGACCGCGCGCGGGATCCCGGCCGAGCACGGAGTACGCCTGGACCGACCACAGGGCCTCGTACGTCACCAGGTTCCAGTTCGCCCAGCCCAGGTTGCCGAGCCGCTGCACGTCCGCCAGCCGCTGCTCCTGGCGGTCGGAGGGGTCGTGCCGGATCCAGCTGACCACCAGCCCCTCGCCCAGCCGCGCGGCCCGCACCGAGTAGGTGACGGTCTGCGGCACCTCGGCCGTCATCTCCTGGTACGCGAACGGCTCGCCCTCGTACGGTTCCCCGGTCGTGAGCGCCGCGAGGTACCCCTGCCACAGGGGCTCGCCCGCGACGGACGGGTAGCACTCCAGGATGCGCAGCCCGATCAGCTCGCGTCCGGTGCGGTCCAGGACGTCGATCGAGTCCGGGGTCGCGGCGTCGATGCGGTAGTCCTCCACCTCGCCCGACGCGGAACGCAGCGGGGTGAGCAGGATCGCCGTGCCCGGGAGCACGTCGAACACGGCCTGCACGGCGTCGGCGACGCTCGGGGCGGCCTGGTCCCGCGGTGCGTCGAAGGCGCGCAGCCGGCCGGCGCAGAGCCGGGCGACGGCCAGCAGGAACTCGCGCGTGCGGGGCGCGAACGGCTCACCGGGCCCGCGCAGCACCCCGAGCGCCACATCGGCCGTGCGCCCGGTCGACACGGGCAGCCAGGCACGCGAACGCCACCGCTCGGGCGGATCCCCCATCAGCAGGTACCGCGACCGGTCCGCGGGCAGGTCCTCCAGCCAGCACGGCTCCCGGTTCTCCAGGGCGTCCAGCGGGGCGACTCCGCCGAGCGGCGGGACCCGGTGCCACTGGGCGGCCAGCGTGTCCCCCACGCCGGCGTGCCCGATCAGTTCGAGCCCGCCCTCCGGCAGGCGCCTGAAGAGCAGGACGGCGTCGGCCCCCACCTCCGGACCGAGCCCCTGAAGCAGGCACACCGCGAGCTCCTGCGGCGAGTCCACCCGCACCAGCGCCTTGCCGAGCCGCCCCAGCGCCTCGGAACGGTCGTCGGGCCCGGCGGCCTGGAGGGCGGTGCCGGTCCGGACGGGAAGCGCGGTGACCGCCCGGACCACCGGGGCTGCGTCCTCCTCGTCCTCCTCGTCCTCCTGGGCCGCCACCGCACGCGGTCCCGTGTGCACGGCCGGGCGGGCGGCGTCGTCGAAGTCGTCCAGCGGCGGCATCAACGCGCCCAGGGTCAGCCAGCACTCCTCGATGAGCGAGCGGCTCCCGGCCTTGGCGCGCTGGAGGAGTTCCTCGTGGGCATGGTCCGGCGAGCACCCGGTGAGCGCCATCAGGGCGCCCTTGGCCCGCTCCACGACGGCCGACGTCGCCGCCAGTTCCTGGAGCCGGTCCATCTCCGCGCGCTGCCTGGCCACGACCCTGGCCAGCGCCGCCAGGTCGGGGACGCCACCGGTCGGCGAGGAAGGCGCGGGCTCGCTCGTCACGCGAACGAGCATTGCACACCGGAGCCGGTCCGATCACACCTGCGGCGGACCGGAGTCCGCCCGGCTGTGCGCCCGCCGGGGCGCGGTGGTGTGCCCGGGGCGGACGGTGACCCGCCGATCGAGAGGCCGATCGGGGGGAAGGCCAGGACCGGCGCGGCCGTCGTGCCTGGTCAGCGGCCGGTGCTGTGCCCGACCAGCGCCTCGGTGACCGCCCGGACGCTGCGGGCGATGTGCTGGAGCTGGAGCACCTCGGCCGCGTACATCTTGATGGTGTGCTCGATGACCGACTCCGGCAGGCCCAGCGTGGGCAGCTCGGCGCGCGCGGTCTGAAGCGCGGTCCGGGCCACCCGGATCTCCTGCTGGACCTGGATCTGGGCGTGCCGGGCGAGCAGCACGGGATGGCGGATCAGCACCGGGTAGCTGCCGTAGCGGGCCGGGACCAGCTCGCGCAGCCACCTGGCCGCCGAGCGCTCCCAGTCGTAGCTGCCGGGCGTCTTGACCTGGCAGGGCCAGTCCGGGCGGGTGCGCGTGGTGGTGAGGGTCATGGTCATCGCTTCCGGGTGTGCGGCGTCGTGAGGGGTGGTCCGACGGGGTGGGCGGCCCCGGCCTAGGGGATGACCGGGGCCGCCAGGGGCGCTCGTGCAGGAGACGCCCGATCGAACACCCCGGGCGCCGACGCGGGTAGGGGACGGCGGCTGGGGATGTCCGTGCAGGGGCCCCGGACGTCGGTTCGCCGGCGCGGCGTGCGGGCTTGCGTGCGCATGGGCGGTCCGTCGGCTTTCTCGGGGCACGTGCGAGGTGAGTCCTTGGGTGTGGAACGGTCCCCGGAGCCGGCCGGGTGCGATCCGTGAGCAGTATTTATATATGCCGTCGGCTTTGCAAGACGTATGAAAACATTCATGCGCGCTTTGGGGTGAATGATCCCCCTACGATCCCCGGTCGCGGGGACCCCCGTCAGTCCTTGAGGAAGAACTGGTGCTGGTCGGCGACCTGCTCGTACTCGTCCAGCCGCGCCTGGGTGCGCTCGGGATCGGCGTCGGTCATGGCCTGGAGCAGTGCTGCGGCCATCAGCCCCGGGGCGGCGTAGGAGTCGAAGACCAGCCGGGAGCCGGTGCCGGTCGCGAAGGCGACGTCGGCCTCGTCGGCCAGCGGACCGAGCGCGAGATCCGTGATCAGGGCGACCTTCAGGCCGGCGCCGCGCGCGACCCGGATCGCGGTCAGCGTCTCCTGCGCGTGCCGGGGCATGCCGAAGGCCAGCACCCACGTCCCACCGGCCTCGCGTGACTGGAGCAGCGCGTCGAAGGCGACGCTGCCGCCCCGGGTCACCAGCCGCACGTCGGGGTGGATGCGGCGTGCGGCGTAGGCGAAGTACTCGGCCAGGGAGACGGAGATGCGCATGCCCACCACGGTCAGCGGGGTGGACCGGGACAGCTCGCGGCCGACCTGGATGACCCGGCCGGGGTCGGCGAAGTCCCGCCGAAGGTTCTCCAGGTTCTGGATCTCGGCGTCGACGGCCGCCTGGAGTTCGTTGCTGCGGTTCTCCTCGGCCGCGCCGGGGCCGCCGGCGAGGGCGCCCAGCGCGATCGACTGGAGCTTCTCCCGCAGCGCCGGGTAGCCGCTGAAGCCGACCGCGGCGGCGAACCGCGTCACGGACGGCTGGCTCACGCCGACCCGGTCGGCGAGGTCGGTGATCGACAGGAACGCGGCTTCGGTGATGTTCTCGATGAGGTACTGGGCGATACGGCGCTGACCGGGTGACAGCCGGGGGCCGTCGAAGAGTTCGCGGAGCCGGGAGACCGGGGACGCTTCGGTCTCCGGGACGGCCTTGCCCGAGGTGATCGCGGATGCCTGCGCGCGTGCCTGCTGGGGCGATGGCACCGGTGCGCCTGTCTTGTCTCCCACGAAGCTCAACATAGCTCACGGACCGTGGTGACCAGGGCTTGCGAGGGAACAACGGCCCCTCCCGCACGGCGAATCCACAAGTCGCGCGGGACGACCGGCGCCGGCGGCGGTCACCGCCGGTAGATGGTGATCGAATGACCGACGTCGTCGATCGGACGGCTGCTGTCGATCAGTTCGGCCAGTCGCCCGCGCGCCTTGGCGACCGACGAGTCGGACACCACCAGCAGACCGTGCACCTCGCTCGGCGGCACCCGGCGCGGATCGGCGGCGTGGATGCCGTAGTAGGAAGGCAGAGGGGCCCCCTTGTAGACGAGCCAGATCCGCTCGCCCCGGTAGCGGCCATCCAGCCGGTCGGCGAGCCGGCCCAGGTCCTGCCCCCAGTCCACGTTGGAGTCGTGCAGCCGCAGATGCGTCTTCGCCGGTCCGCCGAACGCCTCGTTGGAGTACGGCAGATAGTAGGGGAACGTCCGCACGGAACTCACCGCGACGAACAGCACCAGAGCCCCCGTCACCACGGGCGCCCACCGCCGTCGCACCGCGAGCAGGCAGGCCGCCCCGACCGCGAGGAACATCGGCATGAACAAGGCGTAGCGGGTGCCGAAGTCCCGTGAGCCGGTCATCGCCGCGGCCAGCAGCACGGCGGGCGGCAGCAGCACGTACGGCGCCGCGGACCGCAGCCTGCGCACCCGCACGACGGCCACCGCCCCGGCCGCCCACAGCGCCAGCATGCCGAGCGGGGTCTTCACCAGCAGGGCGGCCGGGAGGTAGTACCAGAGCGAGCCGGTGTAGAGCCGGCCGAACAGATACCCCTGCCACGGTTGGTCCTCGAAGGCGAACTGCACGAGCATCCCGTCCCGGTACGCGCGCGGGAACGGCAGCAGCCCGGCCAGGCGACCGCGCAGCCCGTGGATGACGGGCACGGGGTCGGCGGGGGCGAAGCGCAGCCGCGGATCGACGGCCAGATAGCTGACCCACACGACGGCGACCGCGGCGAGCACCACGACGGCCGCCCCGGCCAGCCCGCGCACCAGCGCCCGGCGGCGATCGGCACCGCCCCGCGCACAGCCCGACAGGACAGCCAGCAGCATCAGCACCGGTATCGCCGGCAGCGCGCTCATCTTGGTCGCCACGGCCGCCCCGAGCGCCGCCCCCGCGAGGGGCAGGTACAACCGGGGCCTGCGCCGCGCCCGCCACACCAGCCACGCCGAGGTCAGCACGAACCCGGCGGCCGGCACGTCGAGCGTGGCCAGCGAGCCGTGCGTGATCACGTCGGGGGAGAAGGCGTACAGCGCGAGGGCCGCCAGGCCCCCCACCGTGCCGACGACCTCGCGGGCGAAGGCGTACACGACCAGCCCGAACAGCAGCGTCAGCGCGATCACCGGCAGCCGTGCCCACAGCATCAGCCGCCAGGGGTCGTTGCCGGACTCGTAGAGCAGACGGCTGCCCACCTGGCCCTGGTCGCCGTGGTACGAGGCGTCGTAGTGCGGGTCGGCGACCGCGATCCCCGCCATGATCACCAGCTTGCCGAGCGGCGGATGCTCGGGGTTGTAGCGCACGCGGTGCTCGCGCAGGTAGTCGGTGGCGGTGGCCACGTACACCGGCTCGTCGATCGTGGGTGTCTGCCGCACGGCCGTCGTCACCATCGCGCCGGCCATCTGCGCGAGCAGCAGCGCCACCAGCAGCGGCAGCAGCCACCGCCGGTGGCGGCGCAGCCCGGCGGACAGGCGCGCCCGGACGGGCAGTGCCGCTCGCGGCGCCGGGCCGTCCGCGCCGGGGGCCTCGGGTTCGAGGACCGAGTGCTGTTCGCGTGTCATCGTCCGCCCCGCGGTGTCCCGCGCCGGCCGGTGGCGGCGGCGATCGGAGGGCCGCCTCATGGCCCTACTCTCGCATCGCCCCCGCCACCGGGCGCGTCACCGCCTCACGAGTCGTACCGACAGACCGTCTGCCGTATACACCGGTACGGCGCGCAGCCGGTCGGAGTTCACCTCGACGCGGTCGAACTGACCGCGCAGCTGCGGAACCTCGATCACCGGCACCGTGCTGCCCGCGGCGGGCGGCCGCTCGGCGTCCAGCCGTAGCGACAGCACGCTGCCCCGGCCGAGCACCGCGCGCCGCTTCACCGTCAGCGGCGCCTTGCGGCCCGCGCGCAGGGTGACCTCGAGGGCGCCGGCGTCCTGGCCGTACTGCCCGCGCACCCGTACCCGCTCGTCGTCCACCCGCAGCGTGCCGTCGGCGACCCGCACGTCACCGTGGCCGAGGGCGTCCTGCGACCCCGCGACCAGCGTGCCCGCCGCCAGCACGGTCCCGCCCGAGTACCGGTTGCGGCCGGTCAGGGCGAGCGTGCCGGTGCCCCGCTTGGTAAGGCCGCCGCGCCCGTCGATGTCGTTGCGCCAGCTGTCGGCCGCCGAGAAGCCCCCGGCGGCCGCGTCGAGGGTGACCGTCACGTCGGAGTCGAAGGCACCGTAGCCGTCCGCCGCCGCGAACAGGTTCAGCCGGCCCCACTGCTCGAAACCGTCGAGCAGGACGTATCCCGCGGGCAGCCCGGTGGTGCGCAGCACCTCGCGCCGCTGCGCCGCGTCGAGGTACGGCAGCCGGGTCTCCAGCAGCACCTCCGCGCCCTTGGGCACGGTCAGCGGCGCGCTGTGGCCGCGCCGGGTCAGGACGTACGTCAGCCGGGGCGTGACCGCGCGCGCGTTGGCGGCCCGGTCGGCGTACGGGTCGGTGCCGGGGCCGGCCGCGTGCGCGTAGGCGTACAGGGTGTCGGCGGTGGTCCCGGTGCCCTGCTCGAAGAAGGCCAGCGCCTGGGCCCGCGCGGCCTGCTTGAGGGCGGTGTTGGCCGGGTCCGCGAGGGTAGCGGCGGCCAGCGCGGTGGCCATGATCCGGCCGCCGATGACGTCGACGGTGGAGTGCATGCCCGCCACGATCCGGGTGTGGCTCAGCTCGAAGGCGCGGGTCACCAGCTCCTGGAAGCGCTCGGGGACCGCGTACGCCAGCGCGAGGCCCGCCAGGTGGAAGGCGTTGGTGTGGCCGCTGGGGAAGCCGCCGTCGTCGGTGGGGGAGGTGCCGCGCTGGCGCAGCAGCTGCGGGGCGACGATCACCTCGGAGTCGTACACCGGGTAGCCGAGCGCGTCGGTCCTGCCCGTGTCGACGACCGCGCTGTCCTCGTTCATGCGCCACGGCCGGGGGTACTGGTAGGCGTACTTGGCCGGGTTGCCGGAGGCGTACGGGCCGCGCACGGTGTCGACCAGCTCGGCCACCCTGCCCAGTGCGGAGTCGTGGGAGCCCGCGCCGAGCGCGGAGCCGGCCGGGGCGTCGGCGGGCACGGCGTCGCTGACGGTGGTCGCCGGGGTGCCGTCGGGCGCGCCGGTGATCGAGGTGACCGCCTTGGCGCCCGCCTTGTACAGGCCGGCCAGCGGGCCGAGGCCCGCGATCATCGCGTAGCTCTGGTGCTGCCGGTCGTAGACGAACGCCTCCTTCGCCTCGGCGTCCGTGCGCGCGCCCGTGGTCCGGGCGCAGTAGCGCATGTTGGCGCGCAGCACCTCGGGCCGCAGCACGGCGCCGGCGTTCCACGCGGAGCCGGTCTTCCACACCTGGGCGAACCCGTCCAGGATCCGGACCACCGCGTTGGTGTCGGCGGTGAGATTCCCCAGGACGTTGGTCTTGTAGTCGTCGGCGAACGGGGCGGGGGCGGTCGCGGCCTTGGCGTCGGCGGCGGCCAGCCAGCCGGCGAACGTCGGCGCGGTCAGCACGCCCGCCGAGGCGCCGAGCGAGGTCGTGAGGAACCCCCGTCGGCCGACGGCGCGGTCGCGGACCGGCGAGGGGGAGCGGTGCCCGGCTGGTGACGGCATGCGTGTGCCTCTCTTGTGTTGTGCGGCCCTGCGGCCTGTGTTCGGCCCTGCGAGCCGGGAGGAGTGAAGATCTATGAGAGAGCCGTGTCCCGTCGGCGAGGGCCCGGCGGCCGGGACATGGCCCGCGGGTGAACGCGGGCCGCGCGGTTCACAGGATCGAGCGCGCCAACGCCACCGCGCCCTCGACCGGGGGCACGTGGAGGGGGCGCGGCCGGGCACCGGGGAGGGCTTCGGCGAGTGCGGTGGTGAAGGCGTCGTACAGCCGGGGCTGCGCGAGAACGGTGCTGCCCGCGATCACCACGTCGTCGGCGGCGACCCCGCGCGCGGAGAGCCGGACGACGAGCGCGGCGAGGGAGCGGCCACCGGCCGCGATCACGTCCCGGGCGAGGAGCGATCCCGCGTCGGCGGCGGCGAAGAGGGCCGGGGCGTGCCGGCCCCACTCCGCGGAGACGTCGGAGGCGGCCTCGAGTGCCGCTCCGAGCGCCGGTACCTCCGCGACGCCGAACGCGTCGACCAGCGCCGACGCCAGCGCGTCCGGGGTCTCGCCGCGGTCGTGCGCGGCCCAGACGGATCGCGCGGCCTCGCGTACGAGCCCGGCCGAGCCGCCCTCGTCGCCGAGCACCGCGCCCCAGCCGCCGACCTGCACGACGGAGCCGTCGGCGCGCCGGCCCACGGCCACCGAGCCGGTGCCGGCGACCAGGCCGACGCCCTTGTCCAGCCCGGCGGCCGGGAGCAGCAGTTCGGCGTCGCCGACGACCAGCGCGGGCGCGTCGAAGTGGTGGTGCAGCGCGGTCCGTATCAGGTCGCACTGCCGGGGTGTCTCGCAGGCGTGCCCGCCCACGGCCACGGCGGACGGGCGCGCGCCGACGGGCAGCGCGTCCGCGATCAGCGCGGCCAGCCAGCGGGCGGCGGCCACGGGGTCGTGCGGCCGCCAGCCGCCGCTGGTGCGCACATGGTCGGCGACCGGACCCTCGCCCGTGAAGGCGCGCAGATGGGTCTTGGTGCCGCCCACGTCGACGCCGACCACGAGGGGGCGTGAGAGAGGGGTGTCCTGCACGGAACCTCTTTCGTCGTTGCGCTGTGCTGCGACGGCGGGCGAACCGTGCCTGGGAGAAGGGGACTTGAATGCGTAGCGAAGCCCCGGGACGGGCTTCTGAACGGGGTGCGGCCGGCGTGTGCCGCGGAATTCGTTAGGAAGTTTACTAACGAAGTAGAGTGCGTCAAGAGGCACGGAATCCCGGTGCCGTCCAACCCTTGTGAGCAGACCGCTGCGGCACGATCTGGGGGAGAGCATGAACCTGAGCGAAAGTGCCCGCGCGGTGTTCGCCGTACTGGCCGCGGCGGGGACCGCGACCCGCCCCCGGCTGGCGGCCGACGCGGGCCTGTCCAAGCCGACCGTCTCCTCGGCCGTGGCCGAACTCGAGGTCGCCGGGCTCGCCGCCCACTCGGGCACCGCCTCCAGCGGCACCGGCCGCAACGCCGCCGTCTACCGTCTCGGACCGGCCGCCGGGTCCGTGCTCGCCGTCGATCTCGGGCCCGCGCTCACCCGGGTGCACGGCTGTGCCCTGGACGGGACCCTGCTCGCCGAGGCCACCAGCTCCCGGACGGACGCCGTCGACGCCGTGCGCAAGGCCCTCGGCGCACTGCCCGCGGACGCCCCGCTGCGCAGCATCGTCGTCGCCGTCGGCGACGTCACCACGCGGGACCGGGAGGGCACCGGTATGCGCCCCGCCACCGCCAAGGCCGGCCCCGTCTTCGACGCCATCGCCGTCGAGCTGCCGCCCCGGGTGCCCGTCCACCTCGAGAACAACGTCAACTGCGCCGCCCTCGCGGAGCTGCACGAGGGCGCCGCCCGCGACCGCCGCACCTTCGGCTATCTGCGGATCGGGGTGGGTGTCGGCCTCGGCATCGTCGTCGGCGGCGAGGTCCTGCGCGGCGCGAACGGCGCCGCCGGAGAGCTGGCACGGCTGCCCTACCCCTGGGACGAGGGCCGCGAGCCGCGCCGCGAGGCGCTGGAGGACCAGATCGGCGCGCGCTCCCTGCTGCGCCGGACCAGGCAGGCCTGGCGGGACACCGACGGGCCCTGCCCCCGGACCGCCGACCGGCTCTTCGCGCTCGCCGGGGAGGGCCACGCCACGGCCGCCGCCGTGGTCGCCCAGCACGCCGCCGACGTGGGCCGGATCGCCGCCGCCGTGACCGCCGTGCTGGACCCGGGGCTGATCGTGCTGGGCGGCAGCACGGGCGCGGACCCGCAGCTCCTGCCCGGTGTGCGGGCGGAACTGGAGCGGCTGAGCTGGCCGACCGAGGTGGTCAGCAGTACGGTCGGGGACTCCGGCACCGTCGTGGGCGCCGCCCGGCTCGCGGTCGCCAGAGGAGTCCAAAACGTGACCGAGCCCGCGGGGGCGAAGGATTGACGGCCTCCGACTTGGTCTGCCAATGTCCGGACAAGCGCTTTCTAAGTCGGCCGGGACGCCGGCTTGGGGTGAGCCTCCCAGTCCGTACACGACGTACGGCAACCGCACGAGGGCGTGCCCGTGCGGTGACGGTCAGCACGGCCGGGGATCTCGCCCCGCGTGGACGATGCGGCCGGGCGAGGCCGCGCCCCCGGAAAGCGACTTTCCTTCACAATGCACCCGTGCCGCCTCAGCCGGCGCCGTGCTCCGTCCCTACGACGAAATGGGATCGAAGATGACCACTGTGGGTGTGCGGCGCTCCCGCCGACTCGGCCGCGGCGGTATGCGCCGCCTGGTTCCCCTCGCTGCCGTGGCCACGGCAGGTGCCCTGCTGCTCTCCGCCTGCGGGGGCTCGGGTTCCGGCTCGGGCGGGAACGCCAAGTCGCTGACGTTCTGGATCTCCACGGTTCCGGGGCAGGACGCGGGCTGGAAGAAGCTGGTGGCGCAGTACAAGAAGGAAACGGGCGTCAGCGTCAAGCTCGTCAACATCCCCTACGACGGCTACCCGACGAAGCTGCACAACGCCGCGCAGGCGAACTCCCTGCCCGACGTCGCGGACGTGCCGGCGCTGGACCCGATCTGGTCGAACAAGCTGATCGACCTCGGCTCCATAGCCAACAACAAGAGCTACAACATCAACGCCAACTTCCTCGCCAAGGACTCGTCCGGGAAGGTGCTGTCCATCCCCTCGGACGTCACCGCCTCCGGCCTCTTCATCAACAAGACGCTGTTCAAGAAGGCGGGTGTCGAGGTCCCGGCCTCGCCGTCGAAGACCTGGACCTGGACCGAGTTCATCGCGGCGGCGAACAAGGTCCGGGAGAAGACGGGCGCCAAGTACTCCCTGACCTTCGACCAGTCGCCGTCCCGGCTGCGCGCCATGGTGTACGAGATGGGCGGGAAGTACGTCCACGCGGACTCCTCCGGCAAGTTCTCGGTGGACGCCGCGACCAAGAAGGCCGTGAAGTACTTCGTCGGACTGAACGACGACAAGACCATGCCGAAGTCGGTGTGGACCAGCGGCGCCGACCCGTCGGCGATGTTCCAGAGCGGTGACGTGGTCGCCTACTGGTCCGGCGTGTGGCAGGTCGCCTCCTTCGCGGACAGCATCAAGAAGTTCGACTGGGCGAGCGTCCCGACCCCCGCCCAGCCGGTGCAGGCCAGCGACGTCAACAGCGGCGGCATGATGGTGGGCTTCAACAACAACGGCGCCGCGGCCACCGCCGCGAAGAAGTTCATGTCCTGGGTGTACGACCCGAAGCAGTACACCGAGCTGGTCGAGACCTCCGGGTTCCTTCCGGTCGAGAGCGGTCTGAGCCCGAAGTACCCCTTCACCTCCGACGCGGCGCAGGCGGCGTTCAAGCTGTACAACGAGGAGATCCCGCTCTACGCCCCGATCTCCGGGTACTTCAACGGCGCGCAGACGAACTGGGTGCTGAAGGGCAAGAGCCTCACCGAGGACCCGACCAAGACGGAGCTCGGCAAGGCGATCAACGGCCAGCAGTCGCCCGACAAGGCCCTGGAGAACATCGTGGCCGGCTACAACCAGCAGGTCGGCGGCGGATCCTAGGCCACAGGGCCGGGCGG
The DNA here is from genome assembly GCF_040644935.1 of Streptomyces sp. NPDC046915. NCBI lineage: Bacteria > Bacillati > Actinomycetota > Actinomycetes > Kitasatosporales > Streptomycetaceae > Streptomyces > Streptomyces sp. NPDC046915. Next base: position 827,121 of record NZ_JBEYXB010000001.1, on the reverse strand, counting down.
CGGGGTCGAGACTCCGCCGCCCGGCCCTGGCGCCCCTGTGATGCCGGGCTCATGGCGTGAGCCCACAGCAATCCATTCCACCAGCACGGAGTCAGGAAGATGACAAAACGCGCCTCGGACGTGTCCGCGAGCCCGCCCAGGAGACGCAGTAAGTACACCCTTGCGCCGCTCGTGCTCATCGCGGCCAATGTCGTGCTCTTCGCTCTGTTCTTCGTCTGGCCGGCGGTGATCGGGCTCGGCTACTCCTTCACGAACTACACGGGTGTGGGGGCGTTCCAGTTCATCGGACTGGACAACTACCACAACCTGTTCGGGGACTCCACCTTCTACGACGCGCTGACCCGGACACTGCTGTACGCCGCGCTCTTCGTACCGCTGAACTTCGCGCTCTCGCTGCTCACCGCCAACCTGGTGGTGAGCAAGCACGCCAAGGGCGCGTCGGTCGCCCGCGTCATCTTCTTCATCCCGTGGCTTCTGTCGCCCATCGTCGTGGGTGTCCTGTGGCGGTGGCTGTTCGGTGAGAACTTCGGACTGGCCAACTACGTCATCGAGAAGCTCGGCGGAAGTGCCGTTCCGTGGCAGTCGAACGCGGACCTGTCGTTGATCGTGGTGGTGATGGCGGCTTCCTGGGCCTGGACGGGTTTCTCGATGCTGCTGTTCATCGCGGCGATCAAGAACGTACCGGTGTCGTACTACGAGGCGGCCTCGCTCGACGGCGCCGGCCCATGGCGCCAGTTCTTCAGCATCACACTGCCGAGCATCGCGCCCACCTCGTTCATCGTCATCCTGCTCAACACGATCAACGCGATGAAGGAATACCCGGTGTTCGTCGCCCTCAACAACGGCGGACCCGGCACGTCGAACAACCTGCTTGTCCAGTACATCTATGAGACCGGCTTCAAACGGGGCCAGATCGGCTACGCGAGCGCCGCGTCGTTCGTGCTCATGCTCATCCTGATGGTCGTCGCGATCATCCAGCTGATCGTCAACCGGCGGGTGGAGAACCGATGACAACCACAGACGTGCCACGCAAGGTCGACGCGGATCCCGGACGGGCCGTCTCCAGGAAGCGGTCCCGCAACACGGGCGGCGGTGGGCTCCGGCAGGCGGTGTCCGCGACGACACTGCTGTGGATCCTGGCGTGCCTCTACGGGTTGCCCGTGCTGTGGTTCATCCTCAGCTCCCTCAAGCCCGCCAGCGACCTGTTCTCCTATCCGCTGACGCTGGTTCCGCACAACCCCACCCTGTCGGGCTACCTGACGGCGTGGCGCAGTGCCAACTTCTCCCAGTACTTCATCAACACGGCCACCGTGTGCGTGATCACGACGATCCTCACGGTGGGAGTCAGCTGCTGCACCGGATACGCCCTGGCCAAGTACGACAACAGGTGGCTCAAGGCGTTCTTCCTCTGCATCCTGGCCACCACGATGCTGCCGTCCGAGGTCATGCTCGCCCCGGAGTTCCTGGTGGTCCGCAACCTCGGCCTCTACAACTCCTTCGCCGGCATCATCCTCCCGGCCGTGCTCACCGCGACCGGATGCTTCATGTTCCGCCAGTTCTTCCTGACGGTTCCCGACGAACTCGTGGAAGCCGCACGCATCGACGGCGCCCGCGAACTGTCGATCTTCCTGCGGATCATGGTGCCGCTCTCCCGGCCCATCATGCTGACCCTCGCCATCCTGTCCTTCCAGTGGCGGTGGAACGACTACATCTGGCCGCTGCTGATGCTGAACGACCCCAACAAGTTCACCGTGCAGATCGGCATCCAGAGCATCGTCGGGGCGCAGAACATCAACTGGTCGGTACTGCTCGGCGCATCGGTCATCTCCATGATCCCGCTGATCGCGATCTTCCTGGTCTTCCAGCGCTACGTCATGGGCGCCGACATCAATGCCGGACTGAAGGACTGACCTTGCCCACCCCGCTCGACCACGAGTTCGTCGCCGCGGCCGCACGCGCCGCCGACCGACTGGCCGTCCCGCAGGCGGCCGGCCCCGAGGAGAGTCCCCTCGGTGTGACCCACCGCGCTCTGGCACGCCGGGTGAAGACTCTGGTCGCGGCGTACCGGTCCCCGGACTCGGCACTGCACGGCAGCGGGCAGGCCGTCGCCGCCGCGACGACCGACCTCCGCGCCCTGAGGGCCGCGCAGACACCCACCGGCCTCTTCGCCGGCGGCGACAACGTGCAGTCACCGCCGGACTCCGCGTTCACCGTCAACGACGTGTGCGACGCGCACGTCCTCGCAGCCGGGGCGGGGCCGGAACTGCGCGACGTCACGGCCGCGCTCGCCGAGATCGCCGGCGCCGCCACCGGCAGTCTCCTGACCGGTGGGGTGCACACGCCGAACCACCGCTGGGAGCTGTGCGCGGCGCTGGCCCGGCTGCACCGGTCGTTCCCGGACAGCCGACTGCTCGACCGTATCGACGAGTGGCTCGCCGAGGGCGTCGACATCGACGCGGAGGGCCTGTACTCGGAACGGAGCGCGATCTACGCGGCCCACGTGTCCAACCCGTCGCTGCTGCTGTTGGCCGACGTCCTCGGCCGCACCGACCTGTGGGACGCCGTCGAACGCAACCTCACCGCGACCCTGGACCTCATCAGACCGGACGGCACGGTGGAGACCGTCCACTCGCGACGGCAGGACCAGAACCACCCGTTCCCGCTGGCGCCCTACCTGCCGCACTACCGGCTGCTCGCGATCCGCACCGGCCGGGGCGACTTCAGCCGGGCGGCGCGGCTGGCGGCCGCCGGCGGCGTCGACGACCCCGACCTGCTCGCCGAGACCCTCCTCACCCCCGACCTGTGCCGCGTGCTGCCGACACCGGCGCCGGAACCCCTTCCCCGTGACCGGTACATCACCACGGCGCGCCTTGCCTCCCGTGCCTCCGCCACCGCGCACAGCGTCCTGTACGGCGGCTCGGACGTGCCCGAGCACCGGCGCATCCGCTCGGGCCTCGCCTGCAACCCGACCTTCCTGCGCCTGTTCGCCGGCGACGCAGTCCTCGACGCGGTCCGCCTCTCACGGGGATTCTTCGACCTCGGCCCGTTCCGCGCCGCCGGCCTGCAACGGCTCGCCGACAACCGGTACCGGCTCACCGAAACCCTCTCGGCCGCCTACTACCAGCCGCTCCCGCCGGACCGGCGACGGGCCGACGGCGCCTACCGCACGGCGGACGAGGGACGCTTCTCGGCCGCCATGGCCTTCCCGGACCGGCCTCGGGACGAGGTCTCCCAGACGACCCGCGTGGACGTGGAGCTGAGGGAGGACGGTGTCGACCTGCGGATCGGCATCAGCGGACCACCGGTGCCCTGGGCCCTAGAACTGACCTTCCGGCCGGGCGGCGTGCCGGAGGGCGCCGTCCCGATCGGCGACGGACGCTGGTGCCTGACGACCGGGCCCATGACGTACCGGGTCGGTGACGACGAGATCCGGGTCGAGACCGAGGTCGAGGCGGGCGAACCGCTCGCCGGGCCGGACCGGAGCGACGTACTGCGGTACGACCCGGGGCAGGACCACACCGTGGTGGGCGGCACCGACGCGACAACCGGGAACCGCGTCTACATCGGTGGACACGGCCCGCACACGCTGAGCGTCACACTGCGCGCCCGCCACCTGGCACCTGTCCCTGTCTTCTGACCCCGAGACCCACGCGACGGCCACCTCCGGCATGAAGGGCTGATCCACTCGTGCACCTCCTCCACCAGCGCGGCCCGCTGCACGACCTCCCGGACACCCGGGAGGCCTACGACGCGGTCCTCGCCGACGTCGTCGAACAGGCCCTCGCGCGCATGACACCGGAGGGCAACCTCGAACACCCCGACTGCACCGACGACATCGGTGACACCTCCCTCGGCATCACCTCCCTGCTGGCGCTCGCCTGGCGGCGCACCAAGGACCCGCGCCTGCCGGAGGCGGTGCGCCGGAGCCTCGGCTTCCATCTGCGCGAGCGGGTCTACACCGAGGACAACCCCGGCTACCCGAACCTGAAGATCCGCGACTCCGGGCTGCCGTACGCCCGTTATGTACTGGAGGCGGGCGCGCACCCCGTCGGGGACTGGCCGAGCACGGTGTGGGCGCTGCTCCAGACGGTCAACGTCCTCGACACGGCCGACGGTCTCGTCGACGACGAGCAGCGGGCCGGTCTGCTGGAGGTGGCACGGGGCTACTGGCGATGGCTCACCGAGGCGACCTTCTTCAACCCGCAGGAGGCGGGCAACCAGGCGATCGGGTGCGTGGTGGGCGGGCTGATGCTGGCGCGTCATCTGCCCGGCCCCGAGGGGGACGCGGTCCGTGCACGGGCACTCGGGCTGTACGCCGACGAGATCCGCGCCCACCGCGTCCGCGACCGGGGCGCCCTGCTGCCCCCCGAGCACGGCGGCGCCTACGACAACAACTACGGCCCGATCTCCCTGTCCTTCCTCGCCCAGGCCCACCGGGTCAGCGGCGAGCCGGTGTTCGCCGAGGACGGCGACGCGCTGGCCCGCTACCTCGACGCCCGCCTGACGGGCGGCGGCTTCGACGTCGGCGGCCCGCGCTACAGCGAGCAGCACTCCGGCTTCGAGTCCGTCCTGGGCCTGCGCTACTTCGGTGCCCGCATCGGCTCCGACCTGGGCCGCTACCGGGGAGACACCCGCTGGGGCCGGCACGCCGTGAAGGCGGACGGCGGGGTCGACGGCCACTTCGCCTGGATGCTGGTCTGGCAGATCCAGGACACGACACGCTGGCACCGCGAGCCGTCACCGGCACCCGCCCGGCACCAACTGCGCGCGGGGACGGTCTCGGTGGCCTTCGACGACCGTATGACCCCGTCGCTGGTCGAGGCTGGCGGGACGTACTACCTGCCCGCCGCCGTCGACCGCCAGCACGGCTTTGGGCCGGTGCTCGACGGTTTCCTGTTCTGCCGTCCCATGGGCGAGGTCCGGGTACGGGACCTGCGCGCCGACGGGCTCACGGCGAAGCTGGTCACCAAGCCGGTCGTCGGCCGGGACCACGTCCTGCGGCACGTCCGGTCCCTGTACGTCACCGACGGCACGGCCCTGTGGACGACGGTCGCCGTCGAACGCCTCCCCGGAGACCCGTATCTGCTCGCCGGACTGCCGTACGCGGCCGACGACGGCGACCGGGTCCGCCGGACTGCCGAGGCCGCCGTGGCGTCGGCGGGTGCCCTGCGCCTGAGCCACCCCGAGACGCGGGGCCCGGAGCACTTCGACGCGCGGGCCGAACTCACCCAGGAACAGGCGGCGTTCGCGCTCGCCGCCGACCCGCGCGGCTACGGCAACCCCGATGACGGCTGGCGCCACCTGCTGAGCTCCACCGCCCTGGAGGCGGGACCGGTCCCGGGCGCGCCGGACGATCTGCACGTGTTCGCGGTGCGCCACGGCTCCGGAGGTCCGCTCGCGGTATCGGTGGAACGGACGGAGGAGGGGCTCACCGTACGGACGGACGCCTTCACCGCGGTGCTCGGGGCGGCGGACGAGCGGGGGGAGCCGCGGCTGACCCTGCGCGCGGTCAGCAGGTGAGGGCGAGTTCGCCCACCGGCACGACCAGGTCCGCCCGTTCCCGGGTGGCGGCGACCAGCTCGGCATTGGGCTGGTCGCTGCGCGTCACCCACGCCACCGCCTCCTCGTGCCCCTTGCCGAACTCCTCGTGCCGGGCGATCAGACGGCGCAGCCGCTCCGGCTCGTCCAGCTCGCAGAACCACACCTCGTCGAGCCGCGCGCGGACGCGGGGCCACGCGCCCGTGTCCAGCAGCAGGTAATTGCCCTCCGTCACCACCAGCCGCGCCGTCGGCGGCACCGGGACCGCGCCCGCGATCGGCTGCTCCAGCACCCGCTCGAAGCCCGGCGCGTACACCACCTCGTCCCGCTCCTCGCGCAGCCGCCCGAGCAGCGCCGCGTACCCGGCCGCGTCGAAGGTGTCGGGCGCGCCCTTGCGGTCCCGGCGGCCGAGGCGGTCCAGTTCGACGTCGGCGAGGTGGAAGCCGTCCATCGGGACGTGCGCCACCCAGGGTTCCCCGGTGCCGTTGAGCGCGCGCACCAGGTGCTCGGCGAAAGTCGACTTGCCCGCCCCGGGGCTGCCGGTGATGCCGAGGAGGGCGCGTGGGCCGCCCTCGGCGAGGGAGCGGGCACGGGTGAGGAGGTCATCGAAAGTCATGCGCACGCGGCAGAGTCTGTCATCCGCCGTTCATGTGGAGTGTGGCGCGTACCACCCACTGGAATCCGTCATGTGGGGAAGTGTGCTGAGTATGACTGAGCTCGGTCTGCCCGACACCATCCAGGCCTGTCTCTTCGACCTCGACGGGGTCGTCACCAGGACGGCCGTCGTACACGCGGCCGCCTGGAAGGAGACGTTCGACGACTTCCTGCGCGGATACGAGGGCGAACGCGCCCGGCCGTTCGACGCGGTCGCCGACTACGACGAGTACGTGGACGGCCGCCCGCGCGCGGACGGGGTGCGCACCTTCCTCGCCTCCCGGGGCATCGATCTGCCCGAGGGCGATCCCGACGACCCACCGGACGCCCCGACCGTGCACGGGCTGGGCAACCGCAAGAACGCACTGGTCCTGGAGAAGATCCGTACCGAGGGTGTGGAGGCCTACGAGGGCACGCTGCGCTACATCGAGGCGGTCCGGTCCACGGGACTGAGGACAGCGATCGTCTCCTCCAGCGCCAACACCCGCGACGTGCTGCGCTCCATCGACGCCGAGCGGCTCTTCGACGTCCGGATCGACGGCGTGGTCGCCGCCGAGCGGGGGCTGCCGGGCAAGCCCCACCCCGACACCTTCCAGGCCGCCGCCCGCGACCTCGGGGTCGAGTACCGTGCCGCCGCCGTCTTCGAGGACGCGCTGGCCGGCATGGACGCGGGCCGCTCCGGCGGCTTCGGGTACGTCGTCGGCGTCGACCGGGTCGGTCAGAGGGATGCCTTGTACGCGCACGGCGCCGACATCGTCGTCGAGGACCTCGCCCAACTGGGAGGCAAGGAGTGATCACCCAGCGGTCGTACGCCGTCGAGCCGTGGACCGTGCGCGAGACCGACCTCGGCCTCGACGTGCTGGCCCAGAGCGAGTCCGTGTTCGCGCTGTCCAACGGCCATGTCGGCTGGCGCGGCAACCTCGACGAGGGCGAACCGCACGGCCTGCCCGGCAGCTACCTCAACGGCGTGCACGAGGTGCACCCCCTGCCGTACGCCGAGGCCGGCTACGGCTATCCGGAGTCGGGCCAGACGGTCATCAACGTCACCAACGGCAAGATCCTCAGGCTGCTGGTCGACGACGAGCCCTTCGACCTGCGCTACGGCCGGCTCGTACGCCATGAGCGGACCCTGGACCTGCGGCGCGGCGTGCTGGAGCGGACCTGCGAGTGGACCTCGCCCACGGGATCCACGGTACGGGTGCGTTCGACGCGGCTCGTCTCGCTCACCCAGCGGGCGGTGGCCGCCGTCGCCTACGAGGTGGAGCCCGTCGGCAAGCGGGCCCGGGTGGTGATCCAGTCCGAGCTGGTCGCCAACGAGCAGCTGCCGGAGTCCAACGGCGACCCGCGCGCGGCGATGGCCCTCCAGTCGCCGCTGGAGCCGGAGGAGGACTTCGCCTCGGGCGGGCGACTGCGCCTGGTGCACCGCACCCGCCGCAGCGGGCTGCGCGTCGCCGTGGCCGCCGACCACGTCGTCAGCGGCCCGGAACGGACCACCACGAGCAGCGAGAGCCGGCCGGACACGGCCCGGCTGACGGTCACCTCCGTCCTGGAGCCGGGCCAGCGGCTGCGGGTGGAGAAGCTCGTCGCGCACGGCTGGTCCGGCACCCGTTCGCTGCCCGCGATGAGCGACCAGGTCGACGCGGCCCTCGCCGCCGCCGCGCACGACGGCTGGCCGGGCCTGCTCGACGAACAGCGTGCCTACCTGGACGACTTCTGGGCGTGCGCGGACGTCGAGGTGGACGGCGACGAGGAGATCCAGCAGGCCGTCCGCTTCGCCCTCTTCCACGTCCTCCAGGCCGGCGCCCGCGCCGAGCAGCGGGCGATCCCGGCGAAGGGGCTGACCGGCTCCGGCTACGACGGGCACGCCTTCTGGGACAGCGAGATGTTCGTGCTGCCCCTGCTGACCTACACCGCGCCCGAGGCCGTCGCCGAGGCGCTGCGCTGGCGGTTCAACACGCTGGACCCGGCACGGGAACGCGCGGCCCAGCTGGGCCTGGAGGGCGCCGCGTTCCCCTGGCGCACCATCGAGGGCTCGGAGGGCTCGGCGTACTGGCCCGCCGGCACCGCGGCCTTCCATGTGAACGCCGACATAGCCAGTGCCGTGGTGCGCTACGTCGCCGCCACCGGGGACACCGGCTTCGAACGGGACACCGGCGTCGAACTGCTGGTGGAGACCGCGCGCCTGTGGCGCTCCCTCGGTCACCACGACCACCACGGCGCCTTCCACATCGACGGGGTCACCGGACCCGACGAGTACAGCGCCGTCGCCGACGACAACACGTACACCAACCTGATGGCCCGCGAGAACCTGCTGGCGGCCGCCGACGCCGTCGAGCGCCATCCGCGCGCGGCGGCCCGGCTCGGCGTCGACGACGAGGAGAGCGCCGCCTGGCGGGACGCCGCCGAGGCCATGCACATCCCCTACAACCACGATCTCGGCGTGCACGAACAGCACGCGGGCTTCACCCGCTACCAGCAGTGGGACTTCGCGAACACCCGCCCCGACCAGTACCCGCTGCTGCTGAACTTCCCCTACTTCGACCTCTACCGCAAACAGGTCGTCAAGCAGGCCGACCTGGTGCTGGCGATGTACACCTGCGACGGCTGGTTCGACGACGAGCAGATCGCCCGCAACTTCGCCTACTACGAGCCGCTCACCGTACGGGACTCCTCCCTGTCGGCGTGCTGCCAGGCCGTCGTCGCCGCCCGCGCGGGCCATCTGGGCCTGGCCTACGACTACGCGGCCGAGGCCGCGCTGATGGACCTGGCGGACCTGGAGCACAACACCCGCGACGGACTGCACATCGCGTCACTGGCCGGCACCTGGATGGCGCTGGTGGCGGGCTTCGGCGGGATGCGCCGGGACGACGACGGGCTGCGGTTCGCGCCGCGGCTGCCGGAGAAGATCCGCCGCCTGGCCTTCACCGTGCGGTTCCTCGGCCGCCGGCTGCGGGTGGAGGTGCACGCCGACAAGGCCACGTACTCCTTGCTGGACGGTCCCACGCTGACCATCGGCCACCACGGCGAGCCGCTCACCCTGCACCCCGACGAGCCGGCCGTCCGCGCAGTACCCCCGGTGACACCGCGTCCGGCCCCCGAGCAGCCGCCGCACCGCAGGCCCGACAGCCGCTGACCGGGGACCGCCTCAGCTCAGCACGCCGGTCAGCAGTCCGAGCAGGTCGCCGGTCGCGTCGGCGGCGCCCAGCGCCGGGAGGGCGCCGAGGGCGAGGACGGCCGCGGCGGCGGTCCACAGGCGCGGGGGAGGGGTCGTCTGGAGGGCCGCGATCCGGCGGGTGACGGCGCGGTCCGTGAAGGTGAGCGCGCAGCCGGTCCGGACGCCGCCCGCGGTGAGCGCGGCGCGGGCCAGGGCCCGGGCCGTGGTGTCACGGTCCCCGACGTCGGTCGCCGCCTGCTCGTCCGCCCAGCGCTCCACCAGGAAGGACACCGTCGAACGGACCGGGATCAGCAGCGGGTCGGCCGCCGCGGCGAGCGAGGCCGCGGTCACCAGGAAGCCGTGCCGGTGCGCGAGATGGGCCCGCTCATGGGCGAGCAGCACCCGGCGCTCGGCCGGTCCGAGGGCGCCCAGCATGGCGGTGGTGACCAGGATCCGGCCCGGCCGGCCGGGAATGGCGAACGCCTGCGGCCGGTCGGAGGCCGCGACGATCAGCTCGGTGTCCGCCGGATGCCCCGCCGACAGCCGTCGCAGCGCCCGCCGGGTGCCGCGCTCGGCACGCACCGCACGGTGCACCCGGCGGGCGACGACGGCGAGGGCCAGGCACGCGGCGATCCCGATGACGCCCGGCACCGGATCGGCCAGCCGGTGCCCGTCCTCCCGGGCCTCGGCGACCACCGGGGGAGCGTCGCCCACCAACGCGGCCGCCAGCAGCACCAGCGACCAGGTGGTGGCCGCCGAGGTGAGCACGGCGGCGGAGGTCAGCACCCGTGCGGCGAGCGCGGGTGCCACCCGCCGGCCGAGCACCGGACCGACCAGCCGCAGCAGCAGCGACAGCAGCAGCGGGGTGTAGACGTCGATCCTCATGCGCCGCCTCCGCCGAGCAGATCGCGCAGGGCCCGCTCCTCCTCGGGGCTCAGTCCGGACACGAACTGCTGCAACGCGGCGATGGGGTCCGGACCGCGGTCGAGGGCGTCGTGCATCGCCGCGGCGGTCAGCTCGGCCGCGTTCTTCGCGGGCCGGTAGGCGCCGCGCCGCCCGTTCGCGTCGCGCAGCACGAGCCCCTTGTCGAACAGCCGCTTGAGGATGGTGTGCACGGTGTTGTAGGCCAGACCGCCGCCGATCTCGGTCTGGATCTCGGCCGGCGTCAGCGGTCGCTCCGTGGCCCACAGCGCGGCCAGCACCTCGCTCTCCAGCGCCCCGGCGCTGCGCCGCTCCGCTCTGCCCGGGGACCCTGTGCCAGCCATGCCACAACCTTACAGCGCGTAGGGCCGTCAAACGGATGGCCGTGTTGGCCCTGCGGCCCGGCTCGTCGCCGGTTAATTTGTCTCTGCTTCTCAGTGTTTGTGCATTTTCGCGCCCGTAGCACTACAGGCTGTAGGGTGACTCGAACCCTACAACCTGTAGGGGAGAAGGGTGGACGATGTCAGGCAGCGCGCACGCCACACTCCGCGGGACCCGGCGCGGCGGTCCGTGGACCGTGCCCCGCGGCACCCGGCGAGCCCGCGCCGACGGTCCCCTCGCGGTGGTCGCGGCCGCCTTCACCCTGGCCCAGCTCCTCCTCGTCCGGCCCGGCATGGGCCTCGGCTGGGACGAGACCGTGTACGTCAGCCAGGTCAGCCCCCATGCCCCGGCGGCCTTCTTCAGCGCGCCCCGGGCCCGTGGCGTCTCCCTGTTCGTCGCACCCGTCGCGGCCTGGTCGTCGTCCACCCCGCTGCTGCGGATCTACCTGGCCGTCCTGTCCGGCCTGGCCCTCTTCCTGGCGCTGCGCGCCTGGCGGGGGCTCTTCCCGGTCCGTGTTCTGGCCCTGGCGGGCGCCCTGTTCGCGTCGCTGTGGGTGACGCTCTTCTACGGCCCCCAGGCCATGCCCAACTACTGGGTCGCCGTGGGCGCGCTCGCCGCCGTCGCCTGCTTCCTGCGGGCCGGCGCCGACCGCTCGGACCGGGCCGCCCTGTGGGGGCTGGCCGCCGGCGGGGCGCTGATGGCCTGGATGCGGCCCACCGACGCGATCTGGGCGACCCTCCCCCTGCTGGTCCTCGCCCTGTCGCGCCGCCACTGGCGCCTCCTCGGCGTGCTCCTGACCGGACTGGCGGCCGGCGCGGCGGAGTGGGTGATCGAGGCCTACGTGAGCTACGGCGGTCTGGCCCGGCGGCTGGCCGACGGCTCCGCGATCCAGGGCGGCCTGGGCTGGAACGTCGCCGTCGTCGACCAGCTGCGCAGCCTGGGCGGGCGGGCCCTGTGCCGGCCCTGTACGGGCGCCCTGCCCGACCCGCTGCTCACCCTCTGGTGGTTCGCCCTGCCGCTGCTCGCGGTGCTCGGCTTCGTCGTCGCCGTCCGGGCCCGGCGTACGCCGGCCACCCTGGTGCCGCTGATGTGCGGGGCGACGGCCGCCTTCCCGTACCTGTTCATGATCGGATACGCGGCGCCCCGGTTCCTGCTGCCCGCCTACGCCCTGCTGGCGCTCCCGGTGGCCGGCGCGCTGGTCCACCTGGTGACCGTCCCCGGCCGCACCCTGCGGACCGTGGCCGTGACGCTGGTGACGCTCGGCCTGGCCGCCCACCTCGCCGTCCAGACGGCCGTCCTGGTGCACACCGTCGACGGCACCACAGCCTCCCGCCGCGCCTGGTCCCGTACCGCCGCCGAGCTGCACCGCCTCGGTGTCCGCCCGCCCTGCCTGCTCACTGGGCACGAGTCCGTCCCGGTCGCGTTCTACGCCGGCTGTGCCTCCGCGGCGACCTCCGGGCACAACGCCAACAGCACCGCGGACGCCATCGCCCGGACCGCCGACCGCACACCGGTCGCCGCCCTGGTCACCGCCGGGTCCCGGGCACCCGCGTACGCCCGGCACTGGCCGTCCGTACCGTTCGGCGGGCTGCGGATCCACTACGCCGTACCGGCCGGCCGCCGATGACGTCCCCGGCGGGCCTCGCCACCGGTGCCGGCCGCCGGCGGGCGTACGGGCACACCGCCGTCTGCCTCGCCGTCCTGACCTGCGCGGCCTATCTGACCCGCCGGCACTGGCCGCTCCTCGAGACGGGCGCCCTGCGGCTCGCCGTCGCGGACCAGGGCTGGCTGCTGGTGGGCGCGACGGCGGCGGTCGGGACCTGGGCCGCCTCGGCGCTCGCCCAGCAGGGCGCGGTCATCCGGCCGCTGCCCGGCGGACGCCTGGTGGCCGCCCAGTTCGCCGCCTGCGCCGCCAACCACGTCCTGCCCGCCGGGCTCGGGGCCGGGGCGGTGAACCTGCGGTTCCTGATGCGCTGCGGGCTCCCGCCGGGCCGCTCGGCCAGCGCGCTCGCGGTCAAGGCCACCGCGGGCGTCCTGGTCCGCGCCGCGCTGATCGCGGCGCTCGCCCCCTTCTGCCCGGGGCTGCTGCGGGTCCCGCACGTTCCCCCGGCCGTCCTGGTTGCCGCCCTCGCGGCCGTCGTGCTGGTGGCCGGGCTGCTCGCCAGTCCGCTGTGGCCCCGCTGCCGGGCGGCCCTGGCGACCGTACTGGCCGACATCCGCGCCGTGCACGCCAGACCGCACCGTGCGGCGGCCCTGTGGGGCGGCTCGCTGGGCTTCGCCGCGCTGCACTCCCTGGTGCTGATCGCCGTCACCCGGGCCGTCGCGCTGCCCCTGCCGCCGGCCCGCGTGGCGCTGCTGTACCTCGCCGCGAGCAGTGCCGCCGCCCTGCTGCCCACGCCGGGCGGCCTGGGCTCGCTCGACGCGGCGCTCGGCCTCGCCCTGACCGCGTCCGGGGCCCCGGCCGCGGTGGCCGCCTCCGCCGTGCTCGGCTACCGGCTCCTGACCGTGTGGCTGCCGCTGGTGCCCGGTCTGGTGGTGCTCGGGATGCTGATCCGGCGCAAGGCGCTGTGACCGGTGAGGCGTGACCTGACCGGGTGGCCCCGGCTTTTGCCCTGACATTGCCGCTTCATGACCAGCCGACTACATGGGTGTAGTCATGATGGTCATCGAAAGTAAGGCATGCCTTCGCTAAGTCGGGGGCGAGGTGGCGGGGACGTGCCTGCCGGGAGGGCCGCGACGCATGTGGGACGACGCGTTTCCGAGTTTCCTGATCGGACTGAGGGAGGGACTCGAGGGCGGACTCATCGTCTCCATCCTGGTCGCCACCCTCGTACGGGCCGGTGCGCGGTCCCGGCTGCCGCAGGTGTGGACGGGCGTCCTGGCCGCGATCGCGGTGTCGATGAGCTTCGGCGCGGTCCTCACCTTCACCGCCGCGTCCCTGTCCGCCACCGCCCAGGAGGCGTTCGGCGGCACCCTCAGTGTCATCGCCGTCGCGTTCGTCACCGGCATGGTGTTCTGGATGCGGCGCTCGGCCCGCGGCCTCTCCGGTGAGATCAAGGAGAAGGTCACCGGCGCGCTCGGCACGGGCGCGGGGGTGCTGGTGCTCACCTCGTTCCTCGCGGTGGGCCGTGAGGGCCTGGAGACCGCCCTGTTCCTGTGGACCACCGCCCGCGCGGCGGGCGAGTCCGCGGGCCCGATGACCGGTGCGGGCATCGGGCTCGTGCTCGCGGCGGGCCTGTGCTGGGGCCTGTACCGCCGTGTCCTGAAGATCAACCTGACGAGGTTCTTCACCGCCACCGGCGTGGTCCTCATCGTCATCGCGGCCGGCGTCCTCGGCTACGGCCTGCGCGACCTCCAGGAGGGCGGCGTACTGCCCGGCAAGGCCGCGTACGCCGTCGACCTCGCCGGCAGCATCGACGCCGGCTCCTGGTACAGCACGCTCGTCCAGGGCGTACTGAACCTGACGCCCACCATGACCTGGCTCCAGGTGGCCGGGTACGCCGGCTACCTCGCGGTGGTGATGACCCTGTTCGTACGGGGGGTACGCGCGAACGCCCCCGGCGCCACCGCGGCAGCCACCCCCGAGCGCGAACCCGTGGCCGCGGGCCGCCGTCGGCCCGGCTGGGTCGTCCCGGTGGCTGTCGTCGCCGTCCCGGCGGTTCTGGCGGGGCTGGTCGTCGCGTTCGCCCGGCCCAAGGCGGCCGGGGCGCAGACGGTGGCGGTGTCCGGGACCGAGTGCGGCAAGGGCTTCACCGCGCCCAAGCCGGGCCGGCAGACCTTCCAGATGCAGAACACGGGCGGCAAGACGTCCGAGGTGTACCTCATCAACCCGGCGACCGGCGCGGTCTACGGCGAGATCGAGGGCCTCGCCCCCGGCACCACCCGCGACCTGGTCGCCACGGTCGCGGGCGGCAGCTACGCGTGGCGGTGCGTGCCGACCGACGGCAAGGCGGTCACCTCCAAGGCCGTCAGCGTCACCGGCGGGGGAGCGGCCAGGGCGGTCGTGCCGGTCTCGGAGAACGACCTCGCGGCCCCGCTGAAGGCGTACAAGGCGTACGTGAACCAGGGCCTGGCCACTCTCGTCGCCCAGACCCGGAAGCTCGACGACGACATCGACGCCGGCCGGCTCGGCCGGGCCCGCGCCGACTGGCTGACCGCCCACCGCACCTACGCCTCCCTCGGCGCCGCCTACGGCACCTTCGAGGACTTCGACCAGAAGATCGACGGCCGGCCCGACGGACTCCCGAACGGCGTGCGGGACAAGGACTTCACCGGCTTCCTCCGGATCGAGTACGGCCTGTGGCACGCACAGTCGGCCAAGGACCTCCGCACCCCGGCCCGGCAGCTGGCCGAGGCGGTCGCCGGGCTGGCCAAGGCCTTCCCCGGCCAGGCGTTCGACGCGGGCGACCTGCCGCTGCGCGCCCACGAGATCCTGGAGAACACCCTCCAGTTCGAGCTGACCGGCGACACCGACCAGGGCAGCGGTACCGGGCTCGCCACCGCCGACGCCAACCTGGCGGGCACCCGCGAGCTGCTCACCGTGCTCGAACCGCTGCTGACCACCCGCGCGCCGAAGCTGCTGCCCACCGTCGACGCCGGCATCGCCCGCCTCCAGAAGCTCCTGGACGCCGCCCACCACGACAACGGCTGGACCCCCGTCGACCGGCTCGACCCCGCCGGCCGGCAGCGGCTCAACGGCGCCACCGGACAGCTGCTGGAAGACCTCGCCCCGGTCCCGGACCTCCTCGAGATCCGGAAGTCCGCCTGATGAGCACCGAACACCCGCACCTGGAAGGGACCCCTTCGATGTCCACTGCCGAAACGCCGGCCTGCCCCGTCGGCCCCGCCCGCCGCTCCTTCGTGCGGACCGCGCTGGGCGCCGGTGCGGCGGGCGCGGTCCTGGCCGGCGGCGGCTTCGTGCTCGGTGAGAGCGGCGGCACGGCCCAGGCTGAGGACACGGGTACGGACGGCGGGGCGAAGGTCCCCTTCCACGGCGCCCACCAGGCCGGAATCGTCACACCGGCGCCGGCCGCCGCGACCTTCGTCTCCCTGGAGGTCATAGCCGACGACCGCAAGGGCCTCGAAGACCTGCTCAGGACCGTCACCGAGCGGGCCCGTCGCCTCACCTCCGGCGGCACCCCCACCGACCTCGGGGTCGGCGCTCCGCCCTCCGACAACGGCATCCTCGGCCCCGACGTCCCCCCGGACGCCCTGACCGTCACCGTCGGCGTCGGCGCCTCCCTCTTCGACGACCGCTACGGCCTGGCCAAGGCGAAGCCGGCCCGGCTGACGCCGATGCGGACGTTCCCGAACGACAACCTCGACGCGGCCGAGTGCCACGGCGACCTGTCGCTCCAGATCTGCGCCGACCGCCAGGACACCGTGCTGCACGCACTGCGCGACATCGCCCGGCACACGAGGGGCGCCACGCAGATCAAGTGGCGCGTCGACGGCTTCCAGAACACCCCGCGTCCCACCGGCGCCCAGCGCAATCTGCTGGGCTTCAAGGACGGCATCGCCAACCCGGACGTCACCTCGGCCCGGGAGACCGGCCGGCTGATCTGGGTGGGCGACGGACAGGGCGAGCCGGCCTGGACGAAGGGCGGCAGCTACCAGGTGATCCGGATCATCCGGATGCTCGTGGAGTTCTGGGACCGGGTGTCCCTGACCGAGCAGGAGAAGATGTTCGGCCGCCGCAAGGACACCGGCGCCCCGCTGGACGGCGCCAAGGAGACCGACATCCCCCAGTACGCCAAGGACCCGCACGGCACGGCCATCCCGCTGGACGCGCACATCCGCCGGGCCAACCCGCGCACCGCCGCCTCCGACGACTCCCGCATCCTGCGCCGGGGCTACAACTACGACCGGGGCGTGGACGACGTCGGCGACCTCGACATGGGACTGGCCTTCTGCTGCTACCAGCAGGACGTCAAGCGGCAGTTCGAGGCCACCCAGACGCGGCTGATCGACGAACCCCTCGTCGACTACATCTCCCCGACGGGCGGCGGTTACTTCTTCGCACTGCCGGGCGTGCGGGACACCGGGGACTGGCTGGGCCGGGGGCTGCTGGCGGCCTGACTTTCCCCCGGCTTTACTGCGCGTCCCTTGTACCTGCTGTGAGTTGGCACAAGGCTGGGCCATGGCCGACCCCGGTTCCGCACAGCACCTCCCCGCGGGGAGCCGGGGCCGGCGAACGGGACCGGCCTGGGACCTCACTCCCGTAATCGCAGGTCCTTGCGCCACTTGGCGATCTGCTTCTCCGGATCCCCGGTGTACGACCACGGCGTACGGGTCGCCCGGCGGCCCAGCATGCGCAGCATGGAGCCCGCGACGTCCGTCGTGCCCGCGAGACAGGCCGCGTGGGTGAGGTAGTTGAGGTCACGGAGCTCACCCGGGGCCAAGGCGGCGTCGCCGCGGCCGGTGATCCAGCGCTGCCAGGTGCGGCGTACGTCGCTGACCGCGCCGTCGTGGTCCCAGTGCCGGCCGAGGCCCACCGCGGTGTGCTGCCCCTGCGCGCCGTCGAGGGCGTAACGGAACTCCTCGACCCGGGCGTACTGCACGAGCACCGGCAGGGCGCTGCCGGGCGGTGCCACTCCGGCCGCGTCGCGCGCGAAGTCGTACATCAGGCCGTGGGTGCCGTGCCAGCGCGCCGAGTAGTAGTGCAGCACCTGGAGGTGCCCCTCCACGCTGTAGGGGTCGCGCCGGTGCAACTCGTCCCACCAGCGGGCGATCTCCTGTCGCCGTACCCCGGTCGGGTACAGCCGCGCGACCGAGATCAGGGAGATCCACGGGGTGGGGTCCTCCGGGTAGGCCTCACAGGCCCGCAGACAGGCCAGTACGGCCGCGTCGATCCGGTCCCGGTCGATCGGCACGCCCCGGCCGGCCGCGATGGCCATGCTGAAGGCCCGTGCGGTCTCGGTCGCCGCACGCAGCACCAGCGCGTCGGCGCCGCGGGGTTCGGCGGCCAGCCAGGACTCCACCGTCGTACTGCTCGCGCACGCCTGCGCGAGCAGCCGGATCCGGTGCCCCCGGGACAGCCAGTCGACCCCGGAGGCCCGTAGCAGCTCGCGCAGGCCCTGCCAGCGGCCGATCACGATGTCGTGCCGGGCGGTGCTGAGGGGGTCGTCCCCGCAGTCGGGGTCGAAGTCGGGCGCGTACTTGGAGACGAAGCGGTCTCTCGCCATCGGGTCCCTCCCCGTCAGAAGTCGGTGGGGAGGCCCTCGTGGGCCCGTGACGCCTCCGCGGCGCGGTCGTCGGGGACGTACTCCGCCTCGACGGTGCGGGTGGCGTCGAGCTTGGCGGGCCGGTAGTAGTCGCTGCCCTGCTTCCAGTACCAGAGCATCGGCACCAGGCCCACGGCCAGCCCGCCGAGGCCGATGCCGATGGCCGCGCCGCTCAGCTCGCCCAGGGACTCGATGAAGATCCAGAACATGAACAGGGCGCCGAACAGCGGCCACAGCCCGCCGAGTACGAAGTCGGCCGCGGACCTCAGCAGCATCTTGCGGTAGGCCACCACGACCGCGAGGCCCGCGAGACCGTAGTAGATGGCGATCTGAAGGCCGATCGCCGAGATGGCGTCGGCGAGGATGTCGCCCACCGAGCCCAGGGCGTTGGAGGCGATGAACATCACCAGCGCCACCCCGCCCACCACGGCGATCGCCACCCAGGGGGTGTTCCAGGTGCGGTGCACCCGCCCGAACGCGGACGGCATCGTACGGTCGCGGCCCATCGCGAACAGCGAGCGGGTGACCTGGATGAGCGTCGTCTCCAGGGTGGCGATGGTCGACAGCATCACGGCGATGATCAGCAGCTTGCCGCCCCAGCCGGGCCAGACCTCCTCGCCGAGCACCGCCAGCACGTTGGCGTCGTTGTCCTCGATCTGCTTGGAGGACAGGATGATGTTCACGGCGATGGTGAACACCTCGAAGAGCAGGAAGACGATGCCCACGCCGATCAGGCCCGCGAGACCCGTCGTACGGCGGCTGTTGCGGGTCTCCTCGCTGAGGTTGCTGGTGACGTCCCAGCCCCAGTAGTAGAACGCGGCGATGAGCGCGCCCGAGGCGAAGCCGGCCATCCCGTCGAAGTGGCTGAAGCCGAGCCAGGACCAGTCGAAGGCGCGGGCGTTGCCGGTGTGGAACAGGGCCAGCACCGCGAACAGCAGCAGGATCGCCAGCTCTACGCCCGACATCAGCAACTGCGCGCGCACGGTGAGCCGGGCGCCGCCCAGCACCACCCCGAGCATGATCAGGAACCAAATGGTGCCGACCACCGTCGACAGCGCGGTGTCGTCGGCCAGTTCGCCGTCGAACAGGGCCAGGGTCATCGACCCGGCGGGCAGCGAACCGGCCACCATGAAGATGGTCGCGGACACCACCAGCGCCCAGCCGCTGATGAAGCCGAGGAAGGGGTGGAGGGTGCGTCCCACCCAGGAGTAGCTCGCCCCCGCGTTGACGTCGATCCGGCCGAGGTAGCTGAACGCCAGCGCGATGCCCAGCATGGGTATCGCGCGGTACAGCAACGCGGCAGGACTGGCCAGTCCCACGGCACCGACCAGGACCGCGGTGGTCGCCGCGAGCGAGTAGGCCGGGGCGCTGCCCGCGACCGCCATGACCACCGTGTCGAACGTGCCGAGGGCGTTGGCCTGAAGACCTCTGCCCCTGATGTTGCTCATTGTCGAGCCGCTTGCGCCAGTGCACGCGCATGGGCGTCCTGGCCCGGCGTCGTACGGGTGGGGGGTGGCTCCGCCCGGGACCCGGAGAGGGATGGCCTCGGGTCGGGGGGCGGGCAGGAAATGGGGAGGGGGACGCACGTGGTGATCAGCCCTGCGTCGGCAGCCGATCACACCGCGTGTGGGGTGGGTGTGATGATAGCGGCACTCGTTTACGTTTCAAGATTGACCAGCCGGTAATCTGCGCCCGGCCGACCCCAGCGCCAACTTCCCTCGCTGGTCAGGGCCTTTGCTGTGAGGGGATTAGGGTTCCGGCAGCGGGAAACGCGGACCGGGAACCGTGACAGCGACAGGCGCCGGGCGCCGAGAGGGAGGCGGTCATGACCGGTCAGCAGCCGGAGCACACCCCGATGGGCGACGACGCGTACCAGCCCACCGGGACCAACGAGGAACAGCAGGACGCCGCGCCCCTGGACCTTCAGGACGCGGTGGACGAACGGACCTACGACGACAGCCTCGACGAGGGTTACTCGCCCCCGGAGAAGCCGCTGGGCGTCACCCGGTACGGGACCACCGCGGCCGAGCAGCACGAGGGCGAGAGCCTCGACCAGCGGCTGGACCAGGAGCGGCCCGACGTGTCCCCGCCGCCCGGGGACGCCGTGGGCGACCTGCCGGGCGGCGAGGGCGAGCCCGTCGACGCCGAGGCGGGCGGCCACCGCGCCGGCCGGCTCGTGGCCCCCGACGAGGGTGCCCACCCGGACACCACCAAGGAGACCGTCGCGGACGACGTGGGCGTCGACGGAGGCGCGGCCGGTGCGGAGGAGGCGGCGGTGCACGTCGTCGAGGACGACACGGCACTGCCCGAGTAGCGCCGGTCAGTCTCCCAAGTGGTCTATCTGGCGCAGCTTGTTCGTGGCGTCCAGCGCGGCCACCTTGTAGGACTCCGCGAGCGTCGGGTAGTTGAACACGGCGTCGACGAGATAGTCGACCGTGCCGCCGCAGCCCATCACGGACTGGCCGATGTGGATCAGCTCGGTGGCGCCCGTGCCGAAGCAGTGCACACCCAGCAGCGTGCGGTCCTCGGGGGAGACCAGCAGCTTGAGCATGCCGTGCGAGTCGCCGATGATCTGGCCGCGGGCCAGTTCCCGGTAGCGGGCGATGCCCACCTCGAACGGCACGCTGTCCGCGGTGAGTTGGTCCTCCGTCCGGCCTACGAAGCTGATCTCCGGGATGGTGTAGATGCCGATCGGCTGGAGGTTGTGCATACGGCCCACCGGCTCGCCGAACGCGTGGTACGCCGCCGCCCGGCCCTGCTCCATCGAGGTCGCGGCCAGTGCCGGAAAGCCTATGACGTCGCCGACGGCGTAGACGTGCGGCACCTCGGTGCGGTAGCACTCGTCCACCCTGATCCGGCCGCGGGGATCCGCCGACAGACCGGCCTTGGGCAGGTCGAGCTCGTCGGTGACGCCCTGGCGGCCCGCGGAGTACATCACCGCGTCGGCGGGGATCTTCTTGCCGCTCTCCAGGACGGTCAGGGCCCCGTTCTGATGGCGTTCCACGGCGGCGACGGTCTCCCCGAACCGGAAGGTGACGGCCAGGTCCCGCAGGTGGTACTTGAGCGACTCGACGACCTCCACGTCGCACAGGTCCAGCATCCCGGGGCGCTTCTCCACCACCGTGACCCGGCTGCCCAGCGCCGCGAACATCGAGGCGTACTCCATGCCGATCACACCGGCACCCACGATGACCATGGAGCGCGGCACCCGCTCCAGCGTGAGCACGTTGTCCGAGTCCAGGATCGTGCGCCCGTCGAACTCGACGCTGTCCGGGCGGGCGGGCCGGGTGCCGGTGGCGATCACGATGTGCTCCGCGCTCAGCAGCCGCTCGTGACCGGTCACCTCCCGCAGGGCGACGGTGTGCGGGTCGACGAAGCGGGCCGTGCCGGCGTGCAGGGAGACGTGGTTGCGGGAGAGCTGGCTGCGGATGACGTCGGTCTCCCGGCCGACCACGTGCTGGGTGCGCGCGATCAGGTCCGCGACGGTGATGTCCTCCTTCAGGCGGTAGCTCTGCCCGTACAGATCGCGCTGGGTGAGTCCGGTGAGGTACAGCACCGCCTCGCGGAGAGTCTTGGAGGGGATGGTTCCGGTGTGTAGGGAGACCCCGCCGACCATGTCGGGGCGGTCGACGACCGCGACCCGCCGGCCGAGTTTGGCCGCGGCGATGGCGGCCTTCTGGCCGCCGGGTCCGGATCCGATGACAAGCATGTCGAAGTCGAAGTCGGGCACCCCCGGAGTCTGCCAGCCCGCGCCCTCACAGCGGAAGACTGATCGGAAAACCATCCCGCGCCGTATGCCGCCCGCCGCGCGCGAGCACACCACAACCACCGGCCCCGGCACAGCGTTCCGGAGCCAGTGGCCATGATGCCGTGGAGCCCTAGGGGAGCAGCTTCTCGATGGCGGACGGCCCCTCGGTCTCCAGCTTGCGCCTCGCCCACTCCAGGTTCGCCGGGGTGACGTCCCGGCCCGCCGCCATCACCATGTCCTCCGCCGTGATGTCCCCGCCGGGGGAGCTGTGCAGCAGGGAGTCCGGGGTGCGCAGGTCGTCCGACAACCGGGACGCTTCGGGTTCTGACGTCGACATGATGCCTCCTCCTCGGGCCCGGATGGCACGTACCGCGAGACCGGGACCCACTCTCACCATTCACCGCCTGAGCGCGCCCTGCATCCGGAGCGGCCGCAGGCTCGATGACGAGGTACCTGAAGACGGCGGAAAGAAACCCCCGGACCTACGCTGGAAGCAGCGCGCACGCCCGGACCGGGAGGCCGTCATGGCCGAGACACAGTTCCCGCAGGACACACAGGGGCGCCCCCGCCCCCTGCCGATCGCCGAGCACGGGCTGATCGGCGATCTGCGCAGCGTGGCCCTGGTGGGCAGCGACGGCACGATCGACTGGTACTGCTGCCGGGCCTTCGACCGGCCCAGCGTCTTCGCGGCCATCCTGGACCCCGAGCGCGGCGGGGCCTTCGAGCTCGCCGCGGCCGTACCGGCCCGTACCAAGCAGTTCTACTTCCCCGACACCAACGTACTGATCACCCGGTTCTACACGGAGGACGGTGTCGGGGAGATCCAGGACTTCATGCCCGTGAGCGGCGAGGCCGCCGAGAGCGACCGGCACCGCGTGATCCGCCGCGTCCTGTGCGTCCGCGGCACCGTTCCCTTCCGGGCCCGCATCGCACCGCGCTTCGACTACGGCGCCGCCCCGCACGCCCTGACCATGCTCGGCGAGACCGCCCTCTTCGAGTCCCGGGACACGGCCCTCGCGCTGACCGCCACCATGCCGCTGGAGGGCGACGGCGTGGACGCGCTCGCCGACTTCAAGCTCACCGAGGGCGAGACCGCCGTGTTCGCCCTCGACCAGGTCGGCGAGGACGTACCACCGCGCGGCTGCCCCCACATGGAGGCCGAGCACCAGTTCGCCGCCACGGTCGCCTACTGGCGGCGCTGGCTGTCCCGGTCCCGCTACCGGGGCCGCTGGCGCGAGATGGTCCACCGTTCCGCCCTCACCCTGAAGCTGCTCACCTACGCCCCGACCGGCGCCATCGTCGCCGCGCCCACCACCAGCCTCCCCGAGCAGCTCGGCGGCGAACGCAACTGGGACTACCGCTACGTGTGGGTCCGCGACGCCGCCTTCTGCGTGTACGCCCTGCTGCGGCTGGGCTTCTCCGGCGAGGCCGAGGCGTTCATGCGGTTCGTGACCACCCACATCAGCCCCGGAGACGGCCGCGGATCGGGCCCGCTGCAGATCATGTACGGCATCGACGGCCGCACCGACCTGCCCGAACGCGAACTGGGGCACCTGTCCGGCCACCAGGGCTCGGCCCCGGTCCGGGTCGGCAACGCCGCCGCCGACCAGCTCCAGCTCGACATCTACGGCGCCCTGATCGACTCGATCTACCTCTACGACAAGTGGGCCGAGCCCATCCCCAGCGGCCAGTGGGACGACGTGTGCCACCTGGTCGACTGGGTCTGCGACCACTGGGACCAGCCCGACGAGGGTGTGTGGGAGATCCGCGGCGGCCGCAAGAAATTCCTCTACTCCCGTCTGATGTGCTGGGTGGCCATCGAGCGTGCCATCCGCCTCGCCAACCGGCGGGGCCTGCCCGCCGACATCCTCCGCTGGCGGCAGAGCCGGGACGCCATCTACCGGCGGATCATGGACCGCGGCTGGTCGCCGCGGCGCCGCGCCTTCGTCCAGCACGAGGACAGCGACGTCCTGGACGCCTCCGTGCTGATGATGCCGCTGGCCAAGTTCATCGCCCCCACCGACCCCAAGTGGCTGTCCACCCTGGACGCGCTGACCGAGGAGCTGGTCTCCGACTCCCTCGTCTACCGCTACGACCCGCAGGCCAGCCCGGACGGGGTGCGCGGCGACGAGGGCACCTTCTCGATCTGCTCGTTCTGGTACGTCGAGGCGCTGGTGCGCGCCGGACGGCTGGAGGAGGCACGGCTGGCGTTCGAGAAGATGCTCACCTACGCCAACCATCTCGGCCTGTACGCAGAGGAGATCGGCCGCACCGGTGAGCAACAGGGCAACTTCCCGCAGGCGTTCACCCACCTGTCCCTGATCAGCGCCGCCTTCAACCTGGACCGCGCCCTCGGCTGACCCCGCCCGCCCGCACGTCCGCACACCCCGGCCCCGCACCGACTGTAACCGGTCTGTCACAGCCGCGCCCCGCACCACAACTCCGCCCGGACCTCTCGTGTCGAACAGGGCGTCGGTCACCAAACAGTACCCGACGGACCGTCAAGAGACCCTGGGGGAACGGGACATGACCCGCATCGCACGCACGACCCGCCGTACCACGGCCTCGGCCGTCGCCACGGCCGCCTCCTTCCTGCTGCTCGCCGGCGCCGGCATCCTGGCCGCGCCGTCCGCGTTCGCCGGCGTCCCCGGCGGCACCAGCGCCGCCGACCGCAACAGCGACTTCAACGGCGACGGCTACGCCGACGTCCTCATCGGCGTCCCGGAGGGCACCGTCGACGGCAAGAAGGGCGCCGGATACGTCACCGTCCAGTACGGCGCCCCCAGCGGCATCGGCACCCACAACACCGTGCCCAAGGGCCGTACCGCGGTCATCAGCCAGTCCAGCAGGGGCGTGCCCGGCACCTCGGAGGCCTGGGACGACTTCGGGCAGGCCGTCGCCACCGGCGACCTGGACGGCGACGGCTACGACGACGCGGTCATCGGCGCCCCCGGCGAGGACGAGGGCAGCGTCGCGGACGCGGGCCGGGTGACCGTCCTGTACGGCTCCAAGGCCGGCCTGGGCGCCGAACGGACCGCCTCCGTCACCGCCGCCCGGCCCGCCGCCGGGGCCCGGTTCGGCCTCGCGGTGGCCGCCGCGAGGTTCACCGGGGACACCGACGCCGACCAGCTCGTCGTCGACCAGAAGGTGGGCCTGACCGCCTTCACGTACCACGCGGGCGTCCTGCGGCGGGTCGGGGCCCCGCACTCCACCGGCCACAGGCTCCAGCCCCTCTCCGTGACCACCGGCGACTACGACCGCGACGGCTTCGCCGACCTCGTCGTCTCCGGCTACAGCCCGGACGACGACTACACCCAGGGCTGGTCGGCGTACTACGCGGGCGGCGCCGGGGGCCTGAGCTACCGGCGGGACCTGCACGGCGGCCTGGGCACGGCCTCCGGCGACATCAACCGCGACGGCTACGACGACCTCGTCGTCGGCCAGCTCAGCGCCGCCGACGAGTCCACCGGGGACGCGGACGCGCCCGGCGGGCTGGTCGGTGTCTACTACGGCGGCGCGGACGGGCCGGCCGGCACCCAGGGCCCCGGCAGCTCCGCGCAGTGGTGGTCGCAGAACTCCCCGGGCGTGCCCGGCACCGCGGAGCAGGGCGACGACTGGGGCGCCGACCTGTCCGTGGCCGACGTGAACGGCGACGGCTACGCCGACGTGGCCGTGGGCGCGCCCGGCGAGGACGTGGGCACGGTCGCCGACGCGGGCGCGGTGTGGCTGCTGCGCGGCACCGCCAAGGGCCTGACCGGGTCCGGCGCCCAGTCCTTCGACCAGAACACCCGCCAGATTCCCGGCACCGCCGAGGCGGACGACGGCTGGGGCTCCCAGGTGCGGCTGGTGGACACCGATCGCGACGGCCGCGCCGAACTGCTCGCGTCGGCGTCCGGCGAGAACGCCGGCGACGGCGCGGTGTGGCTGCTGCCCGCGAGCGGCCGCGGCCTGCTCGCCGACGGTTCGTGGGTCTACGGCGCCGGCGCCCTGGGCGGGAACGGCCACGGTGCCCGTTTCGGAGCGGTGATCGACGAATAGTCCCAGATCGGGGCGGTGTGCCCGCCGGTCGCCCGGGTACTCGGTGGTTTCCGGAGAAGCACAGCGACGCCGGGCCAGGAGATGGAGGAGAACCCCATGGCCAGCAGCACCGAGACCGGTCACGTCACCGGTACCCGGGACAAGGACTACAACCTGATCTGGTACGTCGAGGCGTGCCTGAGCAACGCCCTCCGACTGGAGCAGTACATCCAGGACGCGGAACGCGACAAGGATCAGGAGATCGCCGACCTGTTCCGCAAGGCGCAGTCGGACAGCCGCAAGGGCGCCGAGCTGGGCAAGCAGCTGCTGCGCTCGCGGCTGAACGGCGGCTGACGCAACATTCCGCCCCCCCCGACGGCCGGGTCGTTCGTCCGCCCGGCCGTCTCAGGGCAGTGGCTGCCCCGCCCAGATGATCTTGCCGCTGGGGGTGTAGCGGGTGCCCCAGCGCTCGGCGAGCTGGGCGACGAGGAACAGCCCGCGTCCGCCCTCGTCGGTGGTGGCCGCGTACCGCAGGTGTGGTGAGGTCGTGCTGCTGTCGGACACCTCGCAGATCAGGGTCCGGTCGTGCAGGAGCCGTACGCCGATGGGGCCGCGGCCGTAGCGGATGGCGTTGGTGACCAGCTCGCTCAGGATCAGCTCCGTGGTGAACGCCAGATCGTCCAGGCCCCACTCCTCCAACCGCCGGGTCACCGCGGCCCGAACCTGGGAGACGGCCGCCGGTTCGGACGGCACCTGCCACTCGGCGACCCGGTCGGCGCCCAGCGTGCGGGTACGGGCCACGATCAGGGCGACGTCGTCGCTCGGCCGGGCCGGCAGCAGGTCCAGCACCGCCCGGCAGGTGTCCTCGGGCGAGTCCCCGGCCCGCTTCAGCGCGGTCCGCAGCAGCTCCAGGCCCTCGTCGATGTCCCGGTCCCGGTCCTCGACCAGCCCGTCCGTGTACAGCACCAGCCGACTGCCCTCGGGCAGCTCCAGCTCGGCGGCCTCGAAGGGCAGCCCGCCCAGCCCCAGCGGGGGACCCGCGGGCACGTCCGGGAAGTCGACGCTTCCGTCGGGCCGGACCACGGCGGGCGGGGGGTGGCCGGCCCGGGCGACGGTGCAGCGGCGGGCGACCGGGTCGTACACCGCGTACAGGCAGGTCGCCCCGGTGACCACCGCGCCGCCGTCCGCGGGGGGCTCGTCCTGGTCGATGCGGGCGACCAGCTCGTCCAGCAGGGCGAGGAGCTCGTCGGGCGGCAGGTCCAGCGCGGAGAAGTTGTGCACCGCCGTGCGCAGCCGCCCCATGGTGGCCGCGGCGTGCAGCCCGTGCCCCACCACGTCCCCCACCACCAGCGCCACCCGCGCCCCGGACAGCGGCAGCACGTCGAACCAGTCCCCGCCGACCCCGGCCTGCGCGGGCAGATAGCGGTAGGCGATCTCCAGGGCACTCTGGTCGGGCAGGGAGCGGGGCAGCAGGCTGCGCTGAAGGGTGACCGCCATGCTGTGCTCGCGGGTGTAGCGGCGCGCGTTGTCGATGGACACCGCCGCGCGGGCGACCAGCTCCTCGGCGAGGGCCAGCTCCTCGGCGTCGAACGGCTCGGGCTTCTGCGAACGCCAGAAGGTCGCCACGCCCAGCACCAGGCTGCCCGCGCGCAGCGGCACGCTGATCAGCGAGTGGATGCCGTACTCCACGACCTGCTCGGTGCGCTCCAGGTCCTGCGCCCGCCAGCCCGAGGCCTCGCGCAGCCGGGGCTCCACCACCGACTGGCCGGTGGCCAGGCTGCGGGCCTGCGGTGAGGTCGCCACGAACCGGATGCGCCGGCCCACCGGATACAGCGGGGCGTCCTCGCGCACCCCGCTGCACGCGGTGCGGTGCAGGGCGGTGCCCGGCCGCGGCTCCGCCCCCTCGATCACGGCGTCGAAGAGGTCCACGGTGGCGAAGTCCGCGAACCGGGGCACGGCCAGCCCCGCCAGTTCCTCGGCGGTGCGGCTCACGTCGAGGCTGGTGCCGATGCCGACCCCCGCGTCGTACAGCATGTCGAGGCGTTCGCGGGCCACCTCCGCCCGGCCCGACAGGGCGCGCAGCTCCGTGGAGTCGCGCAGCGTGGTCACGCTTCCGGGCGGGCCGCCCCTGAGGTCCGTCGGCCGCTGGTTGATCGCCAGCAACCGGTCCTTGACCAGGCGCACCTCGTCGGTGGCGACCCGGCCCGAGGCGAGCAGCCCGGCGGTGTCGGCGTCGAGGCCGAGCTCCAGCACATGGCGGGCCTCGGCGTCCTCGGGCAGGTCGAGCAGGCGGTGCGCCTCGTCGTTGGCGAGCAGCAGCCGGCCCTCACCGCTGACGATGAGCACACCCTCCCGGACGGCGTGCAGCACCGCGTCGTGGTGCTCGTACATGCGGGTCATCTCGGACGGGCCGAGGCCGTGCGTCTGCCGCAGCAGGCGCCGGCTCACCAGGGCCGTGCCCGCGGTGGCCAGGGCCAGCGCCGCCGCGGCGGAGGCCAGCAGCAGCGGCAGCTGCTGGTCGGCGGCACCGCCGACGTGCGCGGTGGTGATGCCCGAGGACACCAGGCCCACGACGGTGCCGTCCGGTGCCTTGACCGGGACCACGACCTGCACCAGCGGCCCGATGGTGCCGTGGACGTGTTCGGTCACGATGTGCCCGGCCTGCGCCGGCGCGATCGTGCCGACGAACTTCTTGCCGATGCGGTCCGGCTTGGGGTGGGTGTAGCGGATCCCGTCGGTGTTCATCACGACGATGAAGTCCACACCGGTGGCCTTGCGGGTGGCCTCGGCCCTCGGCTGGAGCAGGGCCGTCGGGTTCTTGCTGCGCAGTGCCGCGACCGTGCCCGGGGCGTTGGCGAACGACTGGGCGACGGCGAGGGAGCGGTTCTGCGCCTCCAGGTCGCTGTCGTGCCGGACCTGGAGGACCTGCGCCACCACGGCCGACACGACCAGCAGCAGCACGATCACCACTTGCAGTACGAACACCTGTCCGGCAACGCTGCGTCCGCCCATCGCCCGCAGCCCGCCGGCCCCTTCGCGGCGCGGCCCGGTGCCGTCCTGCCGCGGTGGGAGCGGCGCCTGCGGTTCACCGGACCGGCGGACCGGCCGTAGCGCGATCCGGCCCAACAGTCGGACCATGAGCCCATGTCTACACTGCCCGGCCCCCGGAGGCGAGAGGCATCCCATGAGATAACTGCCTGTGATCGGCGGTGCGGGTGGGCCCGGCGCAGACGAGACCGGCATGGCATGTGCCGGGGGCATGGGCGGCGGGATGTGCGCGGCTCATCGCGGGCGCCCGGGGGCCGTGCGGCGGGTGGCCAGGAGCAGGGCGACGTCGTCGGGGCGGTCGGTGGCGTGGCGGGCCGTGGCGGTGAGGCGGTCGGCGACGCCGGACAGGGAACGGCCGCCCCGGCGCCCGGCGGCGGCCCCGGCCCGGGCCAGGGCCACGCGCAGCGCGCCGATACCGACGTCGATGTCCGTGCCGGGCCGCTCGACGAGCCCGTCCGTGTACAGGGCGAGGATCGCGTCGGGCTCCAGGGTCAGTTCCGCCACCGGGTACACCGCGTGCGGGTCCACGCCCAGCACGACACCGCCGGGAAGGACCAGGACCTGGGTGCGCCCGTCCGGGGAGCGCAGCAGCGGCGGCGGATGCCCGGCGCGGGCGACCCGGGCCACCCCGGTGGCGGGGTCGAGGCGCAGGTAGCAGCAGCTGGCGAACTGTCCGGGGTCGAGATCGATGAGCAGCCGGTTCGTACCGCTCATGACCTCGTCGGGCGGACGGTCCCCGAGCGCGAAGGCCCGGACCGCGCTGCGCAGCTGCCCCATCGTGGCCGCCGCCTGCACGCCGTGCCCCTGGACGTCCCCGATGACCAGCGCCAGACCGTCCCCGGCCTCGACCACGTCGTACCAGTCCCCGCCGACGTCCATGCCCTGCGTGCCGGGCAGATAGCGTCCGGCGGTCTCCACCAGCGGATGCGCCGACAGCCGCCGGGGCAGCAGCGCCTGCTGGAGCCCCCGGGCGAGGGCCGCCTCGGTGTCGTAGCGCTGCGCCTTCTCCATGGCGTGCGCGATCAGCCCGGCGAGCGCGGTGAGGACCGTACGTTCCTCCGTGCTGAACCCGCGGGGGCGCTCGAAGCCCAGGATGCAGGAGCCGACCGGGCGCCCCGAGGCGACCAGCGGCAGGAAGGCGCGGGCGCCCTCCGTGGCGTCCAGGGGGATGCCCGGGTAGGCCGCGTTCAGCAACTCCATGGACTCGAAGAAGATGGGCCGGCCCGTGGTGAGCGTCTCGACGCCGGGCAGGCGGGCGTCGAGGCCGACGCCCTCGAACGGGGCGAGGAAGCCCTGCGGGAAGCCGGTCTCCCACGCCAGGTACAGGTGCCGCTCCTGGAGCAGGTAGATCGCCAGTCGCCGCCCGCCGAACGCGGGCAGCAGCTCCCGCGTGACGACCTCCGACACCTGGCGGGCGGTGACCGCGTCGGTCAGCGCGATGGCCAGGGCGATGGGCCGGTACAAGGGGGCCATCGAGGGACCGGCCGGCCGGTCACCCGGCGCGGGCTCGACCGGCGGCAGCTCCACGTGGGTGTCCAGCGATGCGTCGATCCGGTCCGCCGGGACGACGGTGCAGGTGAGCGTGTCCGGACCGGCGTGCAGGGACAGCGCCAGCCAGTCACCCTCGCCGTCGCCCTCGCGGTCGTCCTCGTCCGGAGGCCGCCGGACGTGGAAGTGCACCGGCTCGGGGGAGAGCAGGGCACCGCGGATATGGTCCTCGTACGGCGGCCGGCTCAGCCACGGCACGGCCTCCCCGAAAGCACGCCCGACCAGCCGCCCGCGCTCCTGGCCCAGCAGGCGTGCCGCGGCCGGATTGGCGTACACCACCACACCCAGCCGGTCCAGGCAGAACACGCCCTGCGGCAGCGGGTCGGCCGCCGCGCCGGCGGACGCGGCGGGGCCGGGATCGATGACGAGGCCCCGCACCAGGGGCGTGCCGGCCTGGTCGGCCGGGGGCCAGAGTTCCAGCAGCCGCGCGGTCCCGTCGCCCGCCCGGACGTGCAGCGGCAGCGGCGGAGGTGTTCCGGCGGCCGTGGCGTCGAGCGCCGCCATGATCTGGTGGGCTTCGGACGGGGCCAGCGCCTCCGCGAGGATTTCCCCCGTCGCGGCGAACTCCTCGGGAAGCGCGCCCAGCAGGTCGTGCAGCCGGCTGTCCGCGGTGACCGCGGAGGTCGCCGGGTCCCAGGTGAACCGTCCGACGGGCCAGGGCACCGGGCGGGCCGCCGGCGGGCGTACGCACAGCGGTTCGCCGTCCCAGACGACCGCGTCCTCGTCACCGTCGGCCAGCGCGCTCAGCTCGGTGCCCAGCTTCTCTGCCAGGGTGGCCAGCCGCTCGGGGTCGGGCAGCTCCTCCGCCGCGTCCGTGGCGGCCGGCCGCATCACGGCCAGTACACCGAAGGTCGACTTCTCCCCGGGCACGGGCATGTAGAGCGACCCGAACTGGAACGGCAGACCGGCCGCGAGCTGGGGGTAGCGGCGGACCGTCTCCATGGCGTTCGGCAGCACCACCTGGACGCCGAGCCGGTAGGCGTCGGCGACCGGGAAGGGCTGCTTCACATGCAGCTGCCACCAGGGCCGGAACAGCGGACCGGGCAGCCCCACCAGCACCGCGAGACGTAGCAGCTTGGGCGTGCCGGAGCGCAGGTAGACGCCGCTCACATGCCCGCCGGCCGTGCCGAGTGCCCGGGTGGAGGCGTCGACGAGCAGCCGGGCCAGCCGTCCGCGGGCCCGGTGTGCCCGCTCCCCGCTCCCAGTCATCGGCCTCTGCCCCGTCCGTGCGCCGCCGGGTGGGTGTCACAGCAAGAATGCGTCACGACGGCCGGGAAACGCACCTGGGCGGACGGTATGAGTCCGAGCATTGCCGTGCGGCGGCGACGCGGTCGGCGGTCAGTGGGCCGGTACCGCCCTGAGGGTCAGCCGTCCCTCCTCCCGTCCGGCCACCATGGCGAACGCGCAGGTGTCGACCTCCAGGCAGAGCTCCATGTCCTCGGGGTGGACGCCCGTCCAGCCGCGCCGTACCCCGTCGGCGAGCCGGGCGGCACCGTCGGAGTGCCGGGCGCGGGTGAGGTAGGGCGCCGGGTCGGTGGTGCCGGAGGTGGTGCGGGCCGCGATGTACTGGGCGCAGGCCAGGTCCTCCTCCGCCCGGCCGTCGTCGCCGGTGACGACGAAGGTGACCGCCGCCGGCCGCTCGCGGCTGAGGAGCTCCGCCGTGGCACCGGCCACCGCGAAGCTCGCGCACAGCAGGAGCCGGGCGTCGGCGACCGCCAGGGCGCCCACGGTTCCCGCGGTGGTCTTCTGCACCACGGTGCGGCCCGCCACGTCGAGCGAACGGAGCCGGGCGGGGGAGTTGGCCAGGTCGAAGCCGGGTGTCGGGGCGCCGTCCTGGAAGGCCAGCCAGCCGGGGTGACGGGCTTTCAGCTCCAGTGCCTCGTCGGTGGTGTCCGTGAAGACGATCTTCTCCGCTCCCTGCCGGAGGGCCCCGGCGGCCACGGTGAACGCGCGCATCACGTCGACGACGACGGCGGCCTCGGGTGTCCTGGACACACCGGTGATCGAGGTGAACGTCGACTGCATCGCATCATGATGCGGCGGCGCGCGGCGCGGCGGGAGCCGCCGGGTCAGAATTCGGCCTCGTCCGGCGGCAGCGGCCGGGCGGCACGCATGCTGCGCAGGGCGAGGAGCAGGACGCCGATGTCGTCGAGGTACACGGGGTCGGGCAGCAGATCGGTCGGCAGCACCAGATAGAGGACGGCGCCCCAGAAGACCCAGCGCGAACCGGTGGGAAGTCCGGCCCGGCGCAGGGTCCGCCTGGTGCGCACCAGTCGTACGAGGACGGCGAGGGCCGCGGCGAGCAGGGCCGCCGCGACGACGGCGGCGACCACGAGCCAGGTGGTGGGCACGTCCACGTCCACGGGGCCTCCTCCTCGCGACCTCGGACCTCGGCAGGCCGCTCTCTTTCGCCTTCCCCGTCCCGCTCGCCCTATCTCCCGCCCGCCCGGGTCTCCTCCCGGGCGGGTCACGAGATCCGGTCGGTCTCCTCCGCGTCACCGTCCCCGGTGTCGTCGGCGTCCCGCGCCGCGGGCAGGGCGGGCGCCGGACGGAGCGCCTTGGCGCCGAACTTGAGGCGCTCGAAGGTCCGGGTCAGCTGCTGCAACGGCGAGGCCGGTGGAGCGGCGGGCTGCTCGGGCGGCGGGGCGGGGGCGTCGCGGAAGGCGGCCAGCGCCTCGCCCGCGCGCTCGGCGGCCTCCCGGTAGAGGTCGCGGGACCTCGTCATGGCGTCGAGCGCCTCGGCGTACCTGGCGACGAGTTCCCGCTGCCGGGCCAGCTCCTCCTCGAGGGTCCGCAGCGTCCACTTCTCCCGCAGGCCGGTCAGCGCCTCCTCGGCGCCCTCGGGGAGCGGCCGGGGGAGGGTGGTGAAGCGGCGCAGTACGCCGATGAGTTCGGCCGGTTCCGAGCCGTCCAGGAAGACGCTGCGCACCGAGTGGTCCCGGCCGTCGTATCCGGGCGGGGCCGGCTGCGGCGGGAGCAGCACCGCGCCGCCGCGCGGCACCTCGACGCCGAAGTACTTCAGGGCGTAGTTGACGGCGCGCAGCTGGTGCGGGGCGGCCCGGTGCTCCACGACCCGGTGCCGCAGCCCGGGCGGCAGCAGCCGTGTGAGCGGCAGCCTGCCGTGCTCGTCCGGGGTCATCGCCTCGTGCACGACGAGGTTGACGCACCAGGACTCGCGCGCCGCGTCGCGCAGGACGCGCCGCATCTCCTTGTCGTCGGCGGGGAGCGGGTTGACCTGACGGAAGCGCAGCTCCGGCACGGCGTGGTGGTGGTCCCAGGCGGTGGCCGTGCCGTCGGGGTCGTCCGGCCAGAACATCGTGGCGGGCGACGGCCACGCGTCGTCCCACGGGCGCTCCGCCTCCGCGACGAGGATCCACTCCCGGCCCTCCTCCCGGCTCTGCGGCGGAAGCAGGGTCAGGCGGGCCCTGACCGTCACGTCGCCGTCGACCCGCCAACGTGCCTCGAACACCCGTCCGGGCGTGTCCTCGGGATCCGGCGGTTCGGCGAAGTCGTCGAGAACCTCGTCCACCTTCAGCCGGCGCAGGGTGCGGCGGAGGACGTCCTCGGAGATGGAGCCGGTGTGGCGGCCGCGGGCGAGCCACACGGTACGGGGGGTCGTGGCGCGGTCGGTGGCGGAGTTCGACATGAGCCAATCTGCGGAAAGGGACGACGGGTGTCCTCCAGTATCGCGGTCGATGATCGCGACACGTCGGGCGGGGCCCCGCGTTTCGCGGGGGCTCGCGTTGCGCGCACGGGGTGTGCGCGGCGCACTGCGAGGGGTGGTCATTCACACATGCCCGTCATCTGTCCAGGCCACGACAATGGGAAACGGGCGGGGTCCGCCCACCATCCGCTTTGGGGCGGACCCCGTCCGCCCGTCGTGCTGGCGATACCCGCTCCGGCCGAGCGACGCCGCACCGGCCCCACCGCCATGGACCCGCGCCGCCGGGGAAACCGTCCGGCATGGACACCACGACAACCGCCCTGCGGCGCCCGGCCGTTCTCCTCGCGGTCCTGCTCACCGCGACGGGCTGCGGCGGCGGGGGCCACAAGGACGCGCGTCCGCTCGCGGCACTGCCGGGCGGCCCCGCGACCGCCCGCCTGGTGATCACCACCGACAACGGGCTCCGGCTGCGCCCCGCCGACGGCGACGCGGCCGGCGTCGACCGGCGGGTGGACCACCGCTGGTCCCACCGCGGCGACACCTGGGTGCTGGACCTGTCCTGCCCGGAGCACGGCGACCGGGCGGGCCGGTGCCCCCCTCTGCCCGAGGTGGACGTTCCGGCGGGCACGGCCGTCACCGTCTCCGCCCGCAACGCCGGCATCGACGCGGCGGGGGTGTCCGGCGCGCTGGACCTGACGACCGTCAACGGCGATGTGACGCTGACCCGCTCGGGCCGGGACGGGGCCGCCGTACGGCTCGCCACCCGCAACGGCTCGGTACGCGCGACCGCACTCGGGGCGAAGCGGCTGCGGGCCGGGACCGTCAACGGCGACCTGGACCTGGACTGCGCCACCGCGCCGGACACGGTCACCGCCGTCACCACCAACGGCTCGGTCCGGGTCTCGGTGCCGCACGACGCGCCGGCCTACCGGGTCACGGCCACGACGGCCAACGGCCGCCCCTCCGTCACGATCCCCACCGCGTCCGCGTCCGGCGACCGGCGCATGACCCTCACCACCGTCAACGGGGACGTCACCGCGGCCACCGGCTGAACGGTTCAGTGGGGGAAGGTCCTCGGTGGACGCTGCCGGGGCAGTTCGTCGCGGAACCGCTCGATGGCCGAGCTGATCTGGCGCATCAGCGCCGTGCCCTCCAGCCGGTCGAGGTAGAGGTTGCGACGGGCGAGTCCGGGCGCGTCCACGCAGAAGTACACCGACATCAGCGGGTTGACGAACAGCTCACTGTTCCGGGTCCGTTCGGTGAACCGCACGTCCCCGAAGCCGCCGCGCACGGCCGCGGCGACGGAGCCGTTGACGATGCTGGGGTGGCTCGCGGTGCGCCGCTGCGCGTGCTCCACCGCGTC
This sequence comes from Streptomyces sp. NPDC046915, assembly GCF_040644935.1. Taxonomy (NCBI): domain Bacteria; kingdom Bacillati; phylum Actinomycetota; class Actinomycetes; order Kitasatosporales; family Streptomycetaceae; genus Streptomyces; species Streptomyces sp. NPDC046915. The sequence goes on along the minus strand of NZ_JBEYXB010000001.1, from coordinate 791,862 downwards.
GAGGTAGAGGGCACCCTCACGGCTCTCCCGAGGCAGCGAGAACGCCCCCAGATACGCGCCGTCGCGTTCCAGCGCCGCCAGGTTCTCCAGGACCAGGGAGTGGTTGACGCCGTGATAGGCGTCCACCCCGAAGCCGAGGCAGGCCACCAGCCGGTGCGGGACCTCGTCCAGCCCGGCCACCGCGGCCAGGCTGGCCATGTCCTCCTCCGGAGTGCCCAGCCCGTGCTCGTCGCCGCGCATCAGGATGTCGGTGCCGCCGTCCACCAGCACCACGGCGTCCACCCCGCCCAGGTGGGCGAGCAGGCTGCGGTAGGCGGCCCGCAGCGGCTCGACGCCGGTGCGCGGGAAGGCGTACACGGTCGACGGCAGCCCCTGCTCCGCCAGCCACTCGGCGAGCGTGCGCTCCGGGAAGTAGTCCCCGCGCAGCGTGGTGTCCGGCCGTACGGCGGCGACGTCCTGCTCGACCCACACGTCCAGGTCCAGGCCGTACAGGTCGGCGAAGGACAGGCTCGCCAGATGCACTTCCGCGCCGGCCTCCCGGAGCGCGAGGGCCAGGGGGAGACCGGCGTAGACGTCGAAGCCACCGCCCGCGCCGGCGACGAGCACCCGCCGCGCGTCACGCAGGCGGGTGAAGAGAGCGGGTTCACGGAGGGAGAGCACCGCAGGACGCTAACAGACCGTGTGGCCTGGCAGGCCGGGTTTTCGCGGTGCCCTCCGGGGGCCTTACGCCCCGCTCTCCCGCAGCATGTCCTCGCGTTCGACGATCTTCACGCGCTCCCGGCCCTGCGGCTCGCCCAGCGCCTTCTCGGCGGCGTCCAGGCGGTACCAGCCCTCCCAGGTGGTGAAGCGGACGTTCCGCTCGGCGAGGAAGGCGTCCACGGCCTCCGGCGCCGGGGAGTCGGGCGTGTGCAGCCGGCCGTTCGTGTAGTCGTCCAGGAGGTTGGACACCGTCTCGTTGGCGTCGCCCTTGGTGTGGCCGATCAGGCCCACCGGACCGCGCCGGATCCAGCCGGTGACGTATGTGGACCGGAGGTGCGCGCCGCTCTCCTCGACGACCCGGCCGCCCGCGTCCGGGACCGTGCCCGACTCGAGGTCCCAGGGCAGCTTGGGCAGCTTCTCGGACAGGTAGCCGACGGCGCGGTAGACCGCGGTGACGTCCCAGTCCTTGAAGGTGCCGGCGCCCTTGACGTTGCCGGTGCCGTCCAGCTCGGTGCGCTCGGTGCGCAGGCCGACGACCTTTCCGTCCTCGCCGAGGATCTCGGTCGGCGACTCGAAGAAGTGCAGGAACAGCTTGTGCGGCCGGTCGCCCACGTCGCGGATCGCCCAGTTCTCCAGCGTCTTGGCGACCATGTCGGCCTGCTTGTTGCCGCGGCGGGTCTCGATCGAGCCCTCGTCGTAGTCGATGTCCTCGGGGTCGACGATGACCTCGATGTTGGGGGAGTGGTCCAGCTCGCGCAGCTCCATCGGGCTGAACTTCGCCTGGGCCGGGCCGCGGCGGCCGAAGACGTGGACCTCCAGGGCCTTGTTGGCCTTCAGGCCCTCGTACACGTTCGGCGGGATCTCGGTCGGCAGCAGCTCGTCCGCCGTCTTGGCCAGGATCCGGGCCACGTCGAGCGCGACGTTGCCGACACCGAGGACGGCGACCTTCTCGGCCTCGAGAGGCCAGGTGCGCGGCACGTCCGGGTGGCCGTCGTACCAGGACACGAAGTCGGCGGCGCCGTAGGAGCCGTCGAGGTCGATGCCCGGGACCGACAGGTCCCGGTCGGCCGTGGCGCCGGTGGAGAAGATCACGGCGTCGTAGAAGGCGCGCAGGTCGTCGAGGCTGATGTCGGCCGGGTAGTCCACGTTGCCGAACAGGCGGATCTGCGGCTTGTCGAGCACCTGGTGCAGGGCCGTGATGATGCCCTTGATGCGCGGGTGGTCGGGCGCGACGCCGTAGCGGATCAGCCCGAAGGGGGCGGGCATCCGCTCGAAGAGGTCGATGGACACGCCGGGCTCGGCCGCCACCTCGGACTTGAGCAGGGCGTCGGCGGCGTAGATCCCGGCCGGGCCGGCTCCGACTATGGCTACCCGCAGCGGGCGCGGCATGATCAGGTTCCCTTCGAGCGATGACAGGCGACTCGATCGGGAAGCCTAAGCTAAGGCAGGCCTAAGTTAGTACGCGGGTCCCTTCTATGAGCTCATAAACCGGTCTTATGCCCTTACCGGGGTGTGGACACCGGTCATGAGCATGCCCGACCCTTGACGGGTGAGCAGGGTGGGGGAGCGCGGGGACGGGGACCGGACCGTCGTGGTGACCGGCGGCAGCGGGTTCGTCGGCAGCCATCTGGTGCGGCGACTGCTGGAGCGGGGCTACCGCGTGCACACGACCGTGCGCCGGATCGCGCACCGCGTGAAGGTGCGGCCCCTCTGGGAGATGCAGGAGGCCTTCCCCGGGCAACTGACCCTGTTCGAGGCCGACTTGCTCCAGGAGGGTTCCTTCGACGAAGCGGTGCGCGGCTGCACGGTGGTCTTCCACGTGGCGTCGCCGTTCCTCATGCCGGAGAAGATCGCGGACGGCCGCCGCGACGTGGTCGAACCGGCCGTGCTGGGCACCCGCAACCTGCTGGCGGCGGTGGAGCGGACGCCGTCCGTGCACACCCTGGTCCTCACCTCCACGGTGGGCGCGGTCTTCGGCGACTACGCCGACGTCCTCGAGATGGACGGCCAGGTGCTGTCGGAGAAGTACGTCAACACCACCAGCACGGTGGAGAACAATCCCTACCACTACGCCAAGACCGTCGCGGAGCGCATCGCCAGGGAGGCCGAACTGGCCCAGGACCGCTGGCGGATGGTGTCCGTCAACCCCGGACTGGTCCTCGGCCCCTCACTCACCCCCGCGTCCGAGTCCGGCAGCCTCTTCCTGCTCGACGAACTGTTCAAGGGGTACTTCTGCTACGGCGCGCCGGACTTCAGCTTCACCACGGCGGACGTACGGGACGTCGCCGACGCGCACATCGCCGCCGCGGAGAACCCGGCGGCAAAGGGCCGCTACATCGTCGCGGCCGAGACGATGACGTCCTTCCTGGAGATGTCCCGCGTCATCCGCACCCGCCACCCCCGCGACCCGCGCCTCCCGCGCACCGCGCTCCCGCACTGGCCGGTACGCGTCCTGGGCCCCGCGTTCGGGCTCACCCAGGACTACATCGGCAAGCACCTCGGCATCCGCTTCCGCGTGGACAACAGCCGGAGTGTGCGCGAGCTGGGTCTCTCCTACCGGCCGGTCGAAGAGACCCTGCTCGACCACTACGAGAGCTGGCGCGGCCGGTCTCACGCGGGCCGTATCACCCGGTGAATCGCCGCCTCCCCGGCACCGTAGACCGACTCCTCGCGGATGTACGCGCCCTGGCCCGGGGCGTGGATCATCATGCCGTTGCCGGAGTACAGGCCGACATGGCCGGCGTCCTGGAAGAAGATCACGAGGTCACCGGGCTGGGCCTCGCTCAGCGCCACGGGTGTCCCGGCGTCCGCCTGCTCCCGCGCGGCCCGCGGCAGCGTCACGCCTGCGGCTCGCCAGGCGACCTGGGTGAGACTCGAGCAGTCGTAGGAGTCCGGCCCGGTCGCACCCCACACACAGGGCCGCCCGATCTGCGCCCGAGCGAACGCCAGTGCCTGCGCGGCCCTTCCCTCGTAGGGGACGGGGACGGGGACGGGTGCCGGTGCCGGTGCGGGGGCTGGGGCCGCGACCGGGGCCGGGGCCGCCGCGACGGGGACCGGTGACGGGAGTACGGGGCTGGGCGCGACGACAGGGTTGGCGGTGGGGAAGACCCCGGTGGCGGCCCAGGGAGGCATCGCGGTGAACGCTCCGCTGTCCATGAGGGGGTTGGGGACGCTGAAGGTCCCTGTGTTCGCGACGGGAGCGGGGGCGGGGGAGGGGGCCGTGGCGATTGCCGTGTTGGTGAGGGGGGCCGCGACGGTGGCCATTCCGGTGTTCG